>NZ_JBEXIM010000028.1:0-74424 GCF_040608575.1 Micromonospora sp. NPDC005171 | reverse complement strand
CCTTCACACCGAACACCGTCACCGCCTGGTACTGGCTGCCCGAGGTCCGCTGGGCGTACCGGCCGGCCGCCGTGCTGTGACCAGCCTGCGACAGTCCGCAGTGGAAACGCAACGTTCCACACCGCAATTTCGCCGCTGTGCATTGACTTTCTTTGCTGAAACCCGTAGGAGTTGCAGAAGAAGGTCACGCAGTGTTGCGTGACGGAACCAGGGAGTGTGCGGATGCCCGAAGACATCGGATCGACAGTGCCGCGTCGGCAACTCGGCCGGCTGCTGCGACAGTTCCGCAACGAGGCCGGGGTGACACTCGACGCCGCCGCCGAAGCCCTCGAATACAGCCGGCAGAAGATCTGGCGCCTCGAATGTGGTCAGGGATCGGTTCGGGTGCTCGACGTCAAGGCGATGTGCGAGTTGTACGGGGTGTCACCCGAGATGACCGAGGCGATGCGCGGACTGGCTGCGGAGACGAAGTCGAAGGGCTGGTGGCACGCGTACGGGGATGCGGTGCCGAACTGGTTCGAGCTGTACGTGGGCCTGGAATCCGCCGCCGCCCACCTGCGCCGTTATGACGAGTCACTCATCCCTGGGATCCTTCAGACCAAGGAGTACGCCCGCGCACTCTATCGCCTTGGCGGGATGCTGAACGAGGAAGAACGCGAGCGGGCGGTCCAGGTCCGGCTTCAACGGCAGGCACTGCTCTTTCGGCGCTTGCCGGCAGCTCCCAGGGTTGAATCCGTGCTGTCCGAGGCGGTGCTTCGGCGTGGCGTTGGCGGCCCACCCGTCATGACCGAGCAGCTCGCTCACCTCACCAAGCTGTCCGAGCTACCGAACGTCAGCGTCAGGGTGCTGCCCCTGGCAGCAGGCCCGCAGCCCGGGGCGGTTGCGGGATCCTTTGTGATCCTCGACTTCCCGGCCACCAAGGGCGGTCGCACCGCGCCGGAACCGTCCGTGGTCTACAGCGAGTCATTGACCGGCGCTCTGTACCTCGACAAGCCCGACGAGCTGGCCGCCTACCAGCGCGTCTGGCGAGGCCTGGATGCGCTGGCCCTCGGCGAGGCAGAATCGACTGACATGATCAAACGGATCGCTGGGGAGATGCGGCATGACTGACCTGAGCGGCGCCGTCTGGCGCAAAAGCACCCGCAGCGGCGACAACGGCGGTGACTGCGTCGAGGTCGCCACCAACATCCCCTGCGTTGTCGCCGTGCGCGACTCGAAGGATTCCACGGGACCGCTACTCACCTTCACCGCCCAGGCCTGGACGGACTTCATCGCGGCTGCCAAACGGGAGGGCCGCGCCAGCTGAAGGCCGGGCGTCGCCGATGGTGTGCGGGCGTCGCCTTCTCCAGTCGGAAACCAGTCACCTGCCCACTCGGCGGCGGTGTGACGGCGAGGTGCGGCTCTGCACTGATCGGTTCGAGAGCGTGCACCACCCGCAGGTGCCCGTCGGCCGCCGCGTCCTCGTCGATGATGACCCGGCCACTGCTGCCGTCGGTGCTGACCAGCAGCCACCGGCTGGGGTAGATGCTGCCGTCGTCGACCAACGCCCGCATCCCGAAGGCGCGGGCCAAGGTAATCGCCAACTCTCGTTCACCCTGACCTGTGGCGTCGGCTAGGTCGGTGTCACCGGTCAGGGTCCAGCCGAACTCCTCGTCGTGCGGTGGAGGGCTGAGCATGGCGACCGGCCGAGGGTCATCGACTGCTCGGTCCTCGACGCGTCCCACGTAGACAACGTCCGGCGAGATGCCGTAGCTCTCGTTCAGAAATCGGCAGAGCGCCCCGGCGGGCAACTCCTGCTCGAAGTGGATCTGATAACGCACCCTCACCCCCGGTAGCTCCCCTGGCGGCGGAATGCAGCCAGCTCCCTGCCAGCGGCTGCCCTAACGCCGGCTGCCGCCGTACGTCTGTTGCGCGTGCGGGAATTGCGCGTCGATGATGGACATCAATCACGTGCAACTCCGTCGATGCCGCCAGCATTTTGTCCGACCACCGACAGAGTTAAATGCGAGCCGGATAGCTGACAGGGCACTTCTTCGACCACCACGCTAATCTGCCTTCGGCGGTTGTTCTGAAACAGGCGACCATTCCAAAGGAGAATGTCATGTTCATCGTGGCGACGCAGGATCCGAAAACACGCGGTCAGTCTGAGGCTCCCGAATCGGGCGCGGATGCGTGGGGGCCCCTCCTGCCCATCGACGCCGGCCTCACGCAGGCCGAGGCGGATCGGCAGTTGGCTACATACCTGGCAGGGGTGCAGGCGGGCGAGCCGCTGTGCATCCGCGCGCACGGCAACGACGAGGAGATCGGTGACGCCGAAGCCGGTGCCAAGGACTGGGGCTGGACCTACAAGAAGCTGGCCCGGATGCTGGCCACCCACCTGACCGCCACCCCGAGCGTCGTCCTGATCCGGTCGTGCGCCGAGGAGGTAACCAACTTCCCCACCCAGATGGCGGTCCGCCTGGAGTCGAACTGGCCGGGCGCGAACCACCTCGACGGGGTCGTCATCTACGGCTACAACACGTCTGTCAACATCAGCACACCAGTCCCTTCGCCGCAGCAGCTGACCAAGAACGTCCAAGTCCAACCGGTCATCGTCTCGTTGTGACCGACGGCTGCACCTAGCAGTTAATTCCGTACGGCGATTCCTTCCAGCAATTCAGGGCCTCGCATCGACCTGTCGCATTCCCACGAAATAGACACTCCGAGGTTCATCGAGCAGCCCGAATGTCAGTCTCGTGCGGGGCGTCGCTACCGAGGGTGGGCGTGGAGACTGAGCGGCACCGCAACAGCTTCAGCACGCGGCTCAACCACAACGAAACCGTCATCGTCGTGCGCCGTCTGTCATCGTGCAAGCGCAGCAGCCAGCGCGTAGGGAGGGTCGTTCGCCTCCACTGATGGTGCCGTCCCTGTCCACCTCGACACCGCTGCGCAGCAGTCCCACGAGCATCTGGTGAGGGCAGTCTCGTCGCTCACCACGTCACCAACATCGTGCTCACCGGAGTAGCCGCTGACCGCGTCCACGCACGGTCGAAAGGCATCGGCATCCACGCGGACGGCACCGCCAGCAGCGTGACCTATGAGGACGCGTTGGTGCGCGGCGACGGTGGGTGGCACATCAGCTGAGGGGACGGCACCGGGCTGCCGCCGACGCAGCTGCTGGTACGCGGGTCTGCCATGCTCCAGGCCATGGACGACCTGACGGGCCGCGTACGTGAATTTGCGGAAGAACGGGATTGGCAACAGTTCCACACACCCAAGAACTTGGCCATGGCGCTCGCCGGCGAAGTCGGTGAGCTGATCGCCGAGTTCCAGTGGCTCACGCCGGAGCAGTCCGCGGCGGTCATGTCTGACCCGGACGCGGGCAGCCGGGTGAGGGCCGAGATCGGCGACGTCATGATCTATCTGACCCGGCTCGCCGATGTACTCGGCGTCGACCTGGTGGAGGCGGCTCTGACCAAGCTTCAGGATTCGGCTCGTCGCTACCCCGTTGACCAGGCTCGCGGTTCAGCCTCCAAGCGGTAGCCGCGAGCAGCGTCAGCGTGGCGCTGAGTTGATCTATTCGCTACAGTCCATCACGTAGGAGCGCGTCACGACGGGCTTCCGGCGGCTGTCGGATACGCCCCCCATGCGCACGATCACTTCGTGCTGCCCGGGGGCAAGAGTTGTCAGCGTTCCGTACGTCCGCCGATGGTCTGCTGCGCCTGGTCGGTAACGGCACCCTTGCGGACCGGATCGCGGAGCAGATCGGCCGAAACGTGAGTCCGGCAGAACGCCGTTCCTGGTCGCGCAGCCTTGAGGTTCTAGGCCAGGATCTCGCCGATGCAGGCCTGAGCCAGGTCGAGATGCTGATCGAGTACCAGTTGCCGCTGACCAGCAAGCGGGTCGACGTGATTCTCGCCGGTGTGGACCCGAGGACGGCCGACGACTCCTACGTTGTCGTGGAGTTGAAGCAGTGGTCCTACGCCGAGTCCTACGAGGGCTCCGGCG
The DNA here is from genome assembly GCF_040608575.1 of Micromonospora sp. NPDC005171. NCBI lineage: Bacteria > Bacillati > Actinomycetota > Actinomycetes > Micromonosporales > Micromonosporaceae > Micromonospora > Micromonospora sp. NPDC005171. The sequence continues at coordinate 70,437 of NZ_JBEXIM010000028.1, read as the reverse complement.
ACCTCGTGGCAGTGGAGCACGCACGCGGCCCACGGCTCCACCCCGGCGTCCAAGTTGAGCTCTACTGCGAGTATCTGACGGACTTTCTCGGCGTTCTCACCGCGGAACGGAACCCGATCCGTGGGGCGGCATACCTGCACAACGCGGTCGACCGGGACATCAGTGACCTGTTCGATCGCGGATCGACCGAGCAGAGCCGTATCTTCACCAAGCAGCGGCGCGGCCAGTTCATCGATTACCTGCGCACCCATCTCGCCCCGACATCAGGGGCCGGGGCCGCAGACCGCTTCCTCGCCAGTTCCGTTCGACCCAGTCGTCATCTGCTCAGGTACGCCGCACAGGAACTGAAGAGCCAGTCGCACTTCACGCTGCTGGATCAGCAGCGTGTGGCTTACGAGTTGGTGCTGCACGCCGTGGAGCGCGCCCGATCGGCGGATCGGAAATCGGTCGTTGTCGTATCGGGTGGACCGGGCAGCGGCAAGAGTGTGATCGCGCTGTCGGTGCTCGGTGAGTTGGCACGCCAGAACCGATCGGTCATGCACGCGACCGGCTCGCGGTCGTTCACCCAAACGTTGCGCCGGTACGCAGGCAAAGGCTCGACCCGGCTCAAGAACCTGTTCAGCTACTTCAACAGCTTCATGTCCGCCGAACGCAACGGTCTGGACGTCTTGATCTGCGACGAGGCGCACCGCATCCGGGAAACCTCCGTCAACCGGTTCACGCCGAAAGTTAAGCGGGAGAAGGTTCGTTCGCAGATCGACGAGCTTATCGCCGCAGCCCGGGTGCCGGTCTTTCTGCTCGATGAGCATCAGGTAGTCAAGCCGGGTGAGTTGGGCAACGTCGAGGTCATCTCGTCGTACGCGAAGCAGCTCAATCTTGACGTCGAGGTGGTGTCTCTGCACAGCCAGTTCCGCTGCGGCGGCAGCGACGCGTACGAGCAATGGGTCGTTGACCTGCTCGGGCTCGACGGCGGTGAGCCATCGGTCTGGACCGGCGATGGGAGGGTCGACCTGCGCCTCGCCGAGTCGCCGCAGGAGTTGGAGACCTTCCTCGCCGGGAGGCAGGCAGCCGGTCTCACGGCCCGCATGTCCGCCGGATACTGCTGGCCGTGGAGCGACCCGCGACCGGACGACAGCCTGGTGCCGGACGTGCAGATCGGCGGTTGGTCGAGGCCCTGGAACGTCAAGAGCGACCGCAGCGTCGGCGAGGCACCAGGCAGCGCGTTCTGGGCCACCGACCCGGACGGCTTTGGCCAGGTGGGCTGCGTCTACACGGCGCAGGGCTTCGAGTACACCTGGTCGGGCGTCATTATCGGACCGGATCTGGTGGCGCGGGACGGCCGTCTGGTGACTCGACGCGAGGAGTCGAAGGATCCGGCGTTCCGCAGTCGCAAACTGGTCAGCGACACCGAGGCCGACCTGCTGATTCGCAACACCTACAAAGTCCTGCTGACCCGAGGGATGCGGGGCACGATCGTCTACTCCACGGATCCGGAGACGCGGGAGTACCTCGCGTCGATGGTCAAGGTGATCCGGCCGGTCGAGACGGTCTATGAAACGGCCATCGGAGACGACCTCGGCTGACGACGGGTTGGGTTCGCCAGCACGACGCGTACGAACAACGCTCGCTACCCGGCCCCAACTCGTCACGGTATGTCTGGGCGAGCAGGTCAGTGCGACAGGTCCGGTGGCCTATGGTGAGAAATCGGGCACCCGGTGGGCGGGTGTCCGGTCCGGGCCGTGGGATTCACGCTGTTCAGCCGGAGGGTGGACCGATGACTGACAACGCCCGCGGCGCCGACGACTGCTGAGATGGACTGGGCCGGATGGGCGTTGTTCGGGTTGGTCGCCACCGCGGCGCTCACCGCGGCGATGATCACCGCTCAACTGGCCGGTCTCACTCGCCTCGATCTTCCCCTGGTGCTCGGGGCGTTCGTCACCGAGGATCCCGACCGGGCGCGGGTCGTCGGGTTCTTCCTCCACCTCTGCGCCGGTCAGGGTTTCGCGCTCGGTTACGCGGCCACGTTCGCGCTGTTGCACCGCGCCACCTGGTGGATCGGGGCACTGCTCGGGATTGTGCACGTCGGGATCGCGCTGACGGTGATTCTGCCGCTGCTTCCTGGCGTCCACCCGCGGATGGCGTCGCAACGGGCGGGGCCGGCCAGCACGGCGGTGTTGGAGCCGCCGGGGTTGTTCGCCGTCAACTACGGCATCCAGACCCCCCTGGTCACGGCTGTCGTCCACGTCGTCTACGGGGCCTGTCTCGGGTTGCTCCTGCAAGCCAGGTGATCCGGGCCGGGGCGTCGTCGCCGCCTGACGCCTGCCGCTCGCCAACGCGGCTCGGCACGGAGCGATCTGCATGACTGGTGGGCCACCGATCAGCGACTACGGGCTGCTGGGCGACACGCGCACCGCCGCCCTGGTCGCGAGTGACGGCGCGATGGACTGGCTCTGCGTGCCACGCTTCGACGGCGATCCTCTGTTCGGCCGGCTGGTCGGGGGCCCGGACGCCGGAACGTTCCGGGTCGGCCCGGCCGGGCCGGCCACTGTCGTCGAACGGCGGTACCGGCAGCACACCGCCACCCTGGAGACCACCTGGGCGGTGGGCGGCGGCCGGCTGACCCTCACCGAGGCGATGGTGGCCGAGGTCAGCGGTCGCCTGCTGCCCGCGACACTGATCGTGCGACGGCTGGCGGCCGAGCGGGCGCCGGTCGACGCGGTGGTGGAGTTCGATCCCCGCCTCGGCGCACGGCACCGCCGACCCCGAGCGCAGCACCGGCGTCAGGGGCTGGTGTGTGAGTGGGGGGCGCTCGCGGTCGCGTTGGACAGCACGCCGGCGTTCCGAATCGAACCGGGTCGGCCCAGCTCGATCACGGTCAGGCCGGGCCGGCCGGTCACCCTCGTACTGGCTGTGGCCCACCGCGAACCGCTGATCCACGTCGAGCCGACGGCCGCCTGGGACCTGCTGGTCGAGGACGAGAGCCGCTGGCGGGCCTGGACCGCGGAGATCGACGAGCGGCTGCCGTTCCGGGAACACGTCGCGCGAAGCCTGCTCACCTTGCGGCTGTTGACCTACTCGCCGTGCAAAGCGCCGGTGGCCGCACCGACCACGTCACTGCCCGAGGATCCCGGTGGGGGACGTAACTGGGACTACCGCTATGTCTGGCCCCGGGACGCCAGCATCGGCGTCAGCGCCTTCCTCAGCGTCGGCAAGACCGACGAGGCCCGTGGTTTCCTCGCGTGGCTGTTGCACGCGAGCCGGTTGCAACGGCCACGCCTGCCGGCGCTGCTCACCCTGCACGGCAGGCAGGTGCCGGCGGAGCGAGAACTGTCCGGCTGGCCCGGCTACCTCGACAGCGTCCCGGTACGGATGGGCAACGGCGCCGCCGGTCAGCATCAGCTCGACGGGTACGGCTGGGTGATCGACGCCGCCTGGGCGTTCGCCCAGGCCGGACACCGCCTCTACGCGGAGACGTGGCGGGCGGTGCGCGGTTTCGCCGACGTGGTCGCCCGTTGTTGGCAGCAACCCGACGCCGGTATCTGGGAGGTGCGGGAGCCCGCCCAACACGTCCACTCCAAGCTCATGGGCTGGCTCGCCCTGGACCGTGCCCTGGCCATCGCCGACACGCATCCCCTGCCGGAGGGTCAACGTCGACGCTGGCAGGACGCCCGTGCTGCCATCGCCGCCGAGGTCCGGACGCGCGGCTTCGACCCGACGGCGACCAGTTACGTCCGCAGCTACGGCTCCTCCGATCTCGACGCGGCCCTGCTCGTCCTGCCGCTGCTGGGCATGGACCGGGCCGAGTCACCCCGGGTACGGGGCACCGTCGACGCCATCCGGGACCGGCTGTCCGCCGGCGGTCCACTGCTCTACCGCTACCCGCCGGGACGTGACGGCCTCCCCGGCACCGAGGGTGCGTTCCTGCCCTGCTCGTTCTGGCTCGTTCAGGGCCTCGCCCGCACCGGGCGTCGCCGTGAGGCCGTCGAGCTGTTCCAGGCCATGGTTGAGCACGCCAGCCCTCTCGGCCTCTACCCCGAAGAGGTGGACCCCGCGACGGGCGCCCACCTCGGCAACTACCCCCAGACGCTGACCCACGCCGCGCTCGTCCAAGCCGCGCTCGCCATCCGGGACGCCCCCGCTGGTGATCCCGGATCCGCCTGACGCTGGTCGGGAGGCACAGCTTGCGGGACGGCGCGCCCGGGTAGGGTCCCAATCATGACGATTCCGCACCTGACGGCTGCCGACGGCACCACAGTGCCGGCGATCGGGCTCGGCACGTACCGGCTGAACGGCTCGGCGGGTGTCGACGCGGTCGGTCAGGCGATCCGGGCGGGCTACCGGTTGCTCGACTCGGCGGTGAACTACGAGAACGAGGGCGCGGTCGGTCGGGCCGCCCGCTCGGCCGGCGACGTGCGGGACGAGCTGGTCGTCACCTCGAAGTTGCCGGGGCGGCACCACAGCTACGACGAGGCGCTGACCACCATCGAGGAGAGTGTGTTCCGCACCGGCCTCGACCGGGTCGACCTGTACCTGATCCACTGGCCGAACCCGAAGGTCGACAGGTACGTGCAGGCGTGGCGGGCGCTGATCGAGGCGCGCGAGCGTGGTCTGGTCACGCACATCGGGCTCTCCAACTTCCTGCCCGAGCACATCGACCGGCTGGTGGCCGAGACCGGCGTCGCCCCGGTGGTCAACCAGATCGAGGTGCATCCGTACTTCCCGCAGCAGGAGGCGCTCGACTACCACCGGGAGCACGGCATCCTGGTGCAGGGTTGGAGCCCGCTCGGCCGCGGCAACGACCTGCAACAGCACCCCGTCATCGTGGAGATCGCGAACGCCCACGGCGTCAGCCCGGCGCAGGCCATTCTCGCCTGGCACGTGGCCCGCCAGGTGATTCCGCTGCCCAAGGCCGCCTCCCCGCAGCGGCAGGCCGAGAACCTGGACGTCTTCGGCTTCACGCTCACCGACGCGCAGGTGGAGGCCATCACCGCGTTGGGCCGCCCGGACGGGCGGCTCGCGGACCAGGACCCCGCGGTGTACGAGGAGTTCTGACGAACCCCCCGTGCTGAGCGTTATGACTCTGGGGTACAGATATACCCGCTGAGTCATAACGCTCACCACCAGGTCAGTCGACCAGCGGCGCGAGCGTCATCGCCGCGCCGGGCCGCCCTAGACGAGCCCGCCGAGGGCCGGGTCGCTGATGCTGTCCTTGCCGTTCTCCACATGACCCGCGCAGCGGTACGCGACGTCGGCGTCGCCGGCGACGGAGACCGTCAGGTCGTACCAGCCGTGGGTGCGGGCGAGCGCCCACGTGGCCCGCTTGGTCTCGCCGGGGCGCAGCGACAGCGTGACCGGGCGGCCGTTGTACCCGTCGCGGACGGTCACCTCGACCCGCTTCGACCCGCGGTTGTTGAGCGTGAGGGCGAGCTTGTAGTCGCGCTCGTCGTACGCGGGGGTGACGTCGAGGTGGGAGCGACAGTCGGTGAACCGGCGGAAGAACCCGTTCGGCCCGTGCACCGACAGGTCGTACCCGGGGGTGACCGGCCAGGTGTCGGTCAGCTGCTTGCCCGGCTCGACCGTGTAGCCGCGTGGGGCGTCCGCGCTGCCGGCCTGGCGGACCTGGAAGACCGCGGCGGCGCCACCGGCGTTGCGGAAGTCGATCCGGAACGAGTCGTCGTCGCGGCGCCCGTCGGCGTGCAGGGTGTACGGGATCGGCCGCGCCGGACGTACCCCGTGCTCCTGCTTCGGCAGCCGCTGGTCCGCCGGCGGGACCGGCACGTCGTCGGGGTGCCGGACCAGGTCGTCGGGCTTGAAGTCGTCGGTGTCCGGCAGCTTCACCTCGCGCGACCGGTTCGGGTGCCGGAAGTCGAACGCCGTGGTCAGGTCGCCGACGACGGCCCGCCGCCACGGGGTGATGTTCTGCTCGATCAGGTCCGGCCGGCCGTGCCCGAACCGCGCCTCCAGGAATTTGATCAGCGAGGTGTGGTCGAAGACCTGCGAGTTCACGTAGCCGCCGCGCGTCCACGGCGAGACGATGACCATCGGCACCCGGATGCCGAGGCCGTACGGCCCGGCCGGGTGGTCGGCGTCGCCGGGGAAGATCTCGTTGGTGGTCGGCACCGTCGACTGCCCGTGCTCGCGGGTCTGCGGGGGCGTCGGCGGGACCACGTGGTCGAAGAAGCCGCCCTCCTCGTCGTACGTGATGAAGAGCGCCATCTTGCTCCACACCTCGGGGTTCGACGCGAGGATGTCGATGACCTGCGAGATGTACCACGAGCCGTACGCCGGCTCCCAGTTCGGGTGCTCGGAGTACGCCTCGGGCGCGGTGATCCAGGAGACCTCCGGCAGGCGTCCCGCCTCGACGTCGGCGCGGAAGTCGGCCAGCAGCGCCTCCGGGTCGCGGCCCTGGGTCCTGATCTCCGTGCCGGTCTTGGCCTTGTCGGCCAGCGGCGTCCCGGGCTGCGCGTTCTGGTACTGGTGGAAGTAGAGCAGCGAGTTGTCGCCGTAGTTGCCGATGTACGGGTCGTTGGTCCAGCCCCAGGACCCGGCGGCGTTCAGGCCGGTGCCGACGTCCTGGTAGATCTTCCAGGAGATGCCGTTGCGCTCCAGCCGCTCCGGGTAGGTGGACCAGTCGTAGCCGGCCTCCGCGTTGGTGATGACCGGGCCGCCGCCCTTGCCGTCGTTGCCGACCCAGCCGCTCCACATGTGGTAGCGGTTCGGGTCGGTCGGGCCCATCAGCGAGCAGTGGTAGCTGTCGCAGACGGTGAAGGCGTCGGCGAGCGCGTAGTGGTACGGCAGGTCCTGACGGGTGTGGTAGGTCATTGCGGTGACGCCCTTGTTCGGCACCCACCTGTCGAACCGGCCGTCGTTCCATGCGGCGTGCCCGTCGTTCCAGCCGTGCGGCGGGTCCGGCAGGAAGGTCTGTCCGAGATCCTTCACCTCGGGGCGGAAGGGCAGCAGCTCGTCGGCCCCGTTGGGCTGGTGCCACACGTCCTTGCCGGACGGCAGTGTCGCCGGATGAGGATCACCGAAGCCGCGTACGCCGCGCATCGTGCCGAAGTAGTGGTCGAAAGAGCGGTTCTCCTGCATCAGGATGATGACGTGCTCGACGTCCTTGATCGAGCCGGTCCGGTTGTTCGCCGGGATGGCGAGCGCCTTGCTGAGGTCCATCGGAAGCGCCGCGCCGATCGCGGGAACCCCCATCGCCTTGAGGAACGTACGGCGATCCACCGTGCCCATTACTCCCCCATCGTGTGCTCTTTTCGGGAATCTGGCGACCGGACGCTACCGACGGTGGGTTGACGCCAGATGGCCATAGTTGGGCCGGGCGGGAGCACCTCGACGTACCGTGGGATCGTGCCGACGAGAGACGTACTCACCAAGGCTGACCTCGCCGAACTCCGCCGCTCGGCGCTCGGGACGGCGAATCCGCTCGGTGTCGCCGCCGACCTGGCGGAGGCCGCCGAGCAGGGCCGACTGGAGGACCCGGACGACGCTGGCGACGCGCTGACGCTGGCCGCCGAGATCGCGGAGATCCGCGCCCGGCCCGAGGCCGCGTTGCGGTACGCGGAGCGGGCCCTGGCGGCGTACCCGTCCGGCGATGACCCGCGGGCCGGGTTCGCCCGCGCCCTGCGGGCCCGCGCCCTGTTCCGGGCCGGCGGTCACGACGACGAGGCGATGGCGGAGCTGGCCGCGTTGCGGCCGTTGCTGCTCGTGCAGCCCGACGCCCCCGCCTACGTCAGTGCCGCGCTGGACGCCGGCGGGCGTTCGGCGACCGCCGAGACGTGGCTGAGCGAGGCGGTCGACACCGTGCTCAACGAACGCGCGACCGCCGCGTCCGGTCCGGCCAGCACCACGATCGACCCGGTGGTCGATCTCGGTCCGCCGGACGCGCCGGGGGTCGCCTTCTTCCTGTTGCAACAACGGCATCGGGTACGCCGGAATCTGAACCTGCCGCACGACCGGCAGGACGACCTGGCGGACCGGCTGGAGACCCAGCTCGTGCGTCGGGCCGGGGAGCGTCGCGACGCCGAGTCGGATCTGCTCTTCTGGCCGCGGGCCGAGTTCGATCGCCTGCTCGCCGAGCATCCCGCCCTCACGGAGGTGTACGGGCCGGACTGGGACGCGCACCGGGGCCGGTTGGAGACGGAGCTGGTGCGGCTACGGGGTGCCGGTCAGGCCGGGTTGGGCGTGTTCGGCGCGACAGTGGCCGGGTTGACCGCGTTCGCCGGTCGACGGGGTGGCGATCCGGCCGACGCGGCGGTCCGGGCGGGCTACGCGGCCGAGATGTCGGCGCGGCCCAGCGCGCGGATCGCCTGGCCGCCGGAGCGCAACGACGCCTGCTGGTGCGGTTCGGGGCTCAAGTACAAGAAGGACTGCCTGCCGCGCTCGCGGCGCTGAGTGCGACAGCTACCACACTGCGGCGGCGGCCGACCTGGCCCAGCGTAGCGTCCCTAACGGCTTTTACGTCAGTAGCCATTAGGAGAGCCTTCGTGCTGGTCATCGCGCATCTCAGTGACACCCACCTCGACAGCCATCCCCGGTCGGCCGAGCGGACCGCCCGGGTCATGGACTACCTGCACGGCCTGCCACGACAGGTCGACGCGATCCTGATCACCGGGGACATCGCCGACCACGGCGAGGTGGCCGAGTACGAGACGGCCGCGAAACTCTTCGATTCCCCGCTGCCGGTCATGGTCTGCCCCGGCAATCATGATGTGCGCGACGCGTACCGCAAGGGTCTGCTCGGTGACGACCGCGGCGGCGCCGGCCCGATCAACGCCCGCCACGACGTGGCCGGAGCGGTCTTCCTCCTCGCCGACTCCTCAGTGCCCGGCGCCGACGACGGTCACCTGGACGAGGAGACGATGGCCTGGCTCGCCGGCGAGTTGGGTTCGGTGCCGGCCGATACGCCGACGTTCATCGCCCTGCATCACCCACCGGTGGTGTTGCACCACCCGGTCATCGACCCGATGCGGCTACTGCCGGCCGACCCGCTGGCCGAGCTCGTCGCCGCCCACCCGCAGGTCGTCGCCGTGCTGACCGGGCATTTCCACACCGCCGCCGCGAGCACCTTCGCGGGCCGTCCACTGCGGATCGCGCCGGGTGTGGTCTCCACACTGCGGATGCCCTGGGAGGGCGAGGGCTCATTGACCACCCAGACCCAACCGCCCGGCGTCGCGTTCCACGTGTACGACGACTCCGGGCTGCTCACCACCCACTACCGGGTGGTGGTCTGAGCATGCACGGTGTCGCGGTGCTCGGTTTCCTGGTCGCCGTGGCACCGATCACCGCCACGCCCGGCGCGAGCCTGACCCTTGTCGTCTCACGGGTCGCCACCGGCGGGCGGCGGCAGGGCTGGTGGGTGATCCTGGGTACGGTGACCGGGCTCTACGTGCACGCCACGCTGGCCGCAGTCGGCCTGGCCGCGCTGGTGCTCCGCTCGTCGCAGGCGTTCTGGGTGGTCAAGCTCGTCGGGGCCGGTTATCTGGTCGGGCTCGGACTCTGGTTGCTCTGGTCCGCGTCGCGCCGTGGCGCGGAGGCGGGACGGCGACCGAAGGCTCCCGCCCGGAGGCTGCCCTGGCGGGTGGACCACCCGTACCTGCAGGGGTTGCTCAGCAACGTGCTGAACCCCAAGGCCGCCGCCATCTACCTCACTCTGGCACCGCAGTTCCTCGAACCGGGCCGGCCGGTGCTGGTGCCGATGGTGCTTCTCGCCACGGCGCACGCCGCGCTGCACACCTGCTGGCTCGCCGGCTGGACCGTCGTCTCCGGTGCCACCGCCCGGCTGCTGCGCACCGCGGCGGTGCGACGAATGCTCGACCGGCTGACCGGTGTGCTCCTGCTCGGCCTCGGCGTTCGCGCGGCGGCGACCTGAGTCGGACGGTGTCCGGCGCGGCGCCGACTCTAGGTCGGAGCAGCGAGTCAAATCAATACTTGAAGAAGTTAAATATTCGCCGTAAGTTTCGTCCATGTTTCCTGGGATCGACACCGGTACGTTCGCCGGGCCACCGGCGGCAACGGCGGTCTTCACGACGGTGCTGACCGAGGGACCGGTGAGTCGGGTCGCGCTCGCCCGCCGGCTCGGGCTCTCCTCCGCCGCCGTCACCAAGGCCGCCCGACCGCTCATCGACCTGGGTTACCTGCACGAACTGGCCGCCACCGAACGCTCCGGGCCGGGCGCCGGACGACCCGCCAGCCCGCTCGCGGTGCGCGCCGAACGCGAGTTCTTCCTCGGCGTGAAGATCACCGCCGACGAGGTGATCGGCGTGGTCTGCGACCTGCGCGCGCAGGTCCACGCCAGCGCCCGCCGGTCGTTGGACCACCCCGACGTCGACGCGGTCCTCACCGAGGTGGGCCGGCTCGCCGACGACCTGTTCGACGCGTTCTCCGGCGACCGCACCAGGGTCCGCCGGCTCGGGCTGGCCCTCTCCGGCGACATCGACCGCAGCACCGGCCTGGTGCGCTACTCGCCGTTCCTGCACTGGCGGGACGTGCCGCTGGGGCGACTCGCCGCCCAACGCACAGGTCTCACCGTCACCGTGGAGAACGACGTCAAGGCGCTCACCGCCGCCGAGCACTGGTTCGGCGAGGGGGTGGGGGCGGAGTCGTTCGCCCTGGTCACCGTGGGCACCGGCATCGGCTGTGGGCTCGTCGTCAACGGCCGCCTGGTCTCCGGCACCTACGGCGTGGCCGGCGAGATCGGCCACCTCACCGTCGACGCCACCGGCCCCGACTGCCACTGCGGTGGTCGCGGCTGCGTCGAGTCGATCGCCGGCACCGACGCCATCGTGGCCCAGGCCCGCGACCGCACCGGCCGCCCCGACCTCACCTTCGACGAGGCGGTGACCCTGGCGCGCGGCGGCCACGAGCAGGTCCGTGCCGTCTTCACCCGGGCCGGCGGCGCGATCGGTTGCGGCATCGCGGCCGTCGCGAACCTGGTCGGTCCCACCCGCATCGTCGTGTCCGGCGAAGGGCTGGCCGCGTACGACCTGTTCGACAGCCACATCCGCACCAGCTTCGAACGGCAGGCCTTCGGCGCCGCCGCGCGGTGCCCCCTCTCCATCCGCCCGTTGCCCTTCGAGGAGTGGGCCCGCGGCGCGGCGGCCGTGGGCATCCAGTCGCTCGTCGTCCCCTGACCCGGCGTCATCCCGGCCACCGGCCGTCCATAGCGCTCGACCCACAGTGCCACCAGGAGGTTGACCATGCCGTCACCGACGATCCCCCGCAGACGACCCCGCGCCGGCGTGCCCCTCGTCGCAGTGGCACTGGCCGTGCTACTCGGTGCGGGCGCGGCCCAGGCCGCACCGGCCCACGCCCTGACGACGACCCCGGCGGCGACGGGCATCGCGGATCGCCCCTTCATGGGGTGGACCAGTTGGACAATGCAGTCCTCGAAGTACCCCGGCCTGAACCCCGACGGCGACTACAGCTACCTCACCGAGGCCAACGTCCTGAAGCAGGCCGACGCCCTCGCCACCAAGCTGAAGCCGTACGGCTACGAGTACGTCAACATCGACGCCGGCTGGTGGCGGGACAACGACTGGGTGCCGCGCTTCGACGAGTACGCCCGGCAGACCCCCGACCCGGTGCGGTTCCCACGCGGGATGCAGGCCGTCGCCGAGCACATTCACGGCAAGGGACTGAAGGCCGGCATCTACCTCCCCGTCGGGCTGGAGAAGGAGGCGTACGCCAACGGCGCGGCGCCGATCTGGAACGCGCCGGACTGCACCACCGCCGACATCGTCTACCCGGACCTGCGCACCACCAACGGCTGGGACAGCGCCTACAAGCTGAACTTCGACAACCCCTGCGCGCAGAAGTACATCGACTCGCAGGCACAACTCTTCGCCGACTGGGGTTACGACTTCCTGAAGCTCGACGGGGTCGGGCCGGGCTCGTTCAAGTCCGGTGACAACTACGACAACGTGGCCGACGTGGCCGCCTGGCAGCGGGCCATCACCACCGCCGGGCGGCCGATCCACCTCGAACTGTCCTGGTCGCTCGACATCAACCACGCCGCCGACTGGAAGAGGTACTCCAACGGGTGGCGCATCGACACCGACGTCGAGTGCTACTGCAACACCCTGGTCAGCTGGGAGAACTCGGTCGACGACCGGTTCGACGACGCGCCGGCCTGGAGCCGCAAGGCCGGCCCCGGCGGGTGGAACGACCTGGACTCGCTCAACGTGGGCAACGGCGAGATGGACGGCCTCACCAGGGCCGAGCGTCAGTCGTACGCGACGCTGTGGGCGATCTCGAAGTCGCCGCTGTACACCGGGGACGACCTCACCCGCCTGGACGACTACGGGTTGTCGTTGCTGACCAACCGCGAGGTCATCGCCATCGACCAGAACGGCGGCGCGCCGGCCCGGCCGGTCACCCCCGCCGGTGACCAGCAGGTCTGGGGTGCGAAGAACCCGGACGGCAGCTGGACCGTGGCGCTGTTCAACCTCGCCGACGCGCCCGCATCGGTCACCGCGCACTGGGCGTCGTTCGGGTTCACCGGCAACGCCTCGGTGCGGGACGTGTGGAACCGCCGCGACCTCGGAGCGCAGAAGAACAGCATCACCGCGGCGCTGCCCGCGCACGGCTCGCGGCTGTTCACCGTACGGCCGGGCACCGCGCTCGCCTCGACCAGCTACGAGGCCGAGGCGTCGGTGAACACCCTGACCGGCAACGCCTCCGTCGGTGGCTGTGACGCCTGCTCCGGCGGTCAGAAGGTCGGCAACCTCTACGTCGGCGGCAAGGTGCGGTTCAACGACGTCACAGTGCGCAAGGACGGCATCTACACCGTCGCCGTCTCCTACGTCAGCGGTGACGCGCGGTCGGTGCAGGTCTCCTCCAACGGCGGCAACGGCAGCTACCTGAAGTTCCCCTCCACGGGTGACTGGGGCACCGTCGAGACGGTCAGCGTCCAGCTGGCGCTGAAGGCGGGCGCCAACACCATCACCTTCGACAGCGGCACCTGGTACTCCCCCGACATCGACCGGATCGCCGTACCGCAGACCCTCTGACGTGCCCGGCGCGGCCCGGCGCGACAGCCGGGCCGCGCCGCCGCGTGCATCCGCCGAACCCCAGGTTGGAGAACCCGACATGGAGATCCACAGCACCCGTGACAACCACCCCAGCCGTCGCGGCTTCCTCGCGCTGGCCGCCGCCGCCGGCGCGGCCACCACACTCGGTGGCCTACCCGCCTTCGCCGCCACACCCGCACCCCGGCGTCCCACCAGGTCCCCGATGCTCGCCCCGGCCGTCGCCGCGAAGCATCAGCTCTGGTGGCGGGCACCCGGCTCCGCCACCTCGATGATCGAGCAGGGCCTGCCGGTGGGCAACGGCCGACTCGGCGCGCTCGCGAGCAACGACCCGTCCCGGGAACTCCTGACGATCACCGATGCGACGCTCTGGACCGGTGGCCGCAACGACACCCTGGACAGCGACGGCCAGTTCCCCTACGGGCGCGAGGACTTCGGCTCGCTCACCATGCTGGCCACGCTCACCGTCGACATCCCCGGGCACGACCTCGGTGCGGTCGACGCCTACCGCCGCACCCTCGACCTGGCGCAGGGCCTGGTCAGCGCCGCGTACGACATCGGTGGGATGAGCTACCGGCGGGAGGTTTTCGCCAGCCGCCCGGACGACGTCATCGTCCTGCACTTCACCTCGCAGGGCGGCGGCACCTACACCGGCACCGTCTCCCTGGCCGGCACCCACGGCGAGTCCACCACCGCCAACCCCACCGGCCGGTACGCGTCGTTCGGCGCCTCCTTCGCCAACGGCCTGCGCTACGGTGCCGCCGTCACCGCGTACAGCGGCACCGGGACGGTGGCGGTGACCGGCACGTCGATCTCCTTCACCGACTGCCGGGACCTCACCGTCATCGTCAGCGGCGGCACCTCCTACGCGCCGACCGCCGCCACCGGGTTCCGCGACGAATCGGCGCAGCCGGAACGGCTGGCCCGGGACAAGGTCCTGGCCGCGGCGCGCGCGTCGGTCCGCGAGCTGCTGCACACCCACGTCGCCGACGTCCGCCCGGCGTTCGAGCGGTTCGCGATCGACCTCGGCACGTCGTCCGCCGGCCAACGGGAACTGGACACCTGGGAGCGGATAAAGGCGCGCTGGCGCGACGACGTCCCCGACCCGGAGCTGGAGGCCGCGTACCTCCAGTTCGGCCGGTACCTGCTGATCTCCGGGTCGCGGGGCAGCCTGCCGATCGGTCTGCAGGGCCCGTGGCTGGACGGCAACGACCCGGACTGGATGGGCGACTACCACAGCGACGTCAACATCCAGATGACCTACTGGCCGGCCGACCGGGCCGGCCTCACCGACACCTTCGACGCGTACGCGGACTACTGCGTGTCGCAGTTGCCGGTCTGGACCGAGGTCACCCAGCGGCTCTTCAACACCTCGACCAACCGGTTCCGCAACACGAGCGGCCGGGTCGCCGGGTGGGCGGTCGCCTTCTCCACCAACCCGTACGGCGGGAGCGGGTGGTGGTGGCACCCGAGCGGCAACGCGTGGCTCTGCCAGAACCTGTTCGAGCACTACGAGTACACCCAGGACCGCGCGTACCTGGCGAAGATCTACCCGGTCGTCAAGGGTGCCGTGGAGTTCTGGGAGACCCGACTCGTCACCACGACCGTCACCGACGCGTCCGGCGTCGAGCGCGAGGTGCTGGTCGCCGACCGGGACTGGTCGGCCGAGCACGGGCCGCAGGACACCCGGGGCAACACCTACTCCCAGGAGCTGGTGTGGAACCTCTTCGAGAACTACCACACCGCCGCCCGGGTGCTCGGCCGCGACGCCGACCACGCCCGGAGCATCGACGCGCTCCGCAAACGCCTCTACCTGCCCGAGGTCAGCCCCACCTCGGGGTGGTTGCAGGAGTGGATGTCACCGGACAACCTCGGTGAGACCACACACCGGCACCTTTCCCCCCTGATCGGTCTCTTCCCCGGTGACCGGATCCGCCCGGACGGCTCCACCCCCGCCGAGATCGTCGCCGGTGCCACAGCCCTGCTCACCGCGCGCGGCATGAACAGCTTCGGCTGGGCCAACGCGTGGCGCAGCCTGTGCTGGGCGCGGCTGAAGGACGCGGAGAAGGCGTACCAACTCGTCGTCAACAACCTGCGGCCGTCGACGAACGGCAGCAACGGCAGCGCCATGAACCTCTTCGACATCTACGAGACGAACCCCGGCCGGGGCATCTTCCAGATCGACGCGAACCTCGGCACGCCCGCCGCGATCGTCGAGATGCTGCTCTACTCCCGGCCCGGTCACGTCGAGTTGCTGCCGGCGCTGCCCGCCGCCTGGGCGTCCGCCGGTTCAGTGGCCGGTGTCGGCGTACGCGGTGGTTTCACCGCCGACCTCAGCTGGCGCGACGGGCGGGTCACCCAGGCGCGCCTGACCAGCGTGGGTGGCCGCACCACGACCGTGCTGGCCAACGGTCGGTCCCGCCAGGTCACCCTGCGCCCCGGCGAGTCGGTCACCCTGGAGAACCTCTGATGCGGGCCGGGTTCGCCCGGCGCGGGGCGGCCGTCGCCGTCGCCGCGCTGCTCTGCGTACCCCTTGTCGCGTCGGCGGGGCAGGCGCGGACGCGGCACGACCCGGCGGCCGGTGACGACCGGCACTTCGCGGTCACCTGGGCCGCCAGTGCCGACCGGCAGGGCGTCGGGCCCGCCGAGCGCAGCTACCGGCTGGTGGTGCGCACCAGCGTCGGCGGGGACGCGCTGCGGATCCGTCTCACCAACGCCTTCGGCGACCACCCGGTGACCTTCACCAGCGCGTACGCCGGGTTGCAGCGGCAGGGTGCCGAGCTGGTCCGGGGCAGCAACCGGCGGCTGACGTTCGGCGGGCAGCCGTCGGTCACCGTCGCGGCCGGGGAGACGATCCTCAGCGACCCGCTGCCCGGCAGGCTGGCCGCCCAGGCCAATCTCGTGGTGAGCCTCCACGTCACCGGCGCGCAGGGCCCGACGAGCGGGCACGGCATGGCCATGCAGACGTCGTACGCGACCGCCGGGGATCACGCCGCCGAGGAGGCGGCGACCAACTGGACCGACTCGATGACCTCCTGGTACTGGTTGGACGCGGTGAGCGTGCGGACGTCCACCGCGACCCGCTCGGTGGTCGCCCTCGGCGACTCCATCACCGACGGGTGGGCCTCCAGCACGGATGCGAACCGGCGCTGGCCCGACTACCTCTCCCGGCGGCTCCAGGCGGCGCCGGACAGCCCGGTCAGGGGCGTGGCCAACGCCGGCATCTCCGGCAACAAGGTGCTCGCCGACGGCGCCGGGGAGGCCGCGCTGCGCCGGTTCGACCGTGACGTGCTCTCCCAGCCCGGGGTCGACACGGTCTTCGTGTTCGAGGGCATCAACGACATCAAAGCCCACAGCGGCGTGACCGTGGACGACCTGACCACCGGTTATCGGCAGCTGGCCGACCGGGCGCACGCGACCGGCAGGTGCGTCGTCGGTGCCACGGTCATGGCGTACAAGGGCTGGCCGGAGTACGACGCCGCAGGTGAGGCCGTGCGGCAGGGGGTCAACGACTGGATCAGGCACAGCGGCGTGTTCGACGCCGTTGTCGACTTCGACCGAATCACCCGCAGCCCGTACGACGGGCAGGCGCTGCTGCCGTTCTTCGACAGCGGAGATCACCTCCACCCGAACGACAAGGGCATGCAGGCGATGGCGGACGGCGTCGACCTGGCCTCGTTGCGCTGCGACCGCTGACCGGTCGGCGTACCTCCGTCCGGCCGGTCACCGGCGTGGCTGGCCGGACGGACGCCGCAGAAGCAATCTTGGGGGCTGACACACCAATGCGGTACCGATAGCGTCCACCCCCGGACGATCGACGTCCGGCCGACATCAGGAGGAGCCGCCGATGTTCGAGGAGTTCATGGGCATCCCCGCCCACCCTCTGCTGCTGCACGCCGCGGTCGTGTTCGTGCCGCTGCTGGCCCTGCTGACGATCGGCTACGCGCTGGTCGCGCCGATCCGGCCGCACACCCGCTGGGTGCTGGGGCTGCTCGCCGTGGGCGCGCCGGTCGCCGCCCTGCTGACGAAGCTCTCCGGCGACGCCTTCCTTGCGCGCATGCGGGCGGCCAACCGGGTCACTCCGGAATTCCTCCCGAGACTTCAGACGCATAAGGACTTCGGCGACCTGACGCTCTACGCGACGATCGGGTTGGCGGTCGTGGCGCTGGCACTGGTCTGGTTCGTGGCGCCCAGGGCCGCCGGGACCAGCGCGGAGGGGCGGCCCGGTCGACCACTGACCCTGGCGTTGCAGGTGTTGTCGGTGGTTGCCGCCGGCGTCGCCGTCTACTACGTGTTCCGCACCGGCGACTCCGGGGCGAAGGCGGTCTGGGAAGGTCAGTGACGGTCAGGCCACCTCGGCGCGCGCGTGCCCACGAACGCGATGACCTGCAACCAGCCCAGGTCACCGAGGGTGAGTGAGCTGACCGCGTGCCGGCGCAGGTCGAATCCGGAGCGGGTGAACGCCTGCCCGAACGACAGGACGGGAAAGAGCAGGCCGGCGACCGTGCCACAGCCCAGCAGGAAACGGGCTCGGCGCAGCGGTGTCTCGGCGACGGACGTCATGGGCGTGCCTCTCGTCGTCGGCGTCACGGTTCACCGTCACGACGAACGAGGTGGGGCCGGATCGACACCGCGACAAAAAACGGTGGTGCGGCCGGCCGGAGCCGCGCCGCACCACCGCGTCGACGGTCAGCCGGCGTGGTACGCCCGGATGATCGTCTGGTCGATTCCGCTGCCGCCGTTGGCGGCGGCCTTCACCCGCAACGACACGGGCTGCCCGGCGGTGGCCTTCGGCAACTCGACCCGGTAGCCGTCGCCGCTGCCGGTGACCCGGGCCGACGTCCAGGTGGCACCGTCGTCCGTCGAGGTCCAGACCTGGAACGACGTCACCTTCTGCGTCTGCACACCGTGCGCCTGCCGGACGGTCAGCTCGGCCGTTCCGTCGACCGGGTGGTTGTCGTGGTCCATCGGCAGGGCGTAGTCGACAGCGAGCAGCGGCAGCGGCACGCTCCCGGTTCCGTCCGGGCCGGCGGACCGGAACGTCCACGAGGTATTGACCCTGGTCGAGATCGGCAGGATCAGGCTCGTGTCGACGTCGAGGGTCACCCGGTAGTCGGCCATCGACTGCGGGACGGTGAAGTCGCCGTACGGGCCGGACCGCTCGTCGACCAGCTTGCCGTTGCGGTACAGCGACAGCTTGCGCTTCACGCCGATCGCCTCGCCCCGCAGGCAGTCGGCCCGCTGGTGCTGGTCGGTCAGCGACACCAGGTCGAGGTGCAGGTTGCCCCGGGTCCGTGACGGCGCGGTGGCGCAACTCCAGTCGGCGCCGGCCGGGTCGTCGTACCAGTCGGAGTGCAGGGGTTGACGTGCCCAGATCTTGGTCTGCCGGCTACCCGGCTGGTAGCTGCGGGGTGCCTCGTCCGCGGCCAGCCCGCCGTAGACGCCCTGGTCGGCCCAGAGGATGTCGGGCGAGAGGTAGTCGGTCCGGTATGGCGGCAGGTTCCCCTCGTGGGTCTGGGTCACCCCCACCCCGTCGCGGGTCATGCCGGTACGGACCAGTTGGGTGAACATCCCCTCCGAGTCGGTCTGGTGGAACCGCTCGTCGATCCGGGCCAGTGTGGCCTGCTCGGCCTCGCTCACTCGGAAGGCCGGGTCGGCCGGTACGCCGCCCGCGTACTCGTGCACCAGGTTGTAGCGGTACGGCTTGGCGGTGCCGGCCGGCGAGTCCAGGTTGACGGCCGCCCAGGTGCGCCGGGAGCCGACGGTGGGCTTGGGCAGCGCTGTGGTGCGGACCGTCGTCTTGGCCCCGTACCCGCTGACCTGGTGCCACCAGGACAGGCCGTTCGGCGCGGTCTGCACGTTTGTGAAGTCGGTCCGGGTGGGCGTGGTGGGCACCCCGTCGACAGTCGCGGTCACCGGCTTGGCCCGCGCCGGGTCGAGCGTCACGCTTCGGGCGCTGCGCACGTCCAGGTCGGCTTCGGCGGCGAGCGTCGTCTCCAGCACGTCACTGTCGACGTAGTAGGCGACCGAGGAGCCGAGGATCGCGTACCGGCCGGCCGGTACCCGCAGCGTGAAGGTGTCTCCGGGCGTACCGCCCGCGCCGTCGTAGTAGATCACCGGGTCGGTGAGGTTGGTGACCATCAGGTTGATCCAGCTCTCCGCGCCGTCCTTCAGGCCCGGCAGCGGCTTCGTCTGGATCGTCAGGTCGTAGCTGGGCTGCTCGACGTAGAAGCTCACCGGGGTGGTCGAGACCAGCTTGCGACCGGAACGGGCGGTGACGGTGGCCAGGTAGAAGCCGGGCCGGGCGGCCAGCGCCGCACGGTTGACCCGGAGGGTCGCCGCCGCGGTGGTGCCGTGCTTGAGCGTCAGCCGGCTCGTCGAGAGCGACGCCGCGCCGCGCGGCACCGGCTGGCCGTCGTGGTTGACGAGCGACACGTCGAGATCGAGGGCGCCAGTCGACTCACCGGTCCAGCGCAGCGTCGTCTCGCTGGTCCCGGACTGCGGGTAGGCGAAGGTGCCGAGGTTGACCACCGGCTGGTTGCTGGTCGGGCCGCCGAGGGCCCGGGCCGCGTTGAGCCGGCCGGCGCCGACGGCGTACGGGTCGATGCCGGCGAGCGGGTCGGCGGCACCGACGAGGGCGGCCTTGAGCCACTCACCGGTCCAGTCCGGGTGGCGCTGGGCAAGCAGCGCGGCGGCGCCCGCCACGTGCGGGCTCGCCATCGAGGTGCCGCTGATCGCCTCGTAGTACCTGTCGATCGGGTCCTGGAGGTTGGTGCCGGCGGCCCGGGCGGCGACGATGTCGACACCGGGGGCGACCAGTTCCGGCTTGGCCACGTGGCTGGTGACCAGCGGCCCACGGCTGGAGAAGTCGGCGAGCTTGTCGTTCCGGTCGACCGCGCCGACGGTCAGCGCGCTGGCGGCCGAGCCGGGCGAGGAGATGGCGCCGCCGCTGTTGCCGGCGGC
The DNA here is from genome assembly GCF_040608575.1 of Micromonospora sp. NPDC005171. Lineage (NCBI taxonomy): Bacteria > Bacillati > Actinomycetota > Actinomycetes > Micromonosporales > Micromonosporaceae > Micromonospora > Micromonospora sp. NPDC005171. Next base: position 50,440 of record NZ_JBEXIM010000028.1, on the reverse strand, counting down.
GATGACGAAGAGCGCGCCGGTGGACTTGCTCAGACCGTCGACGGCGAGCGACATCGGGTCGTTGCCGTCGTCCGGGTCGCTGCCGCCGAGGCTCATGTTGATGACGTCGGCCCGGGTGGCGGCCCACTCCATCGCGGCGATGATGCCGGAGTCGTCGCCGTAGCCGTGGTCGTCGAGGACCTTGCCGATGACCAGTTTGGCGTCCGGCGCCACGCCGCGACGCTGGCCGTGGGCGGCCGCGCCGGTGCCGGCGATTGTCGACGCGACGTGCGTACCGTGGCCGTTGTGGTCGACGGCGTCGCCGCCGTCGGCGGTGAAGTCGGCCCGGTCGGCGACCCGGCCGACCAGGTCCGGGTGGGTGAAGTCCGCGCCGGTGTCGAGCACCGCGACCCGGACGCCCTTGCCGGTGTAGCCGGCCTTCCAGGCGTCCGGCGCGGCGATCTGGCCCAGGTTGCGGTCCAGGCCGGCGGGTCGCCCGCCATCGGTCAGGGCGGTGGCCCGGACCTTGCGGTCGAGCCAGACCTTCTTCGCACCGGCGAGCAGCGAGTTGGTCGCGAGCTTCGCGGTGGCCGGGCTCTTCTTGGGTACGCGGCCGGCGACCGCGCCGATGCTGGCCAGCGGCAGTACGTCACCGAGCGCGGCCACCCGGGCGGACGCGGTGGCGGGCTGCACGATGAGCGGCAGCTCGGCGGAGTTGTCGTCGTCGTAGCCGTCGGCGATCAGCGTGGTGACGTCGAACAGGTCGGGGTCGAGCACCGAGCCGAGCTGGGACGCGACGCGGGCGGGGACGACGTGCAGGTGACCGTCGGGGCCGCAGCTCTGGTGGATCACCGCGTTCTCGTCCGCCGGCCGCACCGTGGCCTGTGGGCAGCCCGATCCGGTGTCCCGTACGGTCACCACGTCCCCGGTCAGCAGGGTGACGGTGTGCGTCTTCGGATCGGCCGAGGCTGCGGGTGCGCCGGTCTGACCGATGTCGTTGGGACCGGCCGTGGCCGCGCCGCCCGGTAGGGCGGTCAGCGTCGTGGCCGTGACGGCGACGGCTAACAGCCACCGCGTTTTCCTGAGCATGTCGCTCCTCGTCTGATGTGGACGAACCCGCCTCTTCGGGCGACTTCCTGCAAGATCATATGCAGGGAAAGGATCATCGGGGCACCCTTCGACGAGGGGTTTTCCGGCCCGCACAATAAGGATTTCGACGCTGTTTCGCCGCCGGGCTCAGTTCGATGTCGGTTCGATTGCCGCCCGCCGGACCGGCGGCGACGGCGTGAACGACAGGTGCCTCCCTGGCCGGAGGGATCGACGGGACGCCGGCCCGGACCTAGCATGGCGACGAATGGATCTTCGAGATCGGCCCCTGCCGACCCCGGCAACCAGCCCAACCGAAGGGAGACGCGCATGCGTCGACCCCGTCATCTGGCACTCCTGAGCGTCGGCGTGTCCGGCGCTCTGGTCCTCAGCGCAGCCCCACCAGCGGCTGCGGCTCCGCCCACGCCCACCACGCCCACCGGCATCGTGGTCAGCGACGGCATGACCCAACCGGTGTTCTCGCTCGCCGACGCGATCGAGGAGCGGGTTTTCGTCCAGACCCCTGTGGACACCGACCACGACGGACGACCCGACCGGGTGGCGATCGACATCTCCCGCCCCCGGGAGACCGCCACGCAGGGCTTCAAGGTGCCGGTCATCTTCGAGCACAGCCCGTACCGCAAGGGCACCTGGGGCGACGTGCCGTACCCGAGCGTGCTTGTCGACGACCTCCCGCAGAACGGCCTGACCGACCGCAACGGACGCCGCGCCCTCGACGCCGGTGCACAGCGGGCCCAGGCCAAGGCCAACCTGCCCGGCTCGCTTGACGACTACTACGTGCCCCGCGGGTACGCGGTGGTGCTCGGCCAGAGCGTCGGCACCGGCGACTCGGACGGCTGCCCGACCAGCGGGGACCAGGCCGAGACGCTCGGCACCAAGGCGGTCATCGACTGGCTCAACGGGCGGGCGAAGGGGTACGACGCGAACGGCGCCCCGGTCACCGCCGGCTGGACCACCGGCGCGGTCGGCATGACCGGTGTCTCCTACAACGGGACGCTGCCCAACCAGGTGGCCACCACGGGCGTCAAGGGGCTCAAGACCATCGTGCCGGTCTCCGCGATCAGCAGCTGGTACGACTACTACCGGGCCAACGGTCTGGTGGTCGCGCCCGGGACGTTTCAGGGCGAGGACCTCGACATCCTGGCCCAGTACACCGCCGGGCAGGCCCGCGCCGAAGGACCCTGTGCCGACGAACTCGCGGAGATCACCGCGAGGCAGGACCGGATCACCGGCGACTACTCGACGTTCTGGCGCGACCGCGACTACCTCGACGCGAGCGACGTCAAGGCCAGCGTCTTCGTCGTGCACGGCCTCAACGACTGGAACGTGAAGACCGAGCACTTCGCCGGCTGGTGGGACGAGCTCGCCAAGCGCGACGTCCCCCGCAAGATCTGGCTGCACCAGGGCGGGCACGGCGGTCCGGGCAGCAGCGCGTCGGTGACCCTGCCCAGCGGGCAGACCTGGACCTACAAGCAGACCGAGAACCGCTGGTTCGACTTCTGGCTGTGGAACGTGCGCAACGGCATCATGGACGAGCCGACGGCGGTGCTCCAGCGCGAGGACCGCGCCTACACCACGTACGCCAACTGGCCCGACCCCGCCGCGCGCGAGGTCGGCCTGCGCTTCGCGGCCACCGACACCACCACCCCCGGCGCGCTCACCACCGGCAAGCCGCCGAAGGCCAGGATCGAGCAGAGTTTCGTCGACGAGGGCCGGACCATCCACCCGGACACGCTGGTGTCCAACCCGGACACCGCGAGCGCCAACCGGCTCGCCTACCGCTCCCCTGAGCTGACCCAGAGCGTACGCATCTCCGGGCGTCCGGAGATGCGACTGCGGATGGCGATCGACAACAAGCCGGACGCGAACCTCACCGCGTACCTGGTCGACTACGGTCCGGCCGGGTCGACCGCCGCTCCGACCGTTGTGACGCGAGGCTGGATGGACCCGCAGAACCGCAAGAGCGCGGCGCGCACCCAGCCGGTCAAGCAGGGCAAGCTGTACGACTACCGGTGGACCATGGAGCCGAAGGACTACATCTTCCCGGCCGGGCACCGGATCGGGGTCGTCGTCTTCTCCAGCGACCAGGAGTACACACTGCTGCCGTTGGGCGGCACCGAACTGCGGGTCGCGCCGAACGACAGCGAGCTGCGACTGCCGGTGGTCGGCGGGCGGAGCGTCCTCGGCTTCTGATCAGCTCTGCGAACGGGTGGGGCGGTCCGACGACTCGTCGGGCCGCCCCACCCGCACGTCTGGACCGCTCTGCCCCCGTGGCACCGCGCGTGCTGCCGAACCGCGCCGGCTTCGTGCGGCGCTGCCTCTGGCCGGTCCCGCCCTGCCCCCGAGTCGGCCCGGTCAGGCGGCGCGAACGACGCAGACCGGCATGATCCACTCGACTTTCATGATGTCGGGGTATCCCCGGCACCCGGACACCGCGACTTCCAGGAAGCCGAGTCGATCACCCAAGCTGGCCGCGGTGTCTGTTTCGCCGCGTCGGCAGGCTGGGAGGATTGTCCGGTTTGCCGTTGGTGTCGAGTGGCCGGGGCCACCCCGGCTGCGGAATCGCGGGCCGGGCACTGTCGTTATACCTGGCAGGCCACCGCGACTGTCCAGGTCGTGGGGCGCGGGGCAGCCGCCGGGAACATCCGGCAGGCCACCCCGGTTACATCCCCCGCAACGCCGAGCAGGTCCCCCGGATCGCCGACGTTGCCGTGAACTTCCCCCGCATCACCGCCCGCCCCCGGGTGTTGTGGTGTGGGCACCCCCGATGCAGAGGAGCACGCCATCATGCGTACCGATCTGATCCGTAAGACCGCTCTGACCGCTGCCGGCCTCGCTTTCACCGGTGGCGCCATCGCCGGGCCGGTGACCGCCGCGTACGCCGCGTCGGACGCCAAGCCGGCCACCCAGACCCAGAGCGACCGCAAGCCCTCCGGTGAGCGTCAGCTCGGCGTGCGCTACGAAGCGCAGCCGAACTTCTACTACTGCGGCCCGGCTGCCACCCGTAACGCCCTGTCCGTGCAGGGCAAGGACATCAGCGTGGATGCCATGGCCAAGGAGATGGGCACCACCGAGGCCGGCACCAACTCGATCAACGACATCACCCCGGTGCTCAACAAGGAGACCGGCAAGAACGACGCCTACCACAGCGTGGAGATCTCCAGCCCCAACGCTGACGGTAAGCAGACCGACCGGCTGCGCGCCGACATCGTGCGCACCGTGGATGACGGCCGGGCCGTGGTCGCGAACATCGCCGGCACCAGCGTCGACACCGACGGTGGAGTGCACTCCTTCGAGGGCGGGCACTACATCAGCGTCGTCGGGTACCGCGACGGCGGGAACGTGGTGAAGATCGCCGACTCCGCCGATCCCAACACCGCCTCCTACGAGGTCACCGTCGAGCACCTCGCCGACTGGATCGCCACCCGCGGCTACGCCACCAGCTGACCCAGCACCACCAGGAAGGGCCGGACCCCACAAGGGTCCGGCCCTTCGTCGTCGTCATTTCCACCAACTGCTGTACGTATTGACAAGTTTCGACGTAGGGGCGAGGCTTGGACTGCTGAGAGCGCTCTCTCGCAATGGCCTCCACCGGCCACCACCAGTCTGGCCAGGACACACTCCGCTGTCTTCGGCGGCGGCGCCGGAGTTGCCCCTGACCCGTCCCCCGACAGGAGTCACGATGGACAGGGCCGCACCCCTCTCCGGCATCCCCCGCCGACTGCGCCTCGCCACGGCGATCGGCGCGCTGCTGGTGCTACTCGGCACGTACCTGGTATCCGCCACCGACCGGGCCGACGCCGCCCCCGGCCGAGCCGGCGCTGACTTCGGCGCCAACGTCATCCGGGTCGCCGAATTCCCCGCCGACTGCACCTACAGCCACCGGCTGCCGGACGACCCGATCGTCTTCCCCGGGCTGCCCGGGGCCTCGCACATGCACAGCTTCTTCGGCAGCACGGTGACGAACGCCAGGACCACGCTCCCCGACCTGGTCAACTCCCCCACCACCTGCAACCCCCAGGTGGACGTCTCCTCGTACTGGGTGCCGACCCTGTACCGGGACAACGTCGCCGTGGAGCCGGCGATCGCCACCTTCTACTACCTGGGTGAGGGCGTACGCGCCGACGTCGTCGCGAACACCCAGCCGTTCCCGCAGGGGTTGCGGCTCGTCGCCGGCAACGCGAAGGCCACCGGGCCGAACGACAGCATCGCCCGCTGGTCCTGCCTGCACGCCGGGCAGGTGCCCCCGTCGAAGGACTTCGTCAACTGCCCGTCCGGCACGATGCTGGAGTCGTACCTGGACTTCCCGCAGTGCTGGAACGGCCGCGACCTCGACTCACCGGACCACAAGAGCCACCTCGCGTACCCGGTGAACCAGGCCTGTCCGAGCACCCACCCGGTGCACGTGCCGAAGTTGCGCCAGGTGCTCCGCTATCCGGTCACCGGTGACCCGTCACGGTTCCGGCTGGCCTCCGGCCCGGGCTACACCATGCACGGCGACTTCTTCAACGCCTGGCCGGTGGCCGAGCTGGCCCGCCGGGTCCAGGACTGCATCCGTCCCGTCATCAAGTGCGGCCACGACGGCCGACCGATCTGAGCGACAGACTCACACCCCGGCGGCGGGTCCGGTTCCCCCGGGCCCGCCGCCCCCGGGCGGAAGGAGGTCGGATGCGTCAGCCCACGGCGTCCACACTGCTCGCTGCCGTGGTGCTTGTCGCCGGCTGCCGCGCCGGGCCACGGGACACGGCCAACACCACCACACCACCCGTGACCGCGCCAGCGGTGACGACCGCAACGACACCCACGGGTACGGCGGGATCGTTCAACCCCACCGACATCGCCTGGCTGCAACTGACGGTGGCGATGACCGAACGCCTGCTGCCCGTACTCGATCTGGTGCCGGCACGGACCACCGACCCGGTCTGGCGGCGGACGGCCACCCAGCTCGCGACCGCCCAGCGCGCTGACCTGGACCACGCCCGCCGGCTGCTGGCCGACGCCGCCGCGCCGACGACGAACCCGCACGAGGGGCACGACATGCCGGGCATGGTCACCGCGCAGGAGATGACCGCGCTGCGAGCGGCCAGCGGACGGCCGTTTCACCGCCTGCTCGCCGGGCACCTGCGGGCGCACCTCGCGCAGGCGGTCCGGATCGCCACCGCGGAGCAGCAGAGCGGAGTTCAGCCGGCCACCGTCGCGCTGGCGGCAGCCGTGGTCCGAAATGGCGCCGCCGACCTCGCACGACTCGATCACCTCGACCCGGTGTGACGGCGGGGGGTGGACCGGGCCGGACTCAGCCGCGAGCGGTGCGCGCGCGACCGGACGGGACACCGCCGGCGAGGCTCAGGCGGCGTAGCGGGCGGCGAGGTCGACGACCCGTCGGGCGGCGGCCACCATCGCACGGTCGGCGAACCGGCCGTCGGGCAGGACAACGGTCCCCGAGTCGCGCTGGTGCGCGTCCGCCACTGCGGCCAGCAGCTCCGTGGCGCGGGCCACCTCCCGCTCGGCCGGCCGGAACGCCTCGACGATCACCGGAAGCTGGCGGGGGTGGATCGCCGCGCGGCCGAGGAAGCCGAGCCGTCGACCCGCCGCGCAGGACGCGGCCAGACCGGCGAGGTCGACGACATCGGCGTAGACCGACATGGCCGGCGGGGCCAGACCGGCCGCGCGGGCCGCGACCACCACCCGGCCGCGCGCCCAGAGCAGCCCGTCGTCGTCGCTCACCCCGAGGTCCGAGCGGAGGTCGGCCTCACCGAGCCCGATCGAGGCCACCGCCGGGTGCGCAGAAGCGATCGGGTACGCGGCCTCCAGCCCGGCCGCCGACTCGATCAGCGGGTGCAGTGGCACGTCGACCCGCTCGGCGAGGGCCGCCAGTGTCACGGCCGACTCGACCTTCGGCAGCCGCAGCCCGGCCAACCCGGGCCGGCCGGCCACCGCCGCCAGGTCGGCGTCGAGGTCCGGGCCGGTCAGCTCGTTGACCCGGACCTGCACAGGCACCGGGTGCGCCTCGGCGAGGAACTCGGCGACCGCGTCCCGGGCGTACGCCTTGCGCCCGGCGACCACGGCGTCCTCCAGGTCGAGGATGACCGCGTCGGCGCCCGAGGCGACCGCCTTGGCGAACCGGTCCGGGCGGTCGCCGGGCACGTAGAGCCAGCTCAACAGCATCAGAGCACCCCCCGTTCGCGCAGCGCGGCCAACTCCTCGGCGCTCAGGCCGAGCGCGCCGAAGACCGCGTCGGTGTCCTGGCCGTGTCGCCGGCCGGCGTGCCGGATCTCGCCCGGTGTCTCGGCGAGCCGGAACGGCACGTTCTGCATCCGTACCTCGCCCAACTCCTCGTCCGGCACGGTGCGCACGGTGCCCAGCGCCGCGTACTGCGGGTCGGCGAGGATGTCGCGCACGTCGTACACGGGCGCGACGGCGGCCTGCGCCTCCTCGAACGCGGCCACCACCTGGTCGCGGTCCCGTTGGGCCACCCAGGCGCTCACCGCCGCGTCCAACTCGTCGGCGTGCGCGGCCCGGCCGCTGCCGGTGGCGAACCACGACTCGTCGATCAGCTCGGGGCGGCCGACCAGCCGCAACACCCGCTCGGCGATGCTCTGCGCGCTGGTGGAGACCGCCACCCAGCGCCCGTCGGCGCACCGGTAGGCGTTGCGGGGGGCGTTGTTGTTGGACCGGTTGCCCAGCCGGGGCTGGACGTAGCCGAGCTGGTCGTACCAGGTGATCTGCGGCCCGAGCATCGCCATGATCGGCTCGATGATGGCGAGGTCGACCACCTGCCCGGTGCCGGTGACGTCGCGGGCCCGCAGGGCGAGCATCACCGCGTACGCGGCGGCCAGCGCGCTCACCGAGTCGGCCAGCCCGAACGGGGGCAGCGTGGGCGGCCCGTCCGGTTCCCCGGTGGCGGCCGCGAACCCGCTCATCGCCTCGGCGAGGGTGCCGAAGCCAGGCCGGCGGGCGTACGGGCCGACCTGCCCGAACCCGCTGATCCGGGTGATCACCAGCCGGGGGTTGACCGCGTGCAGCTCGGCCGGGCCGAGCCCCCACCGCTCCAGTGTTCCGGGGCGGAAGTTCTCCACCAGCACGTCGGCGTCGGTGAGCAGCCGGCGCAGCAACGCCGCGCCGTCCGGGTCGGAGAGGTTGAGGGTGACGGTGCGCTTGTTGCGGCCGAGCACCTTCCACCAGAGCCCGACGCCGTCGCGGGCCGGGCCGTGCCCCCGTGACGGGTCCGGCTTGGCCGGATGCTCCACCTTGATCACGTCGGCGCCGAAGTCACCGAGGAACGCCGCCGCGAGTGGCCCGGCGAAGAGGGTGGCCAGGTCGACGACAGTGACCCCGTCCAGTGGCGCGGTCACCGGGTCACCTCCGGCAGGTCGGCCGCGCAGCGGAAACCCACCTGTTCGGAGCGGGCCAGACCGGCGCCGGTGAGCAGCAGCTTCACCGAGACGTCCGCCGGTTGCGGGCCGCCGTCGAGGTACCAGTCGGAGCCTTCCGCCCGGTACTGGGCGCCGCCCTTGAGGATGGCGAACCGGGTACGTCCGTCGGAGTGCTCGCTCTCGGTCAGGTTCCACACCAGCGGCTCCCGCCGCACCAGCAGCCCTGCCTCGGCGGCGACCTGCCACTCGTCCTCGGTGGGCAGGCGCAGCCCGGCCCACGCCGCGTACGCCCGCGCGTCGGCCAGCTCGACGCCGGTGACCGGGGCGCCGGCCGGACCAGAGCCGGCGGTGAACCGCTCCGGGCGCACCGGGACGTAGCCGCTGGCGCGCAGGAACTCGGCGTACTCGCCGTGGGTGACCTCGTGCACGGCGATGGCGAACCGGCCGAGTCGCACACTGCGCCGCAGCGTGCCGGGGTGGTGCAGCCGCGGCGGCAGCGGCTTCCACTCGTCGACGTAGGGCGCCTCGCCGTACAGCCCGGTCTCCCGTACCCGGTGCCGGACGACCAGGTCGTGCCGGCCGCCCTCGACGGCGACCAGCCCCGGCGGCACCTGCGGTCGGGGTGCCCACGGCGTGCGGAGGCGCACCGCGGCGCGGGCCGGGAAGGACGGGTCGCCGGTCGGCGGTTCGTGCCGGTGCGCGGCGGCGACACCACGCGCCACTGCCGCGATCGCGCCGGCCGGCAGCGGGCCACCCACCGCCAGTCGACCGTCGGCGGTCTCGGTGACGGTCAGCTCGGCACCGGCGACCAGGTCCACGAAGTGTCGGCCGGCGCCCGGGTCGGTGACCAGCCACGGGCCGTCGTGGTCCGCGCCCCGGTTCACCACAGTCCACAGCGGCTCGTCGTCGTGCGTCCAGCGGGACGCGTACACCTGGCCGTCGCCGGGATGGTCGGCGAGCGGCACCCAGTCCTCGGCGCGCAACCACGCCGCGTGGCTGGTCTGCACCCGGCGCATCGCCCGCAGCACCGCGCGGTCCCGCTCGTTCCAGCCCACCCAGACGCCGAAGACGCTCTCCCAGACCAGCACGCCGACCCCGTTGAGCCAGGCGGAGTGCAACTCGTCGAGGTGGTCGCGGTGCCAGCGCCGGGTGTGGTGCAGCACGTGCCGCCGCTCGAACCACTTCGCCCGCAGCACGCCGGGCACCTCGGAGTCGGCGAACCACTGCGCCCAGGACATCGCGTGGTCGGCGATGCGGGCCAACGGAACTCGGCTCTCGCCCTCCAGGACCAGGCCGGGGCGCACCGCGTCCAGCGCGGCCCGCAACTCCCCGGCACCTTCCTTGAGGGTGTCCAGGAAGACCCCGTCGACGCCGAGCTTGCCGGCCAGCGTGGCGACCTCCTCGGCGTCGCTGCCCGACTCGCGCCGGGTGCCGGTGTCCCACGGGTTGTAGTCGACGAAGACCCGCACCCCACGCCGCTGGAACGCGCGCACCACAGCGGGCAGCTCCGGCACGTCCCGGTACCAGTCGAACTGGTTGCGGTCGTCGAGGCCGATCACCGGGTACGCGTGCCACAGCACCACCCCGTCGAAGCCGCCGAAGTCCCGCCCGGCCCCGTCGAGGAACTCGTCGACGGTGAAGACGCCCCGCTCGTGGTCGTAGAGCGTCTCGTCCCAGAGCCAGGCCAGGCAGACGCTGAAGCAGTCAACGGCGATCTCGTCGTAGTGCTCGCCGACGTAGCCGATCCGGTCGCGGGCGTCGACCCGCCACCTGGCGATCTGCTCCCGCCAGGCCGGCCAGTCGGCCGGGTCGGTCGGGGCGGCGAAGATCTTCGCCTCGTCCAGGGTGCTCAGGTCGGCGTGCCCGCCCAACGGCACCTCGGTCGGCCTGTCGATCGGGCGTGGGACGTACGGGTTGAAGCTCACGGTGCACCTCGGTAGGTCGCGTCGTAGAGGGCGTCGATGGCCGGCCGGTCGGGCAGGGCGGTGGACGCTCCGGGCCGCTGGGCGCAGGCCGCACCGGCGGCGCAGGCCCAGCGCAGGCTTGCCGTGACGGTGTCCTCGCTGCTGGCGCCGCCGCGCTCGGCCCAGCCCACTGCGAGCGCGCCGGTGAACGCGTCACCGGCGGCGGTGGTGTCCACCGCGTCGATCCGCGGCGCAGGGACCGTCGCGCGAAGGCCGTGCCGATCGGCGTACGCGGCGCCGCGCGCGCCGAGGGTGAGCACCACCCGGGGCACCAGCTTCAGCAGGGCGTCGAGCAGCACCGGGGGGTCGTCGGAGGCGACCTCGGCGACGACCGCCGCCTCATGCTCGTTGACCACCAGCACGTCGACCAGGTCGAGCAGCGCGGCGGGCAGCGCGGCGGCGGGCGCGGCGTTCAGCACCACTGTGGTGCCGTCGACCCGGGCCCAGCCCGCCGCCTGGATCACGGCGGCCAGCGGCACCTCCAGTTGCAGCAGCAGCACGTCCGCCGCCGCGATGGTCGCCCGGTCGTCCGCGTCCAGCTCGGTCAGCGTGCCGTTGGCGCCGGGCGCGACCACTATGCAGTTCTCCGCGTCCCGGTCGACGGCGATCAACGCGACACCGGAGGGGCCGGCGACGGTCCGCAGGCCGCGTACGTCCACGTTGGCGTCGACGAGGCTCGCCCGCATCCGGGTACCGAACTCGTCGTCGCCGACCGCGCCCACGAAGTCGCAGGCCGCACCGGCCCGGGCGGCGGCGACGGCCTGGTTGGCCCCCTTGCCGCCGGGCACGGTCCGGAAGTTCTCCCCGAGCACCGTCTCACCGGGGCGAGGCAGCCGCGACGCCGTGACCACCAGGTCCAGGTTGCTGCTGCCCACCACCGCCACGCGCGCGCTCATGCCGCACTCCCTTCCGTGCCGCTCCCCGGCTGCGCCAGGGCGAGGGTCCGCTCGGCCAGCTCGTCGAAGCCGATCCCGTCGAAACCGGCGATGCTGCTGGCCAGCCGGTTGCGCAGCGGGGCGACCCAGCGGGCCGGCAGCCCGGACGCGCCGGTGAGCGCTCCGGTCACCGCGCCGACCGTCGCGCCGGTCGAGTCGGTGTCCCAGCCGCCGCTGACCACCGCGGTGATCGACCGCTCCAGGTCCCCCCGCCCGTACGCCAGGGCCGCGGCCACCAGCGCCGCGTTGTTGCGGACGTGCACCCAGTGCAGGTGGCCGTGTCGTGCGTACAGCTCGTCGACCACGCGCTCCCAGTCGTCGGTCTGCGCGCCGAGGGCGCGTGCCTCCCGGACCGTGGCGGCGAACCGGCTTCGCGGCGGCAGCACCGCCTCGGCAGCGTCCAGCACCTCGTCCACCGTGTCGGCCACCGGCGCGGCGGCGGACAGCGCCGCCGCCCAGAGCGCGCCGTGCACCCCACCCCGGACGTGGCTGACAGCGGCGTCCCGCACCGCCAGCTCGGCGGCGCGGTCCGGCCGGCCGGGGTTGACCCAGCCGTACACGTCGGTGCGGATCTGCGCGCCGATCCACTCCCGGAACGGGTTGTGCCGGCGGGCGCTCTGCGGCGGCGCGTACCCGAGCAGCAGGTTGCGGTAGGCCACCCGCTCGGCGGTGAAGACCCGCCCGCCGGGCAGCCAGTCCAGCCACGCCTGCGCCACGTCGGCGCTGGTGAAGCCCCGACCGTGCGTCTCCAGCACGCGCAGGGCCAGCAACGCGTAGTTCAGGTCGTCGTCCTCGGGCATGCCGTCGATGTTCTCGGCGAGGCTGGTCGGCGCGCTGCGCCGGTTCCATGGCCAACGGGCGGCGACGTCGGCCGGGAGCCCCTTCGCGGTGAACCAGTCACGCAGTGGCCACCTGTCGGTCGCGGTGAGGATCTCCCGGATGCCCTCGCGGGGGATCTTCTCCACCGGCTTGCCGAGCAGACACCCGACCGCCCGGCCGAGCCACCCGCCGTGCAGCCGGTCGTACGCCGCCTCGGACGGCAGCGACCAGGTGGCCGGCCAGCCGGCGCGCAGCGTGGCCAGGTCGTCGACCTCGTCGGCGGTGTCGACGGCGGGCACCGCGTCGGCGGCGTCCAGCAGCTCGGTCGCGAGGGCCCGCAGCCGCGGCGACGCCGGGGTGGCCGACGCCCCGCTGACCGGCGGGGTCAGGTCCCCGCCGGCCGTCGTCCACCGTTCGGCGAGGGCGGCGACGTCGCGCCCCTCGTCCCGGCTGGCCGCCAGCTCGTGCGGCAGCAGGTCCTCCGGTTGAACCCAGGTGATCCTCACCGGGTCTCGCCCCCAGCCTCCCGGGTGGCACCGGCGGCCAGCCCGGCGAAACGCTCCGCCCGGCGGGCGAACCGGGCCTGGTCGCGTTCGAAGACCTCGCCGGCCACCGTGGCGAGCACCCGGGCCGGCTCCACCAGGTCGGTCCTGGAGGCGGTGGCGACCACCTCGGACCACTCCGCCGGCACCGCGTCGGCGCCACCGAGCGCCCCGGCGATGGCGGCGGCCATGGTGGCTGTGGAGTCGGCGTCCCGGCCGTAGTTGACCGAACCGAGCACCGCGGCCCGGAAGTCACCGCCGGCCACCACCAGCATGCCGAGAGCCACTGGCAGCTCCTCGATGGCGTGCAGGCGACTGGGCCGCCGCGCGCCGAGGCCAGGGCTGCGGTACTCCTCCCCCACCGTGTCGTAGGGGGCGACGGCGGCCCGCAGCGCCGGGATGGCCTGCTTCCAGTCGTGGTGGCCGCGGGCCTCCTTGACCACCGCGTCGATGGCCGCGCGGGTGCCGTCGCGGGCCAGGTCCAGCGCTGCCGCGACGACGTCCTCGACGCCCGCGCCGGGGGTCGCGGCCGCCGCGACCGAGGCCGCGAAAACGGCTGCGGCTTCCCGCCCGTAGCTGTGCTGGTGCGCGCCGGCGATCTCCACCGCCTCGGCGTACGCCCCGGCCGGGTCGCCCGCGTTGACGATGCCGACCGGGGCCATGTACATGGCCGCGCCACAGTTGACGATGTTGCCGACCCCGGCCTCGCGCGGGTCCGCGTGGGCGTGGTGCAGTCGGGTGACCAACCACCGCTCGGCGGCCGCGAGCCGGTGGAAGGTCACCCCGTCGCGCTCCAGGTCGGGGATGTACACCACCCGCTCGATCAGGTCGGGCACCAGCAGCTCCACCACGTCGTACGCGTCGAGGTGGTCCCGTTTGGCCGCGTACGCGCGGACCAGGGCGTGGGTCATCAACGTGTCGTCGGTGATGTGCCCGTCGCCCTTGTGGTACGGCGCGAGCGGCCGCGCGGTGGCCCAGTCGGCGTGGTACGGGGGCACGATGCCCTCGACCCAGCCGCCGAAGCGGGTGCGGATCTGCTCGGGCAGCGCCGTTTCGGTGGCGCCGCCGAGGGCGTCTCCGACCGCGGCGCCGACCAGGCAACCAACCGATGTGTCGAGCAAGAGTGACATGTCGTTACCTCAGAACCTGCTTGCCACCGTCGACCAGCTGCGTGCCGAGCTGATCGAGGGTGATCTTGTTGGCGAAGTACTGCTGGAGGGCCGGGGTGGCGTACTTGGTCTTCCACTCCGGGTAGCCGTCGGCCTGCTGGAACGGGGCGACGGTCAGGTCCGTGGCGCTGTCCGCGGCGACGTCCCAGCCCTGCTTGCCGGCGGTGAGCTTGACCAGTTCCTCGTTGGCCTGCTTGCCGGTCGGCACCAGCCAGTCGCCCTTGGCCAGGGCGGCCATGTTGGTCGGGTTCAGGAAGTACTCCAGGAACTGCGCGGCCTGCTTCTTGTGCTTGCTGTCCTCGGAGATCGACAGCGTCTGCGGGTTGGCGGCCTGCTTGGTGGAGAGTCCCTTGACCGGGGGCAGGGTGACCCACTCGAAGCCGGCCGGCGCCTGCTCGACCATTTGCTGGCGCAGCGACACCGAGCCGGGCAGCATCGCGTACTTGCCGCCGAAGAAGCCGGGCAGGGTGTCCGCGCCGCTCATGCCGAGCGCCTCCGGGGAGGCGGACTTGGCGGTGTAGAGCATGTCGTGGATCCGCTTCGGGACCTCCTTCTCCGCGTCGCCGACCTTGACCTCGGTGCGCCCGCCGTCGTCGTAGAAGAACTTGCCGTCGTAGTTCAGGGCCAGGTTCAGCACCCGGTTGGTCGGCGACTTCAGCGCCCAGGCGGCGCCGTACTGGCCGGGCTTGGTGAGCTTCTGCGCGTTGGCCTGGAACTCGTCCCAGGTCCAGCCGCCGTCGGCCGGCGGCACCGCGACACCTGCGGCGTCGAGCAGCTTCTTGTTGGCGATGACGACCTGCGACTCCAGCAGGAACGGCACACCGGTGACCTTGCCGTCGACGGTGGCGGTGTCCCAGATGCCCTTGTCGATCTGGCCCTTCAGGTCGTCGGAGACCAGGTCGGAGAGGTCGGCCAGGTAGCCCTGCTTGCTGAACTCGCCGATGGCGGACGCCTCGTAGTGCACGATGTCCGGCGCGTCGCCGCCCTCGAACGAGGTGAGCAGCTGGTCGTGCACCGAGTTCCAGTCACCCTGGACGTACTCGACCTGGATGTCCGGGTGCTCGGCGTTCCACTTGCCGACCAGATCCTTGTTGACCTGCAACGACTCCTTCTGCCAGGCGAGGCTGAGGAAGCGTAGCTTGACCGGGCCGGAGGTGGCCTCGTCGTCGTCGCCGGCACCGCACGCGGTGAGCGCGCCGAGGCCGATGACCGCGACCGCGGCGGCCGCCGCGAGTCGACGGAATCGGGTACGGAGCATGGGGGGTTACCTCCTTGGTGGTGGTGGTTGGGGGACGGGTCAGCCCTTGACCGCGCCCGCGAGCGACCCGGACGAGAGCCGGCGCTGCATGAACGCGAAGAAGATCAGGCTGGGCAGCGTGGCCAGCAGTGAGCCGGCGGCCAGTGGTCCCAGCCGGGCGGTGCCCTCGATGCCGACGAACCGGGCCAACGCCACCGGCAGGGTGGCCAGCTCCGGGGTCTTGATCAGCACCAGGGCGAAGAAGAACTCGTTCCAGGCGGAGATGAAGGAGAACAGCGCGGTCGCGACCAGGCCCGGGGCGAGCAGCGGGAAGACCACCCGCCGCAGGACCTGCACCCGGGTCGCGCCGTCGACCGAGGCGGCCTCCTCCAGCTCCCTCGGGATGTTGCGGACGAAGCCCTGCAGCATCCACAGCGCGAACGGCAGCGCCCAGACCACGTAGATCAGCACCAGCCCGGCGTGCGTGTTGGCCAGGCCGACCTGCCGCAGCACCAGGAAGATCGGGATGATCAGCAGCACGAACGGGAAGAGCTGCGACAGCAGTACCCAGCCCAGCGCGGCGGTGCCGAGCTTGGAGCGGAACCGGGCCAACGCGTACGACGCCGGCATGGCGACCAGCACGGTCAGCACCGCCGAGGCGAGGGAGACCTGGAGGCTGTTGAGCGCCGCCCGGCCCAGTTCCTGCTCGGTGAAGGCCTGGACGAAGTTCTGCACCGTCGGGTTGTCCGGGATCAACGTCGGGTGCAGGCGTACCAGCTCGCGCGGCGGTTTGAACGCCGTGGAGAGCAGCCAGACCAGCGGGAACCCGAGGAAGATCAGGTAACCGGCGAGCGCCAGGTACTGCAGCGTCCTGCTCGTGCGGCTCGGTTTTCCGAACATGTCAGTTCGCCTCCCTGAGCCGGCGACGGAGATAGACCGCGAGCAGCGCGATGATGATCACGACCATGACGTTGCCGAGCGCCGCCGCGTAGCCGTAGTTGCCGTAGCGGAACGCCTCCTCGTACGCGAAGAGCATCGGCAGCATCGTCTTGCCGCCCGGTCCACCCGCGGTGAGCACGTAGACCAGGCCGAACGAGTTGAAGTTCCAGATGAAGTCGAGCGAGGTGATCGCCACGATCACCGGTGCCAGCGCGGGCAACGTGACGTGCCGGAACCGGTGCCAGGTGCTGGCCCCGTCCACCGCGGCGGCCTCGTGCAGCTCGCGACCCACACCCTGCAGACCGGCGAGCAGGACGACTGTGGTCTGCGGCATTCCCGCCCAGACCCCGACGATGATCACGGCGGGCAGGGCGGTGCTGAAGTCGCCCAGCCAGTTCGTCCGCAACCCGTCGGCGCCGATGCGGTGGAAGAACTCGTTGATCAGGCCGGCGTCGGGGTGGTAGACGAGCTTCCACAGGATGCCGACCACGACCGGCGGCATCGCCCACGGCACGACGGCGAGCACCCGCGCCACACCTCGGAACCGCAGCTGCTGGTTGAGCAGCAGCGCCAGCCCGAGGGCGAGCAGGAACTGCAACACCGTCACCCCGACCGCCCAGAGCAGGCCGATCTTGAAGGAGTTCCAGAACAGCTCGTCGCCGAGGAGTTCGCGGTAGTTGGCCAGGCCGGTGAAGCTGACCTCGACGTTGCGTCCGGCGCGGGCGTCGGTGAAGCCGAGGTAGATGCCCCGCAGCAGCGGGAACACCGACAACAGCAGGATCGGCAGCAGCGACGGCAGCAGCAGAAGGTAGATGGTGGTGCGGTCGGAGCGGAACGGGTTCGGCCGGCGGGCCGACTCGGCCCGCTCGACGTCCGGCCGCTCGGCAAGGGTGGTCATGCGGTCACCCCTTCGCTGGACGGGTGGGTGGTCGGTGGGCCGGCCGGTCCGGTGGCGGGTCGGGGGGCCGGCAGCGTCGCGGCGCTGGACGCGCGTACGACGAGGCTTGGCGGCACCTGCTCGCGCCGTGGCGGCAGGGTGGCGTCGGCGATGCGTTGCAGGAGCAGTTCGGCGGCCCGGCGACCACGCTCGGCCGAGCCGAGCGAGACGCTGGAGAGCTGGGGAAACATCATCCGGGCCAGTTCGGTGTCGTCCATGCCGACCACTGCGACGTCCTGCGGGACCCGACGACCGGCGGCCAGCAGGGCGTGCAGCGCGCCGACCGCGATGAGGTCGTTGGCGCAGACCAGGGCGTCCGGGTCGGCGCGGGCGAGCAGTCGCTCGGTGGCGGCGCGGCCGGCCGCGTACTGGAAGTCGCCGACCTCGATCAGCTCGTCGTCGAGCGGGATGCCGTGTCGGGTCAGGGCGGCCCGGAATCCGTCGTCGCGGGCGGCGCCCGGGACGGTGTCGAGGGGGCCGTTGACGAAGCCGATCCGCCGTCGGCCGGTGGCGACGAGATGGTCCACGGCCAGCGCCACACCGTGCCGCGAGTCGGTACGCACGTTGTCGATCGGGGCGTCAGCGCCGAGCTGGCCGACGACCACCACCGGCACCGGGCTGTCCACCAGCGCGGTCAGGTGGTCGTCGGTGACCCGGATCGGCGAGACGATCATGCCGTCCACGTAGCGGTTGGCCAGCCGTCGCAGCAGGGCGGTCTCGTTGTCGATCCGCCCGCCGGTGGCGTGCACCAGCAGTTGCCGCCCGGAGGACGCGACCACGGCCTCGATGGCCCGCATCATCTCGACGTAGACCGGGTTGCCGATGTCCTCCACCGCGAGCGCGACGAGCCCGGTGCGCTGGGACTGCAACGACCGGGCGATCGCGTTGGGCACGTAGCCCACCTCGGCCGCCGCCTCGCGAACCTTGCGGATCGTCTCGGGGCTGCCGCCGACGCCGTTGAGCACCCGCGAGGCGGACGCGATGGAGACGCCGGCGCGGGCGGCGACGGTGTGCACAGTGGGCCGGCCGTCCGCCGGTTCCTGTAAACGTTTACGACCCACGTCCGGCACCTCCACCCGATAGCTGTAAACGTTTCCGGGGAGTCTGCTCCGCAGGTGGCGGAGAGGTCAAGGGCCCGTTACGAAAACGTTTCCAACCCCCGTGCTCCCGGGAGCGAAAGCTCCCGACCTGGCCAGCGGGAGCGGAGTCTGCGGTCGTGGCTGGCCACGACGACGGCACCCGGGCCGGACCCCAGGGCGTCCTCCAGCTCGTCGCAGAGCGTCGGCGAGAGGTGGTTGGTGGGCTCGTCGAGCAGGAGCAGCTCCGGCGGGTCGGCGACGAGCACCGCCAGCGCGAGCCGCCGGCGCTGTCCGACCGACAGGTCGGCCACCGGGCGGTCGAGGTCCACCGGGGCGAGAAGTCCGAGCGACGACAGCGGTACGACAGCGGCCCGCTCCAGCCCGACAGCCGCGTCGAAGACCTGCCGGGCCGTCCGCCGCGCATCCGCGAAGACGCTGTCCTGGGCGAGCAGGCCGACCCGCAGCCCCGGTCGTCGCCAGAGCGCTCCGAGACCGGTCAGGTGGCCGGCGAGCACGGCCAGCAGCGTCGACTTGCCCGCGCCGTTGGGGCCGGTCACCAGGAGCCGGTCACGGGCCTTGATCTCCAGCCGCGCCACCCGCAGTCGGCCCGGAACCTCCAGCCGGTCCGCCGTGACGACGGCCTCGTCGCTGTCGCCGACCGCGAGCGCCCGCGCGTGGAAGCGCATCGGCTCCGCCGGCACCGGAACGGGGTCGCGCTCGATCGTCTCCAGTCGACGGGTGGCGTCGCGGACGCGACGGGAGATCTGGTTCTGGACCCGGCCGGCAGTGTGGCCGTACCCCATCTTCTCGCTGTCGCGCGGGCCGCGGCCGTGGGCGACCTGGTGCCCGGTCACGGCCGCGGCCTCGCGCAGGTCGGCGAGGAGCGCCTGCTCGTCGTCGTAGCGCCGGCGCCACCGTTGCGCCTCGGCGCGCTTCGCCGCGAGGTACGCGCTGTAACCGCCGCCGAAGCGGACCGGCCCGTCGACCGCCGGGTCCAGGTCGATGAGGTCGGTGCAGACCGCGTCCAGGAAGGCCCGGTCGTGACTGGCCACCACGACCACCCCGGGCAGGGCACGGAGCTGGTCCTCGCAGAACGCCGCCGCCGCGTCGTCGAGGTGGTTGGTGGGCTCGTCGAGCAGCAGCGCGCTCGGACGGCGGATCAGCATGGCCGCGAGAGCGAGCCGGCCACGTTGCCCGCCGGAGAGCGCGCCCACCGTCCGATCGTGAGGCAGCCCGCCGAGGCCGAGGCCGTCGAGGACCGTCCCGGCACGCCGGTCGGCGTCCCAGGCGTCGCGGTCCTGCGCCCGCTCCAGCACCTCGCCGTACGCGGCCAGCAGCTGGTCGTGCCGCTCGGTGCCCTCCGGCGAGTCGGCGAGCGCGACGCCGATCCGGTCGAGTTCGGCGAGGTCGGCACGGGCCTCGCGCAGCGCGTCGTCGAGGACCGTGGCGATGGTCGTGGATGGACCGAAGGGCAGCTCCTGGTGCAGGAAGCCGACGTCCGGCGGGCTCGTGACGGTGCCGGAGTCGGGTACGTCGACGCCGGCCAGGACCCGCAGCAGGGTCGTCTTGCCGGTGCCGTTCTCACCGATCAGGCCGATCCGGTGCCCGGGTGCGGCGGTCAGTGAGACGCCGTCGAGCACGCGGCGGTCGCCGCGAACCCGGACCAGGTCATGGGCGATGAGAGCAGGTCGAACAGACATGGGGAACCTCGGAGACGACGACCGGGGCGCACACCGGCACCCCGGCGGGAGCAGGGCATGACGACGGAGGCCGCGGCGACGGAGGCGCGATCACGCGCCCGTCGGCGGCCGGTCCGGGTGCTCACCCGGAGATGTCGTCGTCACCTGCCACGTCTGCTCCGATCTCCGGCAACTCGGGCGCAAGAATAACTCGACGGTTGTCGGCCCGACTCAGCTCCCGCCCGTGCGGGCATCCGCACGCAGCGAGTCGATGGTGAGGTCGAGGACGGCCTCAAGGTGGTCGATCTTTCCGGTGGAGAGCAGCAGCAGCACCCCGCCCTGGATGCCGGCGAGCAGAGCCGCGGCGGCCCGGTCGGCGTCGATGCCCGGGTCGATGTCGCCGGTCGACTGCATGTGCCGGATGCCCTCGGTGATCGCCTTCTGCCAGCGCCACATGAGCCCGGTCACGATTGCCTGCGCGCCGGGCGCCCGCCGGCCGGTCTGGCCGAGCAGACCGTTGAGGGGGCACTTCACCCCCTGCGCGAGGTATCGCTCGATCAGTCGGTCGCGCCAGGCGAGCCAGGCCGGCCAGGACGTCAGGTTGCTGAGCATCGGCTCCTGGTCGCTCAGGACCTGGTCCGCCTCGTGCTGGGCCACCGCGAGCAGCAGACCCTCCTTCCCGTCCGGGAAGTAGTGGAAGAGCTGACCCTTGCTGGTGCCGGTGTGGGCCATCACATCCTCGAGGCGTACCTCGTCGACGCCGCGCTCGCGGATCTCGGAGGCGGCGCCGGCGATGATCCGCGCCCGGGTCGCCTCGCCCTTGCGGGTCAACGCCCGTGTCATGAGACCTCCTGGTCTGGACCTGCGGGTCCAACACTACCTCGGTTTTTGGACTTGCAGGTCCATTTTCGTCGAGCAAGAGTCGGCAACGCGCGGCCCGCAGCGGGCCGACACCACGATCGGGAGGGCACCACGGTGAACCACTACTACCTGCTCGGGCGGTCCGGTCTACGGGTGAGCCGGCTGGCGCTGGGCACGATGAACTTCGGCGTCGACGGGTTCCACGCGGCGTACGGCAAGACCGAGGAGGAGGCCGAGCCGATCTTCCGGAAGTACCTGGAGGCGGGCGGGAACTTCATCGACACGGCGGACTTCTACACCGCCGGCGAGAGCGAGAAGATCCTCGGCCGGCTGATCGACCGGGCCGGCGTACGCGAGCGGCTCGTGCTCACCAGCAAGGCCACCAACACCGTCGACCCGTCCGACCCGAACGCCAGCGGCAACGGCCGCAAGCACATCATGCGGGCCGTGGAGGCGTCGCTGCGCCGGCTCGGCACCGACTACATCGACCTGTACCTGCTGCACACCTGGGACCGGATCACCCCGGTCGAGGAGGTCGTGCACACCTTCGACGACCTGGTCCGCTCAGGCAAGATCCGGTACGCCGGGCTCTCCGACGTACCGGCCTGGTACGCGGCTCGGGCGCAGAGCTACGCCGAGGCGCACGGGCTGGCCCCGATGATCAACGTGCAGCTGCCGTATTCCCTGGTCGGCCGGGGCATCGAGGCGGAGTTCGTGACGATGGCCCAGACCCTGGGGATGGGACTCACCGCGTGGAGCCCGATCGGCGGGGGCTTGCTCAGCGGCAAGTACCGGCGGACCGGCGAGGGCCTGACAGGGACCGGCCGCCTGACGAACCCCGACGCCGCGGGTCGGGAGATCAGCCCCAGCGACTGGCAGGTAATCGAGGCACTGGAGAGCGTGGCCGCCGACCTGGGTCGCAGCATGGCGCAGGTGGCGATCAACTGGGTGGCCACCCAACCCGCCGTCGGTTCGGTGATCATCGGAGCGAGCAGCCCCGAACAGCTCGCCAGCAACTTCGGTGCGCTCGACTTCGAGATCCCGGTCGACGCCCGCCGTCGGCTCGACGAGGCGAGCGCCCCGACGGTCGGGCTGCCGTACGGCATGTTCACCCCGCAGTACCAGTCCTGGGTGGTGAGCCCCGGCCTCGGCATCGGCGACAAGCCGGCCGGCTACGCCCCACCGGTGTTCAACGGCGCCACCTCGCCCGCCAGGTAGGGGTGGCGGTGCTACCGGGAGATCGGCGCGTCGCTCGTCGGCGCCGGCTCACCCTCGTAGAGCGCGACGTACCGTCGACGCCACTCGTCGCCGGCGGTGCCGAGAGCAGCGAGGTTGAGGGTGTTGTGTTCGACGCCCAACGCCGCCGGCAGGGTGCACACCCGCAGCGGGACCGCGTTCGCGTCGGCGATCCGGCCCGGCACGTCGACCGCTGCCCGGAGGTCCACCACACCGTCGAGCGGGCTGATCACGACCGCCGCGGTCCGCAGACCGGTCCGCCGGGGCGGATTCGGCAGCGTACGGGCGATCGTCAGGTACTGGGTGACGGCGGCGAGGGAGTATCCGCGCGACGTGACGCGGTCCCGGAGGACGCGGCGCCCGTACAGCACGATGAGCGGCTTGACCGCGTAGGCCGGCGCCTGTCGCGGGTTCGGGCCGAAGAACGGCGACAGCAACAGCAGGTGCCGTACGACGTTGCCCGGCACCTGGGCCAGCCAGGCGGCCAGCACGGCGCCGCCGGAGATCCCGACGACGCCGACCTCGTCTCCCAGGGCCGCCGCGACGGCCCACCCCTGCGCGGCGTACGTCGTCAGCTCACCGGCCTCGACCCGGTGGTGGGCCCGCCGGTCCACGGTCCCGTGCTGGGGGGCGCGGGGAACCCAGACGTTGTAGCCGTTGTCGAAGAACTCCTCGGCCAGCCCGGCGTACTGCTCGGGCGCGAGGGTGTATCCGTGCAGCAGCAGGACGGCCCGGCCGGTGCGGGAGCCGTGGCTCAGCAACCGACTGCGCGACTCCGGCCGAACCTCCGGATCGGCGGACTCGGCGGCGATGACGGCCTCGGCGGCACGGGTGGCCGTGTCGAAGTCGAGTGGTCGGGCCGGCGCGACCCGGAACCCACGGCGGCCCACCGGCCAGAGATAGAGCCCGGCGACCGCCGCCACGACCAGCGCCAACCCACCGACGAGAAGCGCGATGATCTCCGGCATCCTCAGATGCTGACAGGGGCCGGGGTCGGCGCCGGCTGAGGGGGTGCGCCCGGGTGACCGGGCGCACCCGGTCAGCTATTCCTGGCTGTTCGGCGGCGCGAAGACGACCCGGGAACGCAACTGTCGAAAGCCGGTCCGCTCCAACTCCGCCAGCACCGCCACCCGGTGCGATTCCACATCGGCGATCACCTCGCGGGCACCGCCGGCGGCCAGCACCCGGACCGCCTCGGCCAGCAGCTCGGGCCGGGCCGCCTCGTCGAGGAGGCCGAGGTAGGCGAGCAGGGGGTAGCAGGCGTCCCCGAACGTGCCGACCAGCCCGACCGGTTCCCCGGCTTGCAACGCGATGCGCCATCTGTCGGTGGCGTTCCCCAACCAGGTCAGGGGGTCGGTGGCGAGGTCGACACCGCCGACCGCCCGTGCGATCTCGACGCCGGTCAGCACGTCCGGCTCGGCGATCCTGGCGACCAGGGCGTTGATCTCCGCCACGTCGTGGGGTGGACGGAAGTCGTACCCTTCGGAGGAGGCCGGCAATGGCGTGCCCGCCCAGGAGCAGCGGAGCCGCTCCCCCCGCTCGACCAGCCCGGCGAGGCGGGCGGCCTCCATGGGTGCCCGCACCACGGCCAGCACCTCGGGTCGGCGCCGCCAGTGCGCCGGCAGGGCGGCGTAGTACAGACCGGGACCGCCCAGCGTCTCGTGGGCGGCACGCAACAGCTCGGCGCCCACCTCCGGCTCGGCATCCAGGTCGAACCGGTCCAGCCAGGGGGCACCGACGGCGCCCGGCGGACGGAGCCAGGCGGCCCGGCCCACCAACCGGCCGGCGCGCAGCGCCACCCAGGTGGTCTCGGGACGGTAGCCGCCACCGGCGACCCCGTCGGCGTACGCGACCTGGCGCAGTTGGGGCAGCGGGTCGGGCATGGAGTCGAACAGGTTTTCCTCGCCCGCGACGAGCGGACGGATGACCAGATCAGTCATGGGTTGGTCCTCCGGGAAGCGCGCGCCCCGGGTCAGATCCGCGCGGACGCCGGAGCGCGGAGGGGGCGCAGAACATCGGACATTGTTCTGACCTCCTTCCAGCTCGACGGCGTGCCCGACGACCATACGCACAGCGGCCGCCGGCCCGCAACGGCTCGTCACAGTGTCGGGTTGGTCTCCGACCCACGCTTGTGGGCACGCTGGTCGTACATGGTGATGCCGGCCAGGATGACCGCCGCGACGGCCGCCACGGCGACCGGCGGGAGCAGCACCATCGGCGGGGCCGCCACGACCAGCGCCACCGCGCCGACGTACAGCGCTCGACACCTCGGCGCGGATCGGCTCTCCTTCTCCAGGACGCTCCGGCCAATCAGGAACAGCACCGGGCCGCCGAAGATGATGGCCACCAGAGCCCAGTCGATCGGCGGGTGCGGATCCTCGATGACCTGACCGAAGCCGACGGCGGTGCAGATGATGCCACCGACGATCAGCAACAGGCTGTAGCTCGCCCACCGCGACAGCTGGATCCCCTCCCCGCTCGGGGTCGGGGCATGACCGGACCCGACGTGGTAGAAGTAGATCCGCCAGAACGAGACGACCGTCACGAACGAGGCGACGAGGGCGATGGTTCCCTCGGTGGTGAAGCCCGGGAAGCTGACCGCCGCGCCGGCCTCGAGCACCACCTCGGCGAGAGCGATCATGAAGAACTGGTTGTACCGCTCGGCGAGATGCTCCTGCGAGACGCTGACCCCCGAGCTGGTGAGCTGTCTCCTGCCCATCCGGGGCAGGGGGTAGGTGGTGGCGGCGCCGATCAGCTCGATGGCGAGAGCGAGGGTCCAGAAGACGCCCCGACCGAGACCACCGCTGATGCCGCCACTGATCCAGAGCACGCTGGACGCCAGGTGCCAGGTCAGCACCCGGAGCGCGAACGCCCGACCCTCGTGACCCCGCAGGGCGAACGACAGGAAGAGCGGTCGGCCGACCTGGATGACGACGTAGGTGCAGGCGAAGACGACGCCGCGTTGGCCGAAGGCCTGCGGCAACGTGACCGCCAGCACCAGCGTGCCGAACATCGTCGCCAGCAGGAGGGTCTGCAGATCCGGGCGCCGAGGGTCGTAGGTGCTCGCCAGCAGGGCGTTGAGCGACCAGATCATCCACATCGCCGTGAAGAACAGGACGGTCTGGCCGGCCTCGGACAGCAGCGTGTGCCGGACGATGGTCAGGTCGTCCGCGACCCGCCCGGCGAGGCGGGCCAGCGCGAAGACGTAGACGATGTCGAACAGCAGTTCCAGGACGGTCGCCGAGCGAGGGCTCCTGCTGTCCCCGAGCCCACGGAAGAACTCGGTGCGCGTCAACATGGACGGCGAGACAGCTCAGCCGGCCAGGGCCGCCGGCACTGGCACAGCGCGGTGGTGACCCTGCTGCGCTGCCATCGTCCCCGAGCCTCCCTCGCCGACCGGCCCCGCCTGATCCCTATCTGCGTATTTTATCCATCTTTATCGCGCCTCCGTCGTTGATGGCGGATACCGGGTCGGCGGTACGCCGGATCATCTGCGCCGTCACCCTGCGGTACGAGCCCGGGTCGACGGGGAACAGCCACTGCCGGGCCCGGGTCAGCGGGCCGACGTTGAGCCCCAACTCGTCGAGCACCTCGTCGACGTTGTGCATCGAGAACGGGATGATGTTCGTGCCACGAGCGTGCCGTCCGTTGGTGCGCGTCGTCATCCAGAACAGCCGGGCGCGCACCTCGTCGCGCATCCGGACCTCGGTCGGCAGGGTGATGCCACCCCGCAGGTACGCGGCCGTCCAGACCGCCGCCATCTCCGCGCTGAGCGGGCTGAAGAACGACGAGTTGTAGCCGGCGAACGTCAGCCTCGGCACGCCGATCGGCAGGATCTGCCGGTAGAGCATGAAGTTGCCGGCGTCGTCGTGGAGCCGGGCGTGCAACGCGTCGTCGAAGAACGGCACGTGCTGGCGGAAGCCGGTGCCACAGATCACCAGATCGGCCGGGAGCACCGTGCCGTCGGCCAGGCGGGCGGCGGGCCGACCACCGTCGACCAGCAGCTCGGTGATCACCTGTTCCCGGTGCACGGCGATGCGACCGCCGGTGACCCGCTCGAAGAAGCCCTCCGTGGCGAGGCTGACGGTGCTGCGGGCGATGTCCTCGAAGCTGCCGTTGGGCACGAGACCCAGCTCGCGCAGGTTGAGCTGCCGGGTGGCGACCGAGCCGACGCTGTCGACCATGCGTCGGCGCAGACCGTTCCCCGGGCCGTGCAGGAACCGCTCGAAGCCCCTCAGGTGCAGGTAGCGGAAGAGCGCCTCACCCATCCGGGTGAGCAACAGGTACTTGTAGTTGAGCGCACCACCGAGCTTGCGGGGCATCTTCCAGAGCAGTTCGCGCGCCACCACGTGGGTCTGGGCGGCGACGTCGCTCACCGGGACCGCCACGTCGCAGGACGACTTGCCGTACCCCACCACGAGGACGTTCTTGCCTCGGGCCGCCTCGATGTCGTGGAACTCCCCCGTCGCCAGGACGCGCCCTCCGGCGGCGGCGAAGCTCGCGTGCCCGTCGAAGGACGGGACGACCGGGTCGGAGAAGATGCCGTTGGCCACGATCAGGTGGTCGTACCGTTCCACAGTCAGCGGCTCCTCGGCGCCCGCCGGCCGCGACGTGACCAGCCATCCGGTCTCGTCGTTGACGAGCTCGGCGGAGGCGACCTCCGTGGAGAGGCGCAGCGCGCTGGCCAGCCCGAACTTCTCCACGTAGCTCTCCAGGTACCGCTGGACCTGCTCACCCGACGGCCACTGCGGGTAGTGGGCGGGCATCGGCAGGTCGGAGAGGTGGTAGGTGCCCTTGTCGTTCTGGGTGTGCAGGCCGGGGTACCGGCGGGTGCGACTCCACACCCCACCGACATCGGGCGCCCGCTCGAAGACGGTGACGTCGAATCCGCTCTGCCGCAGCACCTTGGCTGCGCTGACACCGGCGAACCCGGCACCGACGACGGCAATCCTCATGATCTCCTCCAAGGACGTACGAACCGTGCCGGCGCCGACCGCCCGCTGTGGTCGCACGCTAACGAGCAGGCCGGGAAGGTCGCTATCCGCGCGACGCGGGCACTGTCCGCAGTACGCAGCCGGCCCTTTTCCTGTCGGGTCGACGGCTTTCGGGGCTGGTCCGGCCCGCTCACGCCGTACGGTCAGCGCGACGGGACGCCCGGGAGGTGTCGGATGGATGCGGTGACGGTCCGGACGGACGACGTCGACCGGGCTCGCGCCGAGGTCGGCCGGGTCTTCTGTCCACACCGGCTCACCCCACAGCCGGGTGTGCACACCGTGCGACTGCGGATGGCGGCTCGCCGGGCAGGCGGGGTGGGCGTCATCGACCTCGACTACGGGCAGGCGGTCCGCATTCAACCGCCCGCGTTGGAGACCTTCTACCTCGTCCAGATCCCCAGTGCCGGGAGCACGACAATCCGGCACGCCGGTCAAACCGTGACCTCGACCGCCGAGGTGGCCTCGGTCCTGTCCCCGTACGACCCGTCGGACATGCGGTGGTCCGAGGGATCGCCCCACCGGATCTTCTACGCCGACCGGCGCGCCGTCGACCGGGAACTCGCCCGCCTGCTGGGCCACCCGGTGGACGACCCGGTCCGCCTCGACGTCGGCATGCTCATGACCACGCCCACCGCGCAGGCGTGGGCGCGCGGGGTGGCGTTCCTCGCCGACGAGCTGTCGCAGCCGGCGGACGCCTCCCTGTTCGACCACCCGCAGGTCGCCGCCCGTTTCGAACAGGGGCTGATTGGCAAGCTGTTGCTGGCCCACCGGCACAGCCACTCCCACCTGCTGGCCGAGCCGGGCCAGCACGCCCACCCCGGGCGTCTCGTCCGCCGGGCCTGCGCCCTGATCTCCGAGCACCACGGCGAGGCACTCACCGTCGGTGACGTCGCCGAGGCGCTACGGGTGAGCGTACGAACGCTGCAGGACTGTTTCCGCCGTGAGTTGCAGACCACCCCGACGGCGTACCTGCGGGCCTGCCGGCTCGACGCGGCGCACCGCACACTCCGCTCGGCCGCGCCGGGGGTGTCCGTGACGACGGTGGCCCTGCAACACGGCTTCGTGCACCTCGGTCGGTTCGCGACCGAGTATCGGAGCCGGTTCGGCGAGTCGCCGTCGACGACCCTGCGCCGCTGACGATCCTCGCCTCGTCCCGGCGGCCGAACGGCCGGCGTCAGCGCTGCATGTGCACGCGGATCGTGGTGGCGCCGGGCAGGGTGTGCACACGCACGAGGTCACAGAGTTGGTTGACCAGGATGAGTCCTCGACTGCCGGGCTGCTGCGGCGGCGGCGGGATCCGGCCGGCGAGTGGGTTCGTGATGTGCCCGGTATCCCGGAACTGACAGATCAGCCGGGTGGGGTCGGTCCAGACGGCGAGAGTCCCGCCGGCTGCGGTGTGCTTGACCGTGTTGGTGGCCAGTTCGTTGACGGCCAGGGTCAGGTCGGAGACCCGCTCCGGGGAGAGGCCGGCTGCCACGGCCTCGGCGGTCACCACCCGCCGGATCGTCGCAAGGGCGGTCAGGTCGATGGTGATGGTGGTCGCATGGGCGGGTGGGTCCTGCAGCGGCAGGTTGAACCCGGCCGCCACGACGATCGGATCGGCGTAGTGGGGGCTCTGCCGCGCCACGTTGCCCGTCTGCAGGATCGGATGGGTGCGGCGGGCGTCGTCGAGCCAGCTCTGGTCGAGCCGACCGGTGTCGTAGGGGCAGAGGATGGTGGCCGGACGACCGGCGAACGCCGCGTTGATCAGAGCCTCGTGCTGGGCGCAGGCGGGGTATTCGGTCGCCGTGCGACCAGCCCAGATGGGTTCACCGATGATGCGTACCCGCTTGTCGGGGTGGGCAGCGGCGAAGGCGAGCAGGACGCCCGGCAGGATCCGCCCGGGGTTGCGGCCGGCCACGGTCATGTCGTGCAGCTGGACCCTGGCCGCGTCGCTGCCGAGCGCGGCCCGGATGCGGTCGAGGTTGTCCGCCGGCACGGCGACCAGGGCGGGCTCATCAGCTGCGAGGCCGGCCTGGATGAACGGCACCGTGCCGGCCAGGTACTCCTCATCGTCGCGGTAGAAGAGGGCGGGGTGGACAAGACCGTCAGTCCGGGTGGCGACCGCGTTGCTCATGCTGCTGGCTCCGACGGTTCGAAGTCGTTCAAGAGAGCCTTCTGCCGGTTGTGTGGATGGCGAGTAGGGCGATGTCGTCGGTGGTCTGTTCGGCCGCGAGTGTGGTCATGATGCGGGCGCAGACCGTCTCGGCGGGAACCGGTTCGACGGCTGCCCGGAGCCGATCCATGCCGACGTCGATGACTTCGCCACGGCGTTCGATGAGCCCGTCGGTGTAGCAGACCAGCACCGCGTCGGAAGGGAACGCAACCTCGGTGTACCGGCGGGCAGGCTGGCGGGGGCCAACGCCCAACGGAAGATCGACTGGCAGGGTCAGGATCTCGGCCGGGCGTCCCGGTGCGGCCAGGACGGGCGACAGGTGCCCGGCGAGGGACACCTGCATGGTGGTGCGGTCCGGGGAGATCACGGCGTAGAGGACGGTGGCGAGGTTCCCGGTCTCGAAGTGGTGGATCTTGCGATCGAGCAGTGTCAGCGCGCTGGCCGGGTCGTCGCAGACCAACGCGTACGCCCGAAGCGCACTGCGGAGGCGCCCCATCACGACCGCGGCGGGCAACCCGTGCCCGGAGACGTCTCCGATGACGACGCCCAGCCAGCCGGACGGGAGGGTGAACACGTCGTACCAGTCGCCACCGACGCCGGCGTCGTGACCGGGTACGTAGCGGGCGGCCATGTCCACGCCTGGCGCTTGCGGCAGGTGGGTGGGCAGAAGGCTACGTTGCAGTGCGAGCGCGGCGGTGCGGTCGAGGCCGCTGGCCTGCGTCCGGGTGGCAAGGCTTGCCCGGTCGGCGGCGAGTTGCAGGAGTTGCACGTCGGCACCGGTGTACCGGCGCGGCCGGTCACAGCCGACGAGTATGACGCCGATGACCTCGCCGCCGGCCAACATCGGCACACCCAACAGGGCGCGGGCCTGCCGGCCGGAGAGAATCTGGTCGTCACTGTCGGCGGCGACCTCGTCCAGGATGACGGGCTGCATCTCCTGCGCGACCCGGCCGGCGAGGCCGCGACCGACGGGGATCCGAGAACCCGGTCGGACGTCCTCCCCCAGCCCCTTGGAGGCAGCGGTCACGAACTGCTGGGCGTGCACGTCCAGCAGCAGGATCTCCGCGGTCTCGACCCCCAGCACCTCCCGGACACGGTCGAGGAGTTCCTCCAGAAGGTCCGTGACGCCGAGCTGGGACAGTGCGGCGTCGGTGACGAACTCGATGCTGCGCAGCCGCTCGTCGCTCCCGCTTGCCTGCACGTCAATCACATACCGGAGCCTAACTCCTTCCCAACCTGGGACGCGCCATCAGGACCTCGTCCTACCGGGCTACGGGCGGGACGACACGAACCACCACGACAGCCGCGAGGAACGGGTGGCGTACCCAAAACGGGCATCTCTGCCAGCTGCCGCGCCTCGCCCGGTCCTTGCCTTGACGCTGACGACAAGGTTTAGCGTGGTCGCGACGGGCCGATGAAGGAGGTCGGATGCTCATTGGCGAGCTGGCTGAACGGGCCGGCACGAGCCCTCGCACGCTGCGCTACTACGAGGCGCACGGATTGGTACGGGCGCAGCGCTCCGCCAACGGCTACCGCATCTACGACGAGACGGAGCTACGCGTCGTGCGGGAGATCCGGGCGCTGCTCGACGTCGGTTTCGGCCTCGACGATGTCCGCCCGTTCGTCGCCTGCCTGCGGGCCGGCAACACCTCCGGCGATGTCTGCCCGGACTCGGTGGTGGTACTGCGGCGCAAGATCGCCGAGGTCGACGTCGTCCTCGACCGGCTCGGCGCGGTGCGCGAGCAACTGCACAGTCAACTCACCCACGCGATCGCACATCGGGAGAAAACATGCCTCAGAAGGCGGAAGTAGGCTCGCTGGTCACCGTCACCGACGACACGTTCACGGAGCTGGTGCTGGCCAGCGACCGGCCCGTGGTCGTCGACTTCTGGGCGGATTGGTGCCCGCCCTGCAAGGCCATCGAGAAGAGCCTCGCCGAACTGGCCCAGGAGTTCGGTGACCGGATGGTCGTGGCAAAGCTCAACTCCGACGAGAACCCGAGAGCGACCCGTAGCTACCGGGTGATGTCCCTGCCGACGCTGCTGGTGTTCCGTCAGGGCGAGGTGGTCGGCTCGACAGTGGGGTCCAGGCCGAAGACGTACCTGCGACAGACCCTGACCGCACAGGCAGGGTGGTAACAACCAGCAGCGCCTCGTTGGCGCCGTCGGAGAACCAGGTGGTGACCGACGGCCGACATCAGCTGCGGAAATCGTTATCCCGGTCCGGCCGGCCAGTCTCCTGAGGGGAGGCAGGTGGCGATCTTCCGTCATCGCCTGCATCAGGTAGCGGTACGACCACGTGAGGGAGTCGAGACGATGCGCGCAACCGGCCAGGGTGAAGCGGACGACGCGAGGGGAAACCGGGGCGTCCACGCGGAACCCCGACGCGGGATGCTCGGCCATCTCCCGATCGGCGGGCGGGGGCTGCTGTGGCCACTCCTGGTGGCCGCCGCGGTCGCCGTACTGGTAACCGGTGTGATCGTCGTGGTGCAGCCGACCGGGCCGACGCCCGCCCCGGCGGCGACGCAGGCGCTCGACGCGCCACCGCCCCCGAGCCCGCAGCTCGGCGTGCCCAGCGCGACCACGCCCGCCCCCACGACGAGCCCGGCGGGGGCGACCCCGACGCCGACGCCGACGGCGAAGCCGACAACGGGGCGTCCAGTCGCTCCGGCGGCCCCGGCGGCGACCTCGAAGCGCAAGGGCGTCGGGGTGTGGACCTTCGACGGCGTCAGCCAGGCGCTGGCGAACGCCGGGGCGAGTTGGTATTACACCTGGGACGTGGCCCACTCGGGGGTCACCAGCCCGAAGGGCGCCGAGTTCGTCCCGATGATCTGGGGAGCGAAGAGCGTCACCGCCAGCAACCTGCAACAGGCCAGGAGGAACGGCCGCCACCTGCTCGGGTTCAACGAGCCGGACCTGAAGGGTCAGGCCGAGATGACCGTCGAGCAGGCGTTGGAGCTGTGGCCGCAGTTGCAGGCCACCGGTCTTTCGCTGGGCAGCCCGGCGGTGGCCTGGGGCGGTGACCGGCCGGGCGAATGGCTCGACCGGTTCATGGCCGGGGCGAAGCAGCGCGGCTACCGTGTCGACTTCATCGCCCTGCACTGGTACGGCGGCGACTTCACCACGGCCAACGCGGTCAACCAGCTCAAGTCGTACCTCCAGGCCGTGCACGACAGGTACCGGCTGCCGATCTGGCTCACCGAGTTCGCCCTGATCGACTTCTCCAACGGCGTCCGCTTCCCCACCCAGGCACAGCAGGCCGCGTTCCTCACCGCGGCGACCCGGATGCTGGGTGGGCTGTCCTGGCTACAGCGGTACGCGTGGTTCGGCCTGCCCGCCACGGACAAGGACCAGACCGGGCTGTTCCGCACCGGCAGCACGGCCACCGCCGTCGGCCGTGCCTACCAGGCGGCGCGCTGACCTACAGCACGTCGACGTGGTCCCGCCAGGAGTGCTGCGGCTCGTACCCCAGCACCCGGCGGGCCTTGTCGATGCTGAGCAGCGTCTCGTGCTCACCCAGCTCCTTACGGATCTCGACGCCCGGGTAGACCTCGGCCATCAGGCTGGCGCTGGACCTGGTCATCACAGTGTCGGCGTTGGCGATGACGAAGACGTCGGCACCGGGCTGGTCGTGTGCGAGCGCCCGCTCGACCGCCTGGGCTCCGTCCCGAGCGTCGATGTAGCCCCACAGGTTCCACCGGCGCAGCCGCGGGTCGGCGTCGAACGAGGGGAACGGCGCGTAGTCCTCGACGTCCATCACGTTGGAGAAGCGCAGACCCACCATGACCAGCTCCGAATCCCACCGGCAGAAGTGCCGGGCCATCTCCTCCTCCAGGGCCTTGTTCAGCGAGTACGTCGACTCGGGCCGTGGCGCGTACTCCTCGTCGACAGGCGCGTACGGCGGCGGGGTGTCGAACGGCAGCCCGAGCACCGTCTCGCTCGACGCCCACACGACCCGCTTGATTCCGGCCGCCCGGGCCGCGGCGAACACGTTGTACGTGGCCGCGGAATTGTTCGCGAAGGTGGTCGCGTTCGACATCAGCCCGGGGGCCGGGACCGCCGCGAGGTGCACGACCGCGTCGACGCCGCCCGCGTGCTCGTCGGCGCCCCCGGTGAACGCCTCCACCACCTGCCCGTAGTCGGTCAGGTCGACAAGCAGGAACTCGCCGTTCACGTCGCGCGGGTCGCGGCCACCGGCGCGGTCCACGGCCAGCACGTCGACGCCCACGGCGCGCAGGTGGGCGACCACGGCACGGCCGAGCTTGCCGGTGGCACCGGTGACGACGACACGCCTGGGCAGTGTGGATTCGCTCATGACCACATCTTCGCCGCAGGCGGCGTCGGCCCGGCGGCCGGGTGGGCTCGGCCCGCCGCGCCGCGATCGCGATCGCAGCGCGATCGGGCGGGCAGGTGCGTAACGTGCAGGGGTAGACGTTGTCGCGACGAGGAGACTTCATGTCCAAGCCACCGCTTCCCGAGGCCGCGGTCGCCATGCTCCAGAAGCCGAACCCCGCCGTCATGACCACCCTTCGCAACGGTGGCCAGCCGGTCTCCGCCGCCACCTGGTACCTGTGGGAGGACGGCCGGATCCTGGTGAACATGGACGAGAGCCGCCGCCGGCTGGAGCACGTCCGCAACGACCCGCGGGTGTCGCTCACAGTGCTCGACGAGGCCGGCTGGTACACCCACGTCAGCATCATCGGGCACGTCGCCGAGCTGCGGCCCGACGAGGGCCTGGCGGACATCGACCGGCTGTCGGAGCACTACACGGGCAACGCGTACCCACGGCGGGAGCGCGCCCGGGTCAGCGCCCTGATCGAGATCGACCGCTGGCACGGTTGGGGAGCGCAGAAGGACAACAACCAGGTCGGCTGACAGTCGCCGCCCGCCCTGGCGCCCTTGACGACAGTCGTCAGGGCACCAGGGCGTCGGCCGTCAGCGCACCAGCTGTCAGGGCGTCAGAGCGGTGGCGGTCCGGGCGCCGACGCGGGTCACCAGTAGGCCGAAGGCCGCCGCGGTGAAGAACATGACGATGCCGTAGACGGCCCCCGGGATCGCCATCTGGGTGCTCTCGAGCAGCGCCGGGCTGAGCGCGATCGTGATGGCCAGAGTGCTGTTGTGGATGCCGATCTCGAAGCCGGCGGCCGTCGCGGCGCTCCGGTCGACTCCGGCGAGGCGCG
The DNA here is from genome assembly GCF_040608575.1 of Micromonospora sp. NPDC005171. Taxonomy (NCBI): domain Bacteria; kingdom Bacillati; phylum Actinomycetota; class Actinomycetes; order Micromonosporales; family Micromonosporaceae; genus Micromonospora; species Micromonospora sp. NPDC005171. The sequence continues at coordinate 16,256 of NZ_JBEXIM010000028.1, read as the reverse complement.
GCGCCCCGTACCCGATGGCGAGGCTGACCAGGTTGAAGGCGAGCACGGCCAGGCCGACCGAGACGAGTTAGTCGGCGATGTTCTCCCGCTCGCCGAGCACCGCGCCGGCGATCACCGCGAAGCCGACAGGTTGACCAGGATCGGCAGTGTGGCGGCTCTTGACCCCGGACGGTGACCGGCTTAACTTCATCAATCAGATAAGTCTCTTTACTAATTCTGCTTGATGTCTCGTGGGAGTGTGCCGATGCGACCATTCCGCCACCGCCGTCTCACCGCCGTCGTCGCCCTGGCGACCCTGCTGGCCACCGCCGCCCCACCGACCGCCGCGAACGCGGGCGGCAAACCAGACCGCACCGGCTACCACCGGGTCGGCTACTTCACCCAGTGGGGCATCTACGGCCGGGCCTTCCCGGTCAAGAAACTCGAAACCTCCGGGGCGGCGAGCCGCCTCACCCACCTCAACTACGCCTTCGGCAACGTCAGCGAAGACGGCCGCTGCTATGTGGACGGCGGGCCGGGTGAGGGCGACGCCTGGGCCGACTACCAGCGCCCCGTCCCGGCCGAGGAGAGCGTCGACGGTGTCGCGGACGCCCCGGGTCAGGCGCTCAACGGCAACTTCGGCCAGCTCGCCAAGCTCAAGGCCAAGCACCCCAACCTGAAGGTGCTGATCTCGCTGGGCGGCTGGAGCTGGTCGACGTACTTCTCGAACGCGGCCCGCACCGACGCCTCCCGCAAGGCGTTCGTCACCTCCTGCATCGACCTCTACCTCAAGGGGAACCTGCCCGGCGCTCCCGCTGCCGGCGCCGGCGTCTTCGACGGGATCGACCTCGACTGGGAGTGGCCCAACTGGGACGGTGAGCCGGGCAACGTGATCCGCCCGGAGGACCGGGAGAACTTCACCAAACTGCTCGCCGAGTTCCGCCGGCAGCTCGACGCGTACGGGCGCACGACCCGCGCGCACCACCCGCTGACCGCGTTCCTGCCGGCCAGCCCGGCCACCATGGACGCCGGCTACGAGGGTCGCAAGATCTTCAAGTACCTGGACTTCGCCACCGTGCAGGGGTACGACTTCCACGGCGGCTGGGACGCGCGGGCCAACCAGCAGTCGGCGCTCCGCGTCCCGGCGGGCGCCCCGGACAACCCGGACTTCTCCGTCGAGGTGGCCATCGACGGGTGGATCGCCCGTGGCGCGCCGCGCGACAAGCTCGTGCTCGGCATCCCCTTCTACGGTCGCGGCTGGACCGGCATCACCGGCGGCGGCAACGGCCTGTTCCAGCCGGCCACCGGGCCAGCGCCAGCCACCTTCGAGGCTGGGTACGAGGACTACAAGAAGCTCAAGACGCTTGCCGGTAACGGCTACACCGTGCACCGCGACCTGCGCGCCGGGCACGCCTGGTTGTTCGACGGTACGACGTTGTGGACGTACGACGACCCGGCCGTCGTGTTGCAGAAGACGCTCTACATCCGACGGGCCGGCCTGGCCGGCGCCATGATCTGGTCGCTCGACGGTGACGACGACAACGCCACCCTGACCAAGACGATCGGCCTCGGCCTGACAACCTGGTAGGCGTACCCGATCCATCCGGCCCGCCGCCGGCCGATTCCTCGGCTGGCGGCGGGCCGGCTAGCTCTGCGGGGGTGTCACCGCGCGCACCGCGGCCTCGATGAGCGCGGTCACCTGATCCATGTCCCGAGCCCGGTGGACGTCCACCTCGGCCGACCATCCGTCGGGCCGGCTGAGCGTCACCGTGACATCCTCGCGGCGGTGGGTCAGCCAGCCGGCGACCGCCTGCACCAGCACCATGGCGGTGCCCGGGTCGCTGGCCGCCACCCGCAGGACGTCCGGGCGTTCCGTCGACAGCCCGTCAGCGGGCGCCGTGGTCACCCCCGCCCGCAGCCGCTCCTCAGCGCGCAGCCAGGACGCCAGCGACCGCCGAGCATCGGCGGACGGAAGATCCGGATGGACCGAGAGCGTGATCATCTCCGGCACGTCTCCTCCTCCCAGACGACGACAGGGCCACGCCCCATCCTGCCAGTCAGCATCGGCGCCGGCACGCCGAGTAGTCAGCAATATCGATCAACCCTTGACCGCCGTATCGACGGTTCATAGGCTCCGGCCACTGCGAGGCTGTGCCCGAGAAGGGAAACACGACCCATGGCCCCATCGAAACGTCCGATCCGGATGGTCCCCGCCAGGCGGCTGGCGAGTGCCGCCACGATCGCGCTCCTGCTCGGCATGGTTCCCCTACTCGGCGGCACACCGGCCGCGAGCGCCGCGCCGCCCTCCCGGTGCAGCGACGACCCGACGGCGCGGTTGAGCACGGTGCCCACCCCGGAGAACGTGCTCGGCTTCCCGCTCGGCGCGGGCCAGGAGCGGGTCGTCACCAACGACGAGATCCGCACCTACCTCGGGGCCGTCGACCGCGCCTCCAGCCGGGTCGTCACCGGCGTGGCGACCACAAGTGTGCTCGGCCAGCCGCTGCCCTACGCGGTGGTGTCCAACGAACGCCACGTGCGGCCCGCCGCGCTACGCCAGATCGCCGACGACGTCCGTGACCTGCGCGACCCGCGCCGGACCAGCGCGCGGACGGCCGCCCGGACGGCGAAGGACAGCCCGGCCATCGTCTGGGTCACCGCGAACGTGCACGGCGGCGAGAAGAGCGGCGCCGACGCGGCCCTCAAGACGCTGTACGAGTTGGCGGCCGGCCTGTCCTGCGCGGTCGCCGAGCGCAACGACAGCTTGGTCACCATCATCGTCCCCACCCAGAACCCGGACGGCCGCGACGCCACCCGGCGGCAGAACGAGTTCGGCTTCGACCTGAACCGGGACTGGTTCGCCCGCACCCAGCAGGAGACCGACGGCAAACTCGAACTGCTGCGCCGCTACCCGCCGCAGGTGTTCATCGACGCGCACGAGATGGGTGGGCGGCAGTACTTCTTCCCGCCCAACGCCGACCCGATCCACCACGAGATTGCCGGTGAGGCGGTGGACTGGATCAACCGGATCGGCGAGGCCAACAAGGCCGGCTTCGGCTTCAACGGGGCCTGCGACGAGACCGTCACCACCGAGTGCTACTTCAACTACGACACCTACGACATGTTCTTCATGGGCTACGGCGACACGGTGCCGACCACCGGCTTCGGCGCGGCCGGCATGACGTACGAGAAGGGCAGCGCGTCGGCGGTGGCCGATCGGGTCCAGCAGCAGTTCCACACCCAGTGGTCGACGCTCGGCTGGGCCGCCGCGCACAAGCGTGAGGTGCTGGACGGCTACTTCGACATCTGGACCGACGCGCTCGCCCAGGGCCGGGCGGGCACGCTCGAGCCGAACGAGGTGGTGCAGCCCACGAACGAGGTCCAGTTCCCGGTGCCGGACCTCACCATCCGCTCGTACTTCCTGCTGCCCGACCGGCAGCTTGCCGACGTCCGCCAACTCGTCGAGCGGCTGCGCCGGATGGACGTCGAGGTGTACGAGGTGCAGAAGCCGACCCGGGTGCCCACCGCGCGGGTCTTCGGCGGGCGCAGCGCCACGAACGTGACAGTGCCCAAGGGCGCGTACTGGATCCCGATGGACCAGCCGCAGAAGCACTGGATCCAGGCCATCATGGGCGAGGACCCCTACGTCCCGTTCCCGTACTTCTACGACGTGTCGTCCTGGAGCAACCCGCTGCTGATGGGCATCAACACCATCTACACCGGAGACACCGTCCGGCCGAGGGCCGAGCTGGTCCGCACGGTCTCCGGCGGACGCAGCGGAGCGGCGTGGCCCTGGGGGTCGTACACGTACCCGTTGGACTCGGCCGCCGCAGCGGAGCTCACCTTCACCCTGCTCGGCCGTGGCGTCCCCCTGGTCCGCGACCTCACCACCAGCACTGTCGCCATCCCGGCGGCCAAGCTGAGCCGGACGGTCGACGGGCTGGCCGAATCCCTCGGGGTCACCCTCACCCCGGGCGGTCGACCCGCCGGCACCCGCCTCGACCTGCCCGACGTGGGGTTGTTCCAGGGCACCGGCATCTCCACCACCTCCGGCTCGCACGGCGAGGCCCGCTACGTGCTCGGCAAGCGGTGGGGCCTCGACCTGAAGCCGGTCACCACTGCCGACATCAACGACAACACCGAGGCGTTCACCGGGCGTACCGTGCTGCTGGTGCCGGACGGCAGCAGCGCCACCGGCGGTCTGACCGCCGCCGGGCAGGCCAACCTGCGCGACTGGATTGGCCAGGGCCACACCTACCTCGGGCTGCGCAACGAGGGCACCCGGGTGGCCCGGGCCGCCGGGCTCACCTCGACCACCGAGAAGACCAAGCCGGCGGACTACCTGGTGATCGGCTCGCACCTGCGCGTCGACGTCGACCAGGACAGCCCGGTGGCGCTGGGTCGCCCGGCCGAGGACTTCGAGTTCAACAACAGCGACCCGATCCTCACCCCGAGCACCACCGGGACGAACGTGCTCACGTACCCGACTGGTGACACCTTCTGGGCCAACGGTTACACAGTCGGGGCGGACACGCTGAAGGGCACGGCTGCCGTCGTCGACGAGCCGACCGGCGCCGGTCGGGCGGTGCTGTTCGCGTTCAATCCGCTCTTCCGCGCGTACAACGAAAATGGTCTGCACCTGGTCGCCAACGCGCTGCTCTACCCGGCGAACCCGCCGGGCGCCCGACGCACGCCGGGCACCGACGCGGCGCGCGCCAGCGCCGCCGCCGCGCCGGTGACGCCGGACCTGGGCGGCGGGTGGCGGCCGATCACCATCCAGGTGGCGGCCGGCGACCTACCCCGCACCCGGGCGATCGTCGAACGCTTCACCGCCGACGCGCGGGCGTCCGCGAAGAACGACTCGGCGTACGTCGTGATCCCGAACCCGCAGGGGCTCCAGGTGGACGAACACCCGTTCGCGCGTGATCTGGTACGCGCGCTGAACGCCGCCAAGGTGCCGCTGCGGTCCGTGGTCGGCTGACCAACCCCACACAGCGAAGCGCCCGCCCCCTCGACAGGGGGCGGGCGCTTCGGCGCGTTCGGGGTCCGGTTACGACCGCCTGGCGACCTCGGTGACGAAAGCCCGCCAGGCCACCGGCCCGAAGGCCAGCGCCGGCCCTTCGGGGTCCTTCGAGTCACGCACGCCCACGATGCCGGGCAGGTTGTCCGCGACCTCGACACAGTTGCCGCCGCCGGAGCCGCTGCGGGTGGGTTTGCGCCACGTAGCGCCGATCAGGTCCATGAGGTCACCACTTCTTCCATCAGATCCAGTGACTGCCGGCGGGGCAGCGCCTCGCTGCGAACCATTTCCCACCTCGACATGAGGGTATCCACATCGTCGTCACGGTCGATGACGACGCCACCAAGTTGGTTCTCCATCTCGGCCACCCACTTGTGGTCGGGCAGCCGCGCCAGGCTGAATGGCCCGGTCAGGCCGACGTGCATGCTGACCTCGTCCGGCAACAGGTGGACGCTGATGTTCGGCCGCTCCGCGAGGGTGGTCAACTGCTTGATCTGACCCGCCATGACGTCGCGGAAGTCCGCCCGGGCCCGGCGGAGCACCGCCTCGGCGATGACGGCGATGAAGTGCGGGGCTGTCGCCTTGGTGAGGGTCGTTTGCCGGTCGAGCCCGGTGGGCGAGACGCTTCTCGACCTCGTCGTCGCTCAGCGTGTCGTTGCAGCGGATGACGGCGCGGCCGTAGCTCTCCGTCTGGAGCAGACCCGGGACGAGGCTCGGCTGAAAGCACCTGAGCTGCGTTGCTGTGCGCTCCGCGTCCAACCACGGCAGGAACCACGACGGGGCACCGAGCTTGCCCACCATGCGCTCGAACAGCCCGCCGTTCTTGAATGCCCGGTCACGCCGTTGGCCGGTGTGGAACGCTTCGCTCGACTGGAACCCGCGAACCATTGCCTGAGCGTAGTGGCATCCACAGCGGAGTGTCACCAACGGCGCGGCTGGTGGGGACCCGAAACGCGGCGGCCGCGATCGTGCCGGGGCCCGTGCAGATCTTGGACAGTTTCCGTTACGCCGTAACGGAAACTGTCCAAGATCTGGTGGTGATGCGGGGTTCAACGGCGGAAGTTGTCCGGCGCCGACGGTGGTGGGCCGGCCGGGGTGTCCGTTCGGGACAAGACCGAACACGCCGCTGACCAGAGCGGACATCGGCGTCTTGTGCGGAACAGACCGCAGCGGTGGAAATCCTTTCAGCATCGTCAATACGCTGAGAAAGATTCGTCAAGCCGATACCACCCGGTCATGGAGGTCACGCATGAAGGTCCAGCGTCTTGGGCTCAAGCTGTCGATGGCGTTCGCGGTAACCGCCGCCCTCGTTGCCACAGGTTCACCAGCCTTCGCCGCCCACAACGACAACACCGACATGACGCTCTGGGACGGCAACGCATCGTGCCAGGCTGGTCGCATCCAATTCGTCGACTACGGCGAAGGCGCACCCGGCGGCGGCATGAACGACGACTACTTCATCGTGACGGACACGTGCGCCAATGGCGACGGAGTCCTGGGTCGCGTCTACGTCAATGACGTCCTGATCGACACCCGCTACAACGGTGGCGGATCCGGGTCGTCGGTCATCTGGGATCCGGCTCAAGTCTACGCGAACGACGTGGTCCGGATGGACATCTGCACGGCGGACGGTCCTGAGGACTACCTGGGCTACCCCTGCGCTACCAGGATCTTCCGCAGCGTAGACGGCTGACGGTAGCCGGAGGGCGGGCACCGGATGTGGCAGTGCCCGCCCTCGGGTCGGCTAACGGACATCCACCGGGCCGGATCACGACAGCGCTCCCGGCACCCGTCGGCGCAGGCTGGCCGGGATCTGTGCCGACCGTCGGCACCCGGAGGAGGCTCGCGGCCCATGGGTGTAACCCGCGCAGGGACGGCGGTGCTCGCCGGCGGTCTCGCCCTGTTGCTGCTGGCCACCACTGTCGGGTGCAGACGGTCGCGTCCGTCGCCGGCGCCGACAAGCGGCACAGCGACGGTCGGCCTGACCGTCAGCGCCGGCCAACCGTTGTACCGGGTGGGCGAGCAGATCAGCCTACGACTGAAGCTGGTCAACAACCGCGACGCCGAGTGCCGCCTCAGTCGCGTGCCGGACGGGGCGGTGACGGTCATGTCGTTGACCCGTGACGGCACGGCGGTGGCACCCGCGGTCGGCGGCGCCGCCTACTACCGGGATTTCACCGCGTACCTGGCCGAGAACCTGGTGCGGGTGCCGCCGCGTGGGTCGGTGGAGCTGACGTTGGGCAGCGACCCGCAGAGCCCGGTCGGCGCGGCGCTGACCACCTCCGCGCCGGACGGGCGGGGTGGGGCCAGCATCACCTGGTGGCCGGTCGACCAACCGGGGGCGTACCGGCTGGTGCTGGGCTACCTGCGCGCGCCGCTGCGCGGTGTGCCGGCCGATGCCTGCGCCGCGACGGCCGAGCAGGGCACTGTCGCGTTCGAGGTGAGGGGCGGATGATCGAGATGGGACGCCGAATGCGGCTCGGTCTCGTGTTGGCGGGAGTGCTGGTGCTGCTCGCCCCATCGGCGGCCTCCGCCAAGATCAGCGTTAACAGCGACCTGCAGGCGGAGTACGCGGGTTGTGTCGGCCAGATTCGCAGCTCCGGCAACGGCAGGGTGCTGGAGGAACTGGAACGCTCCGGAAAGACGATCAAGGTCCGTCGGCCCTACTTCGGCTCGGAGAGCAGCATCACAACCCACGTCCCGGGTAGCGACGTTCAGATCAACTGGGTGCCGGAGAACGACGGGCGGAAGCTGGACGACGAGGGTCCCGGCTTCACCGAGGACCAGTGCGCGACCCTCATCCACGAGATGAACCACGCCCTCGACGAGGTGAACGACACCAAGCGGGGCCAGTTCTGCACGCAGGGCGGCCAACAGGCGAGCACCGTGGACCCCTCCGAGGTGCACGCGGTGTTGGCGGAGAACGCGTACCGCAAGGCGGTCGGCGTGCCGCTGCGCCCGTCGTACGGTGGGATGAAGCTGCCGTCCAACGGCAAGGACTGCGACCAGCCCAAGCCCCGACCACCCGGTGGTGGTGGTTGTTCGATCTCGGTGATCGGTAAGGGCTACCGGTGCGCGAACAGCAACGGCGACCCGCACCTGCTCACCTACGACGGTCTCCGGTACGACTTCCAGGCCGCCGGGGAGTTCGTGCTGACCCGTTCGACGTCCGACGACTTCGAGGTCCAGGTACGACAGACGATGTTCCCGGCCAGCTCGGTGGTGGCCGTCAACTCGGCGGTCGCGGTGCGGGTGGCCGGCGACCGGGTCGGCGTGTACGTCACACCCGACGGTCCGGCGGTCCGGGTGAACGGCGCCGCCCCGGTGTCCGCGCCCGACGGGGTGAAGCTGCCGCGCGGTGGCACCGTCACCACCTGGGGAGACGGCACGGTGACAGTCCAGTGGCCGGACGGCGCTCGGCTGACCGCGCAGCCGATCGGGGTGTGGGGGCTGAGCGTGAGCGTCAGCGCGCCCACCGCCCGGGCCGGAAATCTGGAGGGTCTGCTCGGCGACCACGACGGTGATCCCGGCGACGACCTGACCGTGCGCAACGGGAAGAGGGTGCCGCAGCCGCCCACGTTCGACGCGTTGTACCCCGGCTTTGCCGACAGTTGGCGCGTCGAGGCCCAGCGGTCGCTGTTCGACTACGAGCCGGGCCAGAACACCGGCACGTTCACCGACCGGCGCTTCCCGGACCGGCTGCTCACCGTCGGGGACCTGCCCAACCGGGCCACCGCCGAACTCGTCTGCCGGCGGGCCGGCGTCACCGATCCGCAGATCCTCGCCGACTGTGTGCTCGACGTCGGCCTCACCGGACAGGTGGTGTTCGCCGAGGACGCCGCCCGCGCTCAGCGTGACGTGCCCGCTGCCGGTGATGTCGACCTGGCGGTGACCCGGGCCGGCGCCACGGCCGCGATGAAGGTGCCGGGCCGGGCCGGTCAGAAGATCTTCGTGGAGGTGCCCGCCGCCACCGTGCCGGATCGCTGCGGCGTGTTGCTGTTGCTCGACCCGCAGGGCCGTCAACTGGCGACTGGCTGCGTCATCTCCGGTGTCGGCTTCATCGACACGACCACGTTGACCGCCACCGGGGACCATCAGGTGGTGCTCGACCCGTGGGATGCCGACCTTGGCCGGGCGACGGTACGGGTCGTTGCGGTGACCGACGAGGAGAAGACGCTCACGCTGGACGGGCCCGCGGTCCGGGCGACGCTCGCCCAACCGGGCGCGGTCAGCCGCCTGGCCTTCGACGGGCGCGCCGGTCAGAAGGTCTTCCTCCAGGTCACCGACGCCACACTGCCCGACCGCTGTGGCCTGCTGCGCCTGCGCGATCCGGCCGGCGAAGAGCTGACCAGCGGCTGCGTGATCGGCGGTCAGGGGCATGTCGACGGGTTCGTCCTGCCGGCCAGCGGCCGGTACGTGCTGGAGGTCGACGGGGCCTCCACCGACACCGGGACGGCCGACGTGCGGCTGCGCGACGCCAGCGACGAGCAGCGTGACATCGTCGCGGACGGACGGGCGAACACGCTGTCGGTCAGCAGGCCCGGTGTGGTGAGCCGCCTGCGGTTTCCCGTCGACAGCGGTAAGCGCCTCACCGTCGAGGTGAGCGCCGCCAGCATTCCCGACCGGTGCGCGGTTCTGACCGTCACCGGCCCGGGCGGCGAGGCGGTGGGCAGTGGCTGCGTCATCGGTGGTGCCGGGCGCTTCGAGGTGGGCCCGCTGCCCATTGGCGGCACGTACTCCCTCGTGCTCGACCCGTGGGCGGACGAGACCGGGTCGGCCACGGTGACGGTCCGGCAGGTCGGTTGACCGGGCGACCGACTGGCCCGAAGGGAACGGGCCAGCCGGTCGCTGCGGCGTCAGCCGGTGGCGCAGACGGTGCCGTTGAGCGTGAACGCCGTGGGCAGCACGTTTGGCCCTCCGTACGCGCCGACGAAGCCGGCGCTCACGGTGCCGCCGGCGGCGATCTGCCGGTTGTCGGTGGTGGGCGTGACCCGCACCGAGGTGCCGACCTGTTCCCAGGTGGCGCTCCAACCGCTGCTCACCTGCTGCCAGCCGGTGGGCCAGGTCCAGGTGAGCGTCCAGCCGTTGATCGGGCTGGACCCGTTGTTGATGATCTCGACGCCGCCGATGTAGCCGTTGCCCCAGTCGTTGCTGGTGGTGAAGCGGACGGTGCAGGTGCTGGCGGCGGGGCTGCCGGTGGCGAAGGTGAGCGGCGGTGAGGCCCAGGAGACCCGTCCGGCGGTGTCGCGGGCCAACACGTTGACGGTGTACCTGCTGCCCGGCACGAGGTTGTCGACAGTGAACGAGGTGGTCGTCGTCTCGCCGAGCTGCTCGCTGACCGCGCCGTGCTGCCGGTGCACCTCGTACTTGGCGATCGGGCTGCCGCCCGGGTTGGCCGCCGGCCAGGTGATCGTCGCGGCGCGGTCGGTGACGCCGCTCGCGGTCGGCTGGCCCGGTGCCGCCGGCCGTCCGGCGCTCGCGGTGGCCGGGCGCAGCACGAGCGTGGTCAACGAGTACGCCGGCAGCGTCCGGCTGGTCGCCGAGCCGGACTGGCTGGTGGCGATGCTGGTGGCGCCGTTGGTGAGGGTGGAGACCGTCGGCGCGACGGTCGACGGGGTGAACCCGGCGTAGTCGATGGTGACCGGGTGGGCGTTGTCCGGGTCCTTGTTCACCAGCAGCACGGCGAGGTCACCGTTGCCCCGGCGGACGGCGTGGGCGGTGACCAGTGGCTCGTCGGTGCTGGCGCGAACGAACTGGTCGCCGGTCTTCGCGAAGAGCTTCATCATGCTCAGCCCGTGGTACGGCGCGAACGGTGTGTTCAGCGGCGGCTGGCAGACCGAGCCGTCCTCGGTGCAGGCGCCGCTGGAGAGCATCCCGAAGTCGCCGTAGTCGGTCTGGCCGGCCACTTGCGTCACGGTGCCCATGCCGTTGTGCACGTTCCACCAGTGGACGGTGAAGACGCCGTTCTCCAACAGTCCGCTGTAGACGTCGGCCAGGAAGAGCGCGGCCGGTTGGGTGTTCCGGCCGGCGTCGACGTTCAGCTCGGTGAAGCTGATGCCGATGCGGTCGGCGTTCGGGCCGGCGTACCGGGCGAGTTGCTGCCGCAGCAGGTAGGTGGCGTCGGGGAGGTGGTTGACGCGGGCCAGCGACTCGGCGGCGGTGCCGCCCGGGTACCAGTGCACGTCCACAAAGTCGATCTTGGGGCCGGCGATGGAGAGCACCGTCTGGTTCCACGGGCCCGGGTCGCTGCCGGCGGTGATTCCGTCCGGCCAGTTGCCCGGCATGGTCAGCACCGCCCCCACCTTGATGGTCGGGTCGACCGCCTTCATCGCGTCGGCGTACTCGACGACCAGCCTCGCGTACTGCGTCGCGCTCTTGTCCGGGTGGTCGTCGGCCTCCCACGCGGACCCGTAGTGGCCGTTGCCATAGTTCTCGTTGCCAACGGTCCAGTAGCGCGCGTCGTAGCCCTTTGTCACGTTGGCGTACCGCACCCAGTCGGCGGCTTCGGCGGGCGTGCCGGTGCCGTAGTTCGCGATGATCATCGGTTGGGCGCCGACGCGCCGGACCGCCGCCATGAAGGTGTCGAAGTCGGTGCCCGGGGCGACGTAACCGCCGGGCGCGGTGTGGTCCTTCCAGTGGTAGATGTCGGCGTACGAGCCGCCGGGGTAGCGCATCATCTGCACGCCGGCATCTTTGAGCAGGTCCGACGTCTCGGCGGTGCCGAGGTTCGAGTCCCAGATGGCGTGGTTGACGCCGAGAGCGGTGTCCGGCACGGTCGCCAGACCCGCGCGGGTGTTGACGGTCACGGTGACCGGGTCGGCCGCCGCGCTGGCGGTTGGTGGGTTGACGCCCGCGAGCGCGCTCGCGGCGAGCAGCAGGCCCGCCAGGAGTGCTGTGCGGGTCTTCGGTTTACGCATGGGCGGGATTCCTTCGCGCAGATGAATCGCCCGCCGGTCAGGGTGCGACCCGGTGACTGGCGAACTCGTGGACGGGTGACTCTCGTTGGTCCATCGCTTGTGTCACCGTCCCCCGGGATCACATCTGGATCCCGGCTGCCCAGTGGACGGACGTCAGCCCCACGCGCGGCTCTTCATCGACGTACCACAATGGCACTGTCGGTTCGACAATCTCAAGGTGCGTCAGGCGTCGTCTTCGCCGCGCTCGTGGCGCCCCGAACGACGCCCACGGACACTGACGGCAGCCAGCAGAGTGACGACAGCGGCGGCCAGTTGCAGCACGCCGACGAGCAGATCGACCACGCCGGAGACGGCGGTGGCGTCTGGCAGATGGGTCATGAGACGGCCTCCGGGTTCGTGCCCACCGTCCGCTTCCTGCGGAAGGCCCTCCCCCGGGCCCAGCGGTAACCGCTTGAGCGCCGCCGTCATTGTGGCATCCACTCTCCACCGAGCGGAAGACGTCAACGCCCGACATGAGATCGACAAACGTCATACGTTACAGCTTGACGAACGACATGTTATCGCTCACAGTCGATGCGAGGCGATCAGCGTCCATGGCTCACCGGGAGGGCCGTCGCTGGTGGGCCTCGGTGGTCAGGACGTCCCTGGGCAGGCGAACGTCGCATCAGGATCTGTCAGCAGCCGCCGGTGACGCGCGGCGGACGTCGTGCGCCTCGGGACCGCCCGGGCGCTGCCGTCGACCGCCTCCGCCGGGCCGCCATGCTGCCGCCGGGTCCCCGACTCACGACAAGAGGAACCGCCGATGAGATCAAGGATCACACTGCTGGCCGCCGCGCTGGCGACGGCCCTGGCGACGATGACGGCAGTGGTCACGGCCGCCACCCCGGCGTCGGCCGCGACGCTCACCCAGGTCACCAACTTCGGCACCAACCCGACGAACCTCCAGATGCACCTGTACGTGCCGGACCGGGTCGCGGCCCAGCCGGCACTGCTCCTCGCCCTGCACTACTGCACCGGCAGTGGTCCGGCGGTGCACAGCGGCTTCGGGCTCAGCGCCCTCGCCGACCGCTACGGCTTCATAGTGATCTACCCGTCGGTGACCCGGAGCAGCAAGTGTTGGGACGTCTCGTCACCGCAGGCCCTGCGACGTGACGGCGGCAGCGACCCGGTCGGCCTCAAGTCCATGGTCGACTACGTCCGGAGCCGCTACCCGGTCGACGCCAACCGGATCGGCGTGGGTGGCTTCTCCTCCGGCGCCATGATGACCAACGTCATGGTCGGCCTCTACCCGGACCTGTTCAATGCCGGGTTCAGCTCCTCCGGGGTCCCGTTCGGGTGTTTCGCCACCTCCAACGGCGCGGAGTGGAACAGCGAGTGCGCCGGCGGACGGATCGTCAAAACCGCGCAGCAGTGGGGTGACCTCGTCCGCAACGCCTACCCCGGCTACTCGGGCAAGCGTCCCCGGTTCCAGATCTGGCACGGCACCACGGACACCACGCTGAGCTACGTCAACTTCGGCGAGCAGATCAAGCAGTGGACGAACGTGCAGGGTGTGTCGCAGACCCCCAGCTTCACCGACTCCCCGCAGGCCAGCGCCACCCGGACCCGGTACGGGGGCACCGGCGGCACGGCGCCCGTGGAAGCGATCAGCTTCCAGGGGTACGGCCACTCCATCCCGTTCGACGCCGCGCAGGCCGTCCGGTTCCTCGGCTTCGACACCACCAGCCCGACCACCCCGCCGCCCGGCGGCGCGGCGGCGCCGCTGCGCAACACCGCCGCCAACCGTTGCCTGGACGTCCCGTCCCGGTCGCAGACCAACGGCACCCAGCTGGCGTTGTGGGACTGCAACGGCGGCACCAACCAGCAGTGGACGTCGACGGCCACGAAACAACTCCAGGTGTACGGCACGAAGTGCCTGGACGCCGAGGGCGCCGGGACCTCGCCGGGCACCCGGGTGATCATCTGGGACTGCAATGGCGGCACCAACCAGCAGTGGAACGTCAACACCGATGGCACGGTCACCGGCGTGCCGTCCGGGCTGTGCCTGACACCCAACGCCGCCGGAACCGCCAATGGCACCCCCGCGGTCCTGTCGAGCTGCAACGGCTCGAACAGTCAGCGGTGGACCCGAAGCTGACGCGGTGACCGACGTCGGTGCCGCTTCGGCGTACCCCGTCGGTTGCTGGTGCGACGTGTGGCCCGGCTCGGACAGGCTCCCGAGCCGGGCCACCGGTCGGATCGGGCGGCCACCCCTGCTCAGCGGTGGCCGGCGCGGTGCTGCCACGGCCGACGATGATGGCGCGTGGCTCGGGCCAGGTGGCGTCCCGCTGCTCGGGCCCGGACTCCGAACAGCGGGACGCGACCCGGGGGCCAGGCTGGGACCGACGGTCGTCATCAGGGCGGCCCGGGTGTGGGCCGCTGCTCAGCGGTGTGCGCTGGGCAGGTGAGCAGACCGGTCGTCGTCGCAAGACTGTCCCGGCTGCTGCGGTGCCCTGGAATCCCGGTGGCCGTTCATGCCTCGGCCGCGTGGCGCGCGGGTCGCCCGGTGGTGGTCTCGGGCCGTCTCGCGCCGGCCACGTGCCACCCGCCCCACGCCACGATCGTCGTCCGTCACGCCCAGGGCCAACGGCGACAGCTCCGTCACGGCGGCCCGAGGTCGTTCGAGTATCGACAACTGTCCGTCACGTTAGCGCTAACAGTGAGCGATTGTCCATAGACAACAGGCTTCCTTTGCCTGCTACGGAGTGGTTCGCGTGTACGCCGATGACAGTCGTGCGCGCGGGCGGAATAGCCTTGCCGCATGCGGGGACGATTCGGTGCGGCCAGGCGGTGGTACGGGGAGCACCGGCGGTTGGTCCGCGGCACGGTCCTCGCGCTCGTGGTGGGGGCGGTGGCGCTGACCGGGGGCACGGTGGCCAGCGTGAACTGGATCCGCGACACCGCGGAGGGCCACCTCTACGGCGAGGCCGAGGTGCCGGACGCGCCGGTCGCCCTGGTGCTGGGCACCAAGGTGGACGCGGACGGCACGCCCTCACCTGTCCTCGCGGCCCGGTTGGAGATCGCGCGGCGACTGTTCGACGCCGGCAAGGTTCGGGCGATCCTCGTGTCCGGCGACAACATGAACGCCGATTACAACGAGCCCGCCGCGATGCGGAGTTGGCTGGTGGAGCGGGGTGTGCCAGCCCACAAGGTGGTGCCGGACTACGCCGGCTTCGACACGTACGACTCGTGTGCGCGGGCCGAGCGGATCTTCGGGGTACGGCGAGCCACTGTGGTGACCCAGACCTTCCATCTCCCGCGCGCCGTGGCGCTGTGCCGGCGCCTGGGCATCGACGCCAACGGCGTGGGTGACGACAGCGCGAAGCGGTACGCCCAGACCTGGTGGTTCAGTTCGTCCCGGGAGAACGGCGCCTGCCTGAAGGCCGCGCTGGATCTGCTCTCCGGTCGGGATCCGGCGCACCTCGGCCGCCGGGAGACGGGCGTCGACGACGCGTTGCGCGTCGGCTGAACGCAGGCGCGGCTTCTCGTCGACGGACAACACTGGCATTGTCGGCCCGAAGAGATCTCCAGGGGGCTGAAGCAATCCGGGGACAACACGCAACGCCACCGATTGGTAGCGTGGCGATGACTAGGCGGTGGTGGCCGTCGATGTCATCGGGAGTCAGCATGTGGGCGGACGAAGCCGCGTTGGACGCCGTAGGGCGCCGCCTCGATGAGTGGGAAACATCGATGGCTGATCGGGCCGCCCGCGCCAAGGCTCTGTCCACACAGGGGCAGGCACTCACCGGCACCGCCACCAGCTCTGATCGTTTGGTCGAGGTAAATGTCAACGCGAGCGGCTTGCTGATTGGCCTGCGGCTCGATGAATGCATCCGGCAATACTCCTCGGCCCAGACCGCCCGTCATATCATGGCGACCACCAGAGCCGCCCACGCCGATCTGCTGAAGAGGCTCACCGAGGCGACCACCGAGACCCTTGGTGACGGCGACCCTACCGGCCAGGCCATTATCGACTCCTACCAGCGCCGCCTGGGCCCGGACGAAGGCCCGCCAGATGCCGAATGATGATGGCTTCCAGGTCGACCCAGACGACCTGACCTCCCACGCCGCTCACATCGAGCGCAACGCTGACGGCCTGGACACCGCGCGCCAGGCCGGTCAACACGTCCAGTTGAGCGCCGACGCATACGGGCAGCTCTGCGCGATCATGCCCCTCCTTCTCGATGGCCTGCAACGCACCCTGGTCGACTGGGCCTGCCCCGTTTTGACGGACATCCGAGATCAGGGGACCTGGGGTCTCCGGGAGGATGTCCATCATCATGGAGAGCATGGGGAAGAAGCGG
>NZ_JBEXIM010000027.1:0-75967 GCF_040608575.1 Micromonospora sp. NPDC005171 | reverse complement strand
CACCCAACCAACAACCGCATAAACGAAAATCCCACCAACAACCCAACCGAGCCGGCCGGCTGCGTTCCATACCGTTCGAACTAAACCACCACCCCCCCCCCCCGGGGGGGGGGGGCCCCGCCCCCCCACGCCAGAGCGGTATCGCTAGACCTGCGGCGCCTCGGACTCCTCCGCTGCCGGTGCCCCCGCGGACGGCTTCTTCGTCGGGTCCGCCGCCGGCTCCTCTTCGGGTTCCTCGGAGGCTGTCTCAGTCGGCGCCGCCGTCGTTCCCCCCGTCGGAGCCGTGGTCGGGTCCGGTGGGGTGCTCTCGGACGGGGAGGGCTCGGACCCACCCCGGGGACTTTCGCCGGGCGGCGTCGACGGGCCGACCGTCCCCGCGGTTGCCGAAACGCCTGCCGTCGGGGTCGGGGAGGCGGGCGCGCGGACCGGCAGGCCGGCAGAACCGCGGGTGGCCGATTCACCGCCGCCGACGCCGGGCCCGGGCTCGCGCTGCGACGGCGCCGGTGGCGACACGGCGGGTGGCGTCGACGGTCGCCCGGTCGGGCCCGGCATCATTCCGGTGGGATCGGCGAACACCAGGACGGCAGCGGCGGCGGCCATCGATCCGAGAAGCACTGCGAGTACCTTCGGCCCGGGACCCCCGGACCGCTCCGCCGCGCCGCCGACGACCGAGCGCTTGACCTCCGAGCGCTCGATCGCAGCCGCGATCGGCGCGCCGACAGCCGTCCGCACCAACTGGTCGGACGGATCCGCGAGCGCCTGCGCCGCAGCGGCCATGGCCGCCGCCGTCGGGAAACGGCGGGTGGGATCCTTGGCCATCGCGGTGGCGACCAACCGCTGAACCGCCGCCGGAACGTCCGCGGGCAGCGGCGGCGGCTCCTCCTCGAGATGCCGCAGCGCCACCGCGACGGCGTGCTCGCCCTGGTGCGGGGGCCTGCCGGCGAGGCAGTGGTAGACGACGGCCCCCAGCGCGTAGATGTCGATCGCCGACGTGGTCTCGTTCCTGCTGATCTGCTCGGGTGCCATGTAGAGGGCGGTGCCGACGACCTGGTTCGTTCCGGTCAGGCTCGCCGCCTCCTGCGTCACCGCAACGCCGAAGTCGACGAGTACGACGTGCCCGTCCGGTTCGATGATCAGGTTGCTGGGCTTGACGTCCCGGTGCACGACGCCGGCGTCGTGTGCGGCCTGAAGCGCACGGGCGGTTTGTGCGGCTATCGACATCGTGTCGGCCACACCCAGCCGGCCGACCTCGGCGATCCGCTCCGACAGGGGCTGTCCCTGCACACACTCCATCACGATGTACGCGAGGACCGACGCGTCGGACTGCGACACCTCACCGTAGTCGTAGACCTGGGCGACACCCGGGTGACGCAGGGCCGCCATCGCCCGAGCCTCGCGACGGAACCGTTCGCCGAAGCCGGCATCGGTGACCAGCCGAGGTTGCAGCATCTTGATCGCGACACAGCGGTCCAGGGTTTCGTCCACCGCCCGCCAGACGTCACCCATTCCACCGCTGGCGATGCTCTCGACCAGGCGGTAACGGTCTCCGATGACTTGCCCCACGCTCGCCATGACACTTTCGGTACCCCGGACTCCGCGATCTCAAGCACCGCGACGTCGCCTCGGGTGGTGGTGCCGCGTCGGGAAGGACCGTCCGCGCCGACGGCGGGGCGCACCGGCCCCGCCGTTTCCGGCGGGGCCGGGCTCAACCGGTCGCGGGTCTGGTCAGCTGTTCAGTCTGGCGATCAGGGCGGTGGCCATGCCCTGCTCACCTCGGGCGTTGGGGTGGAAGGGTGCGGCCGAGTTCTGCGGCACCAGGCCCTCGACCCAGCGGGTGCCGCTGCCCTTGCACGCGTCGCGGCCGATCGACGGGGTGTAGACATCGGCGTAGGTGGCGCCGTTGGCGCTCGCGGCGCTGGCCAGCATCGCGTTGAGTGACTTCTCGATGCCGCGCAGGTACGGCACGTCCTGGTAGGCGATCGGAACGACCGGCCAGCAGCCGTAACCGCTGTCCGGCAGGATCGCCGGGTAGCCGAGCACCACGACCCGCGCGCCCGGTGCGGCCTGCCGGATCGCCTGCAGCACCGCGGTGACCTTCGGCGTGGCGGCGACGATCCGCGCCTGCAACTGGTCGACGCCGCCGGCGGTGTACCGGTTCTTGCACGGAGATCCGAGCGGGCTGCTGACGCTCGCCTCGGCGCAGTCGCCGATGATGCCGGCGAAGCCGATGTCGTTGCCGCCGATCTGCACCGTCACCAGCGAGGTGTTCGAGGTGACCGCGTTGAGCTGCGGTGGCAGCGTGATGCCCAGTTGGCCGCTGCCGCCGTAGAGGATGTCGTCCGTGGTGGCGCCGGAGCAGCTCACGTCGGCGAACGACGACGAGCCGGCGGACGCCGCCACCAGTGACGGGTAGTTGCGGTTGGACCGCAGGCAGTTGAGGTCGACCTGGGTGGGGATCAGCGGGCCTGCGGTGTACGAGTCGCCCAGCGCGACGTAGCGGCCGGTGGGCACGGCCGCGCTGGCGGGGGTGGCGACGGTGAGCAGCACGCCGGCGGTGGCGAGGGCGAGTGCGGCCAACCGGGTGGCTGCCCGCAGGAAGGGCAGGCGGGGACGGGTCATGGCGCCTCCCAGGAGGGATCGGGGTGGTGGTGCCCGAGATCCTGTCGCCGCCGAGCTCAGCCGTCAATATCGACAGCCCTCACTAAATGCCTGTCCGAAGTGTGGGATGCATCGGTGGTGGTCAATCCAATGGCGCGTACCACTGGGCGCCGGTGACCCTGATCCGCCGGGACTGCTTGCGGTTCCACTCCACTCGCATGCCGTGCTTGCGGAGCACCGGAAACGCGATCTCGTCCAGCAGTCGTTCCAGGTCGGCCTGGTAGCTGGCCTGCTGCTCGAAGACGTCGACGAACTCGTCCGCGTCGGCCTCACCCCGCACGACCCAGGCCCACAGCTCGTCCTTTACGGCGGTGCGGCCCGGCTCGGGGATCCGATCGGTGAGGAACCGGACACCCGCGGGGCGGTCGTTGTACGTCCACTCAGTCACGACGAGATCTTGACACGAGCGTACGACGACCGAGCCCGAGAACGGCCGGCGCGGCGGTCGCCCTAGTTGCCGGCTGGCACCTGGTCCTTGACCTCGTCGTAGCCGACCGGAGTCGGTGCCGGGCTCGGCGCGTAGATCACCCGAAGGACGCCCGTCGGGAACGCCTCCGACGCCACCAGTCGCAGGTGGTACGCCTCGTCGCCCTCGTCGAACAGCTTGCGGCCCTTACGGGCGGCCACCGGGTGCACCAGCAGGCGCAGCTCGTCGACCAGACCCGCGGCGAGCAGTTGCTGCACCACGGAGATCGACCCGGGGATGAGGATCCCCCGGACGCCGGCATCGGTCTTGAGCACGGTGACGGCGTCGACGAGGCCGCCGTTGATCAGCTCCGAGTTGCGCCAGGAGAATTCCAGCGGCTGACGCGAGACGACCACCTTGCGCATGTCGCCGAGTTGCTTGGCGAACGGTGCGTCCTCGCCACCCGCGGCCTCCCGGCCCGGCCAGGCCCCGGCGAAGCTGTCGTACGTCTCGCGGCCGATGAGCAGCACGTCGGCGGTGTCATAGTCCTCGGTGACGGCGCGGCCCATGTTCTCGTCGAAGTACGGGAAGTGCCAGTCCGGGTCGATCTCGGCCACACCGTCGGCCGAGATGAACAGCGTGGAGATGACCTTTGCCATCGCGGGGGATCCCTTCGAGTCGGGTGATGTCGGTTGGTCGACCGGCGCATCGTCCCAAACTCGTCAGCCACCGGCTGCCCCGATGACGCGTGTCGTACCCCCTCTTTGTCAGCCGGACGTCGCGGGAGCGATCCAATGCCACGTTTCGAGCGGCTTCAGCTGCCCCAACCCATTCGTCCTCTCGATGACGTCATCGTCGCTTCGGACGTATCCGGCGGACTCAGCCACCCGCTGCGAGGGCACATTGCCCTGCACGATGCTCAGCCGCACTCGGGTGAAGCCCAGTTCTTCGTGGCAGAACCGCGTCATCAACCGCAGAGAACGCGACGCAATGCCTTGGCGGCGGTGCGCCGGGCCGATGGCGTACCCCAGTACCCCGATCGCCGCGTGGAGTGCGACGAGGCCAAGCGGCTCCCCGCCGTCCCGCGTCACGGCCAGATCGACAATGCCCTGGGCACGGCGCCGCCGGATTCTGACCAGAAAGGCGTCCGCGTCGAATGGGAAAGGGATATCGGTGTTCGCCGCCATGTCCGGTGCGTCGAAGAGGCCCGGCAGGTGTGGCAGATCGGCGTCGAGCCAGTCTCGCAGCACAATCCCCTCCCCCCGGAGTAGGAGAGGGGAGGCGGTTGGATCGACCGCTGGCGAAATTGTTGATTCACAGCCCACACAACATCCTTACACGAATGCCGCCGTCGGCCTGAGCGCTCGAACCGACCGGGGTCGGGCGTGGTGCGGGCGGGCTCGGCGTGACGCCGAGCCCGCCCGTTCCGGGTCGGTCGAGCTTGATCAGACCGGGCGCTGCAGGGTCAGCAGACCCGGCCGGTACGGCAGGAGGCCGTAGTCGCCGCCGGAGCTGGGGGAACGGCCCTGGTAGAGCAGTTGCAGATTGCAGGGGTCGACTGTCATCGTCTGGTCGGCGTTGGTGCGCAGCAGCTCACCGTGGCTGATGTCGTTGGTCCAGGTCGCGCCGCTGTTGGCCTTGCCGGCGAACGGGTTGCTCTCACTGGTGGCCTGTGGCGTCCAGGAACCGCCCAGGCTGGTGGCCGTGAACGAGCGGAAGTAGCGGCCCTGCGAACCAATCGCCTCGACGATCATCAGGTAGCGACTCTGGCCCTGGAGTTTGTAGACCTGAACGGCCTCGAAGAGGTTGTTGGTGGTGTCGCTCATGATGGTCGTGTAGTTGGAGCCGAAGCTGCCGGGGAAGTTTCCGATCGGCATGCTGGCCCGGTAGATCTTGCCGTTGTCGCCGGCGAAGAACAGGTACATGTTCTGGTCGTCACCGATGACCGCCTGGTCGATCGGGCCGGTGCCCGAACCGGTGATGCTTCCGCTGAACAGCGTCTGTGCCGCCGACCAACCGTTCGGGTTGGTCGGGTTGGTCGAGGTCCGGTAGGAGAACGCCGGCCCACCCCACTGGTAGGCGAGCACCCAGATGTTCTTCGGCGCGAAGTAGAACAGCGACGGCGCGACTGTCGCGTTGTTCATCGCGTTCTGGCTGGCCGAGGCCATCTGGGAGTAGTTCGTGAAGAGGCCGAAGTTCATCGAGCCCCACCTGGTCCCGTTGTCGTGGGTGGTGGCGTAGACCAGTTGCTGGCCGTTGTACGGGGCGACGGTGAAGTCCTTGAGCGACACCCAGCCCGACCTCGGGGTCGCCAGCTGGCCCGTCGACGACCAGCGGTACGTGGACGGGAGGTTGCACGTGGTCGGCGGCGGGGTGGTGGGCGGCGGATCGGTCGGCGGTGGATCGGTCGGCGGCGGGGTCGTCGTGCCGCCGGTGCAGGCGACACCGTTCAGGGCGAAGCTCGTCGGGTCGGGGTTGCTGCCCGTCCAGGACCCGTTGAACCCGAACGACACGGTGCCGTTGGTCGGGACCGCACCGTTGTAGCCCACGTTCTTCGCCGTCACCGCCGACCCGCTCTGCGTCAGCGACGTGTTCCAGGACTGCGTCACCGTCTGTCCGGCGCCGTAGGACCAGGTCAACGTCCAGCTGCTCAATGGATCACCGAGGTTCGTGATCGCCACGTTGGCGCCGAAGCCGCCCTGCCACTGCGACGACACGGCGTAGTTCACCGAACAACCCTCGGCCGCGGCGACGGCCGGCAGCGCCGCGACGACTGTCGACGACACCAGTAAGCCGACGCCGGCCGCAACCAGACCGACATTGGTGGCTCTGGATCTGGTCATATAGCACCCTCCTCGCGGGACGGCGGCCTGCACATTGGTGGTGGTCGCTGTGTGGTGACCGATTGTGAGCGTTAACAGGCCGCGTCAGGTATGCTACGGGAGCGCTCCCATACCATCAACAACATCTATCTCTTGGTTGGCACCAACTGTCGACTCCGCAGTGCGACCGGCCCGGAGCGACGCTGGTCAGACGACTGTCAGGGTGAGGGCACCGAACTGGTCGCCCCGCTGCACGTAGTGCGGCAGATAAAACTTCCAGGTCACCGTCAGCTTCCGCCCGGCCCGCATCGACGCCGGCACCTCGGCGACCATTTCGAACACGGCGCTGCTGCCGGCAGGGATCTGCGGGAGCGGGCCGCAGTTCAGCCGGTACAGCTGGGCCGAGTTCACCGCGTCGTTCGTCGCGTCGCCGAGCGAGAACCGTTCCACCAGGTAGGCCGGGCAGGGGTTCAGCGCGAGAGGGCCGTCGGTCGGGTTGCCGAGCGTCACCCGGAAGGTGAGCCGAGACCCGGCCGCAGCGGTCGCCGGCCCCTGGACAGCGACGGTGAGCTGGTCCAGCGGCGAGGACGGGGGCCTCGACACCGCAACCGGCTCGGTGAACCCACTCGCGGACAGCGTCCCCCGAGCCCGAGGGTTCACCCCCTCCCCCTGCGGACAACCGGGACGCTCGTCGACGGTGACCGGCGCGTGCACAGTGCCGCCGTCGTGCGGAAGCTCGATCGCGAGCTCCAACAGCACGACGGGCGGCTGACAGAACGGCCCGGACCAGTCCAGGCGCAGGCTGGCGTGGCCGCCGGCCGGCACAGCGACCACCCGGGTGCGGGCCTCCTCGTTGATGCCGTGGGTGTAGAGCATCGGAACCTCGCGGCCGCCAGCGAGCATGGTCGTGGGCACCTCACCCTGTAGGGTGCACTCCACGGTCGACGAGTTCCGCACGTCGACCTCGCCGATGAGCTTGCCGATGGCGGCGTCGAAGCCCCGGGGGGTCTCACCGCCGGTGCCGGGCCGCGTCCAGCCGGTGAGCCGGCCGGTCAGCTGCTCCGCTCGGCACGGCTCGCTGCCGGTGGCCGGCGCCCTCGGGGCGGTGGGGCGACCGTTGAGGTCCTCGTCGGTGATCTTCAGGTCGGCCCACGGGACGCTGCCGTCGGCGCGCAGCTCGGTGGGCGCCGGCTGCGCGACAGTCGGGTCCGAGCGACCCGGCTGGGCGTTCGGCTCGGCGCACGCCACCGCCGTGGCGAGGACGATCAGCAGTGGCACCAGTAGTCGACGCATGCCGTCATCCTCACCCGAACGAACCGCATGGACCTGAGTAGCCGGGCTCAGCGACGATCAGCCTCCGCTGGGCCCCGGTGCCTCGGCGATCACCACGGGAGTGCCGAGCTCGACGGTGCGGGAGACCGTGCACAACCGATCGTGCGACTGCTGCAACGACCGGGGCAGCGCCGCGCGGGCCGCGTCGCCGTCCGCGCCCTCCGGGAACGTCACTGTGAACTCGACCCGCAGGTTCCGCATCCGGTTTCCGCCGGCCTCGTCCCGGATCTTGTCACCGGTGACGGCGACGGTGAACTCGGTCGGCTCGGCGCGACGGCTGGTGATGTGGTCCACGTCCACGGCGGTGCAACCGCCGATGGCGGCCAGCAGCAGCTCCACCGGCGTGAAACTGCCGTCCTCGCCGGTGCCCAACGACACCGAACCGCCCCGGGAGTTCCGCACGACGTAGTTGCCCAGGCTGGTGCGCTCGATCGCCACCGAGCGGAAGGTGTCGTCAGTCATGCCAGAAAACTACCGGCATCGCTGATCAGACGTCGGCCTCGAGGGCGAAGGTGTTCCCATCGGGGTCCTGAAACCAGGCGACGCGTCCACCGCCGGCCCGCGCGGTGATCCCCCTGGCGTCGTGTGCCAACTCCGGGTAGCGGACGAGCTCGACCCCCGCCGACGCGAGTTCGTCAACTGCCTGGTCGATGTCGTCGACATACCACGTCGCCAGCGTCGCCGGGGTCTTCCCGGCGGTGACCGACTGGTACACGTTGAGTGCCGGCCCGCCACCGGAACCATAGACACGGCTGCCGTCGACGACGGTCGCGCTCGGCCCGGACCGCAACACCGGTAGGCCCAGCTTGCCTTCGTAGAACGCGACCGCCGCCGCGATGTCCGACACGGCGACCGACGCTCTGAGGTGGTACGCGCTCAAGGGCATGAACCACCCTGGCACACGGACGAGAGCTGTCGGTCGACCTCGCGATCACGAGTACATGAGATGCAGCGTCATCCCGGCGTCGGCGTGCGCCAGGTTGTGGCAGTGGTTGGCCCACATCCCCGGGTTGTCGGCCCGGAACGCCACCCTCCACACCTCGCCCGGTCGGACGTCGAACGAGTCCAGCCACAGCGGGCTTCCGGCCGCCGGCTCACCATCGCGGGACAGCACCAGGACGTGGTGGCCGTGCAGGTGCCACGGGTGCACGACCTGCGACCGGTTGACGATCGTGAACAGCACGACGTCGCCCAGGCGTACGACCTGCGGTGGGATGTCCGGGTCAGCCGCGCCGTTGACGGTGTGGGCGTACCGCGGCAGCAGTTTTCGCAGGTCGATGCCGCGATCGAGCACCAGGGTGAACGTCTTGTCGAACCGGGGCCAGGGCACCGCAGCGGTCGCGCCGTAGCCGAGCGGGTCGAGCACCGGCCAGGCGCCGGTCGCCGTCGACACCGGGCCGGTCGAGTAGACCGCGCGTCCGTCGACGAACAGCGCCACCGGGTTCGTCGGCGCGGTGAAGGCCAGGTCGTAGCGGCCCCCGGCCGGGATCAGCACGGCGGTGTCCACCAGCGGCGTCGGACCCCGCAGGTCGACGCCGTCGATCGCAGCCACCCGGAACGCGGTCCCGGCCACTGCGTACCGGTGCGTAGTGCTGTCGGTGTTGATCAGTCGCAACCGCACCGGTACGCCGGCGTCGACCTGCTCCACTCTCGGCGCGGGCAACGGACGGCCCGCCAGGGTGTGCACCGGCACCGTGACGTCGAGGCCGGTCACCAGCCCCGGTCGCACCACCAGCACCCCGTAGAGACCCATCCGCACGCCGACGTCGGAGGCAGAGTGCGTGTGGTACCAATACGTCCCGGCCTGGTCGGCGCGGAACCTGTAGACGAACTCCTGCCCGGGCCGCACCGCCGCCTGCGTCACCCCAGGCACCCCGTCCTGATCGTTCGGCACGTCGTACCCGTGCCAGTGCAGTGTCACGCCACGCCCGATGTCCCGGTTGCGCAGCGTCACCTCCACCACGTCACCGACGGTGGCGGTCAGCTCCGGCCCGGGTACCTGCCCGTTGAACGCCCAGGCCGCGACGTTCCGGCCGCCCGCGTCCACCGTGGCGGTCCCGGCGGTCAGTGTGAACCGCCGGGAAGGTTCGTCGGCGATCCGGGTCGCCGGATAGGCATGGTCGTGCGGAACGGCGGGCGAGACGCCCGGGGCGACAGTGAGCCCCACTCCGGTCACCAGCGCCGCGACCGCCACCGCGAGAGCCACCCGGGACACCGTCCGGGACTGGCGCGCGCCGAGGGCCCGCCCCGAGACCACCGTCGCCGCCACGACCCCGGCGACCGCGAGCAACCCCGCCCCCGGCGACGCCGGATAGCCGTGCAGGACCGTCACGAGCAGGGCGCCGCTCGTGGCGTACCCGGCGAAGAGCAGCGGGACCGCGACGGCCCGGATGTCAGCCGGGGGCCGCAGCAGCCGCGGACCGACGACGCCCACCGCCACGAGCGACAGCGGGGCGGCGATGAGGACCTTCTCCGCGGCGAACCACCAGCCGGCGCGGGCGAGGGCGGTGATCGTGATCGCGCGGGCGAGCGTGGCGATCAGCGCGACGGCCGCCAGTCCCAGTGCGAACGGGCGGCGCCGGGCGGCGGACGCGGCGCCCCCACCGAGCCAGGCGGCGGCCGCGAGGAGCGCGATCACGAGGTCGGCCGCGAGCAGCGACCCGGTGGTCATACCGGCTCCCCTTCCCGGGCGACCACCCCGGCCGCGCCGGCCGGCACCGGGAGGGCCAACTGTCGCGCCGCCCGGTGCACACCGACAACGACGTGCACCACGATGATTCCGTTGAGCGCGTGCAACCCACCGATGGTCAGGCCGAGCGGGGTGCTGACACCCGACGCGTCGGTGAACGCCTCGGCGAGCATGGCGATGAGCGGCTGGAGGACGACGAGGCCGATCGGCAGGGTCGCCAGCCCGATGAGCCGGCCCGGCGCCTTTGCCAGCGCGGCGAACACTGCGGTGAGCAGTGTGAGCACCGGGATGACCGCCATGCCGTTGACGCTGTGCAGCGCGTACGCGTCGTCGCCGGCGGGTTTCGTGAACCCGCCCACGGCGGCGAAGACGAACTGCAGGGCGAACGCGACGAGCAACAGCGCGCTGATGACGACGAATGCCTTGCGCATGGGGTTACCTCCTAGCGGCGCGCCGAGGCCAGGGCCCGGGCGACATGATCGGTGGCCGTGATCGCCCCGTACGCGACCAGGCGCACGAGGTCGGCGTCGGCCGGGTGGGAGAGCCGCCAGAGTGCGACGTCGCCCGGGCTGATCGCGCTCGGCGCGAACGCCGCCAGCAACGCGATCCGCGTTCCGATGCGGTCCGTGCCCGGCACATCCCGGACCAGGTCGATGGCCCAGTCCGTGGGCCGGGCCGGGAACCGCCCGTCCTCCCAGCGCACGGTGGCCGTGACGGTTTCGCGTGCCACGTCGCCCAGCAGGTCCCCGCCCCGGGTGGCGGTGTTGCGCAACGACGCGTAGGCGACGCCCACCGGGCTGTCCCCCGCCCAGGCGGGTGCCGCCGTCGCGTCGGCGTCGACGAGCGGGAGGCTTCGGCCGGGCTCCTTCGACTCCCGGGCCGCCTTGGCGTAGAGCCGACCCCCGACCGAGCGCACCAACGGAGACCGTTGCAGGCCGCCGGGGAGCAGATCGGGGTCGAGCAACGCCGAGACGACCCGGTTGATGAAGTGGAAGGCGAGCAGGGTGCCGGTTGTCTCCGGGCGGTACGGGCTGGTCCAGTCGGCGGCTCTGGGGCTGCGGCTCGCCTGCGCCCAGCGGACGAGCTCGGCGTGCCTCGGCTCGGAAGGCGTCTCACCCCGGGCGACGGCCTCGGCCAGCCTCCCTTCACCCAGCGCGTGCAGCAGCAGCACGTGCGCGTCGACGCAGAACTGACAGCGGTTGACCCGGGACACCGCAGCCGCGACGAGTTCGCGGTCGACCCTGGGCGCGTCCCCGGCGAGGAGCGCCTCGCGCATCAACGCCCAGGTCGCGGCCAGCACCTCCGGCACGGCGGACAGCGCCTGGAACGTCGGCAACGGCCCGAGAAAGTCGTCGCGCAACTGTTGGTAGACCGCCGCGGTGCGGCCGGTGGCCGCCCTCGGGGGTGTGGGAGTGAAGAAGCGATACGTCATGGGCTCGATGCTCGCGGCGGCGGGCCGGGAAAGCGTCGTTCCGCCGCAGACACTTGCCGCGCCGTGGATACCACGCCCGTGGTACACCGCAGGTACCACGCGCGCGGGATGCTCCACCGACGACAGCCGTTCTACAGTGCGACCATGCGCCGCGACCTCCCGTACGCCCTCGGCGGTCTCGCCCTCGGCGTCCTCCTGCTCGGCAACGCCGCGCTCACCCCGGACGCCGCGCCGGTCGAGGTGCTCGACGTCGCCCTGGTCCTGGCCATGGCGGTGGGCCTGGCCGCGTGCCGGCGCTACCCGGTGGTGGCGCTGGGCGCGGTCACCGTCGCCATGCTGGCCGTCCATCTCCGGGTACACCCCGGGGTGTCCGCCGCGTTTCCCGTTCTCGGCGCGGTCTACCTCACCGCCTGGCAGGGGAAACGGTCGGCGGCCGCGGTTGCCAGTCTCGTCTTCCTCGGTGGCTTCCTGGCCCGCGACATCTCGATGGCGCCGCCCGGCCAACCGGGCCAGTTGATCGTCGAACGGACGGCGCTGCTGCTCGGCTGGTTCGTGGCGGCAAACGTCGCCGGGCTCGTCGGGCGGCAGCGCCGGGCCTACCTGGAGCAGGTCGAGCAGCGGGCGATGGAGGCCGAACGCACCCGCGAGGAGATGGCGTTGCGGCGTGCCGGGGAGGAACGCCTGCGCATCGCCCGCGACCTGCACGACTCGCTGACCCACAGCATCTCGGTGATCAAGGTGCAGGCCGGCATCGCCGTGCACCTGGCCCGCAAGCACGGCGAGGCACCGTCAGCCACGCTGCTGGCGATCCAGGAGGCCAGCAGCGCCGCGATGCGGGAACTGCGCACGACCCTCGACGTCCTGCGCGCACCCACCGACGGCGATCGCGTCGGGCTGGCCCGGGTCGACGAGCTGGCCCAGCGGACCCGGGCCGTCGGCGTGCCGGTGCAGGTGACGGTCACCGGTCAGCGCGGGGACCTGCCCGACGACGTCGACCAGGCCGGGTACCGCGTCATCCAGGAAGCCCTCACCAACGTGGCCCGCCACGCCGGCCCCGCGACCGCGCACATCCAGGTGGCGTACGCCCCGGCGGAGCTGACCGTCGCGGTCACCGACGACGGTCAGGCGTCCCCGGCAGAGCCGCTGACGCCGGGCGTGGGCCTGCGCGGCATGCGGGAGCGGGTCAGCGCACTGGGCGGCACGCTGCGGGCCGCCGCGCACGACGACCATGGATTCACCGTGCGGGCCACCTTCCCGCTGGACGGCGCGCGATGACGGGCCGGCTGAGCCAGGCCGAGCCGCATCGCGCCCGCCGGCCACAGGAGCCCCGATGATCCGAGTGCTGCTCGCCGACGACCAGGCGCTGATGCGGGCCGGCTTCCGGGCACTGCTCGACGCCGAGGACCACCTGGAGGTCGTCGGGGAGGCGACCGACGGCACCTCGGCCGTCCACCTGTCGCGATGTCTGCGCCCGGACGTCGTCCTGATGGACGTGCAGATGCCGGGCCTGGACGGCATCGAGGCCACCCGGCGCATCGCCGCTGATCCCGACCTCGCCGCGGTCCGCGTTCTCATCCTCACCAACTACGGGCTCGACTCCTACGTGTTCGCCGCCCTCCGAGCGGGCGCCAGCGGCTTCCTCCTCAAGGACGCCGACCCCACCGACCTGCTGCACGCCGTCACCGTCGTCGCGCGCGGAGACGCGCTGCTCGCGCCGACCGTCACTCGCACGCTGATCAGTGAGTTCGTGGCCGGCCCACCGCCGGCCGTGCCGACGGCCGGGCGCGACGTGCTGACCGCCCGGGAGCAGGAAATCGTCGAGCTGGTCGCGCGCGGGCTGACGAACGACGAGATCGCCGCGCGGATGGTGATCAGTCCGCTGACCGCCAAGACGCACGTCAACCGGGCGATGACGAAGCTGCACTGCCGCGACCGGGCCCAGCTGGTCGTGTGGGCGTACGAGTCCGGGCTGATCACGCCACGTCGCCGGTGACCGCCGTCTGCGGGAGCGGAGTCGATCAACCCCCTTGGGAACACGAGGGAGGGTCGACGCACTAGCATTGCCGCCGTCCGCAACGGCTCTGCTGAATCGAGGCGACATGCGTTGGCTCCGTCGGTTGCTGGGCGGTAGGCGAGTCCAGCTCGACCCGGGACGCCAGCAGGCGCTGCTGCACGACGTCCAGTCCCGGTACGGCTCCCACGCGCGGATTCGGTTCACCGAGCAGGTCGAGGCGCTCACCGGTTCACTCGACAGCGACGACGGCCTGGTGGTGGCGACCCGGATCGTGAGTCAGGTCGCCGACGAGGCCCACATGGACCTTCAGGCCCAGGCCCATGAGATCCACCGACGGACGGGCCGGCGGCTGCTGGTGCACCGCCGTAACTACCGGCCGCTGTGGAAGGAGGCGGGCCCGGCCCTGCGCTGGCCGCTGTTCGCGTTGCCGTGCGGATTCCACCCGTACGCGCAGGTGGCCGCCGCTGTCACCGTGCTCGGCAGCCGGGCGCCCCGACTCGACCGGGTGACCGACCCGAACCCGTTGCTGACCCGCGTGTTCGAGGTGCTCGACCTCACCACGTCCGGCTGGGAGTACGGCCGGGTGCGGGTGGACACCGACGCCGCCGCGCTGGCCGATCGACTGATCTCCAGCGCCGGTCAGGTCCTCGCGGCCATGGACGACCCGCCGCGACTGCCGCCCGCGGTCCGTGAGCTGATGCGTCGCAACAACACCGTCGCCGTGCACGATCCGGCCGGCCCACGGGCGGTCGGCGGGATCAACCTGGGCGCACGGATGCGGGAGGAGTTCCTGGTCTGACAGTGGCGGAGCGTCGTGACGACAACTGTGCGCAACCGCTTGCCGGCCCGCCGAACACCGCTCGACCATGTGCGGATGGGGCTGGAGCGTCGGATGATCGTCGGAGTCGACGTGGGCACCACTGCCGTGCGGGCGGTCGCGTTCGCGCTGGACGGCACCGCACGACACGTCTCGACGCGGGAGTACCCACTGCTGGAGCCGATGCCCGGCTGGCAGGTACAGGAGCCGGACGTGCTCATGGCGGCCACCCTGGCGGCGATGTCCGCGTGTGTGGCCGGCACCGCCGGGGCGGAGGTGGTCGCCGTCACGCTGAGTTCCGCCAGGTACGGCCTGATCGGGCTGGACGCGGCGATGACGCCTGTGACGCCGCTGCTGACCCGGCGTGACACGCGGTCGTCGGAGGCGGCCCGTGAGTTGCGGTCGTCCGGCCAGAGCCGGGAGCTGCACCGGTTGACGGGGACACCCGTGCACCCGAGGAACCCGCTCTGCAAGCTCCTGTGGTTCGCCCGCCACGAGCCGTACCTCTGCACGGCGACGCGGTGGTGGGTCGGCCTCAAGGACTATGTGGTCCATCGGCTCACCGGGATGTTGGTGACCGAGTTGTCCTCGGCATCCGGAACCGGGATGTTCGACGTGCACCGTCGGTTGTGGAGTCCCGCCGTACTCGATCTCGCCGGGGTGTCCGAGAGTCAGCTCCCGCCGGTCCTGCCCACGACGGCGGTGTTGCCGATGTCGCCGACGGCCGGGCGCGCTGTCGGCCTTCCGTCGGGCACGCCGGTCGTCGTGGGTGCGGGAGACGGTCCGTTGCGGAGTCTCGGCGCGGCGGCGATCGACCACGCAGTGGGTGGTCTGACGCTCGGGGCCACCGGGGCCCTGCGGACGGTCGTCCAGGCTCCCCTCTCCGACCCGGTGGAGACGTTCTCCTGCGGTGCGTTGACCGACGACGCCTGGGTCGTCGGCGGCGCGGTCAGCAACGGCGGCAACGTCGTACGGTGGGCGGGACGTGTCCTCGGTGACGACAGCGCCGCGCCGGCGCTCCTGGGTCTCGCCGGGCGGATCGCACCGGGCAGCGACGGCCTGGTGATGCTGCCCTACCTGCGGGCCGACGAGGCCCCGCCGGAGGGCTGTGCCCCGCCGGGCGCGTTCCTCGGGCTGCGCAGCGAGCACTCGCGCGGGCACCTGGTCCGGGCCGCGGTGGAGGGCGTCTGCCTGCAACTCGGTGGTGTCCGTGACCGGCTGGCCGAGCTGACGCCGATCGGCAGCGTACGCCTCACCGGCGGTGCCTTCCGGTCTCCGCTGTGGCGCGAGGTGATGGCGGCGGTCCTGGACTGCCCGGTGCGCGTCGCGGGTGCGGCCGACCACGTCGCCCTCGGCGCGGCGGCACTCGGGCTCTTCGCGATCGGCCACACCTCCGATCTTCAGACGGCGGTCACCCAGCTCGATCCCGGGGTCGCCGCCGGCGAACCCGTCGCTGTCGACCCGGCCCTCGCCGCGACCTATCGCGGTCTGCGGACGAGGCTGCCCGCGCTCATCGGTGTCGCGAATCGCCTGGGTGAGATCCTCGACGCCGGCGCGGGCCTCAGTGCTCCGGCTCGTCCTTGACCTGCGCCACCAGCTGGGTCGGGTTGACGTAGCGCAGCGCGACGACGAGCAGGACCAGCATCATCGAGGTGTAGATGACCGCCATGGCGTCGACCGACTGTTGGGCCCT
The DNA here is from genome assembly GCF_040608575.1 of Micromonospora sp. NPDC005171. Taxonomy (NCBI): domain Bacteria; kingdom Bacillati; phylum Actinomycetota; class Actinomycetes; order Micromonosporales; family Micromonosporaceae; genus Micromonospora; species Micromonospora sp. NPDC005171. The sequence goes on along the minus strand of NZ_JBEXIM010000027.1, from coordinate 60,104 downwards.
GATCCCGGACGCGGACATCGAGTAGTACAGCGCCACCACAAGGGTCTGCGAGTCGGGCCCCGCGGTCAGGAAGGTGAGCTCGAACATGCCCACGGTCCGCACGAGCACGAGGATCGCGGAGGCGAGGATGCCCGGCACCAGCAGCGGTGTGAGGACCCGGAGGAACACCGTCCGCAGGCCCGCGCCGCACATCCGCGCGGCGCTCTCGATCCGGGGATCGATCTGCTCGATGAACGGGGTCATGGTCAGGATGACGAAGGGCACCGACGGCACCAGGTTGGCCAGCACCACCCCGGACAGGTGCCCGGCCAGGCCGAACTTGTAGAGGACTGTCGCCAACGGGATGCCGTACGTGATCGGGGGCATCAGGATGGGCAGCAGGAACACCAGGAAGATCAGCCGTTTGCCGGGGAACGAGCGCCGGGCGAGAGCGTAGGCGGCCGGCACGCCGATCACCAACGACAGGCCCACCACGAGTACGGAGACCTCAAGCGTCACGACGATGACCTGGAGGAGCGCGAACTCTTCCCAGGCCCGGGCGTACCAGTTGGTGGTGTAGCCGTCCGGGAGCCAGGTGTCGAACCACCGCTGGCCGAACGAGCTGACCAGCACGGACGCCACCACGCCGAGCAGGTTGAGGAAGAAGAAGATGACGACGCCCCACACGACCCAGGCGGCCGGCCGGGCGGCGATGCGCCGCCGCCGGTCGGTGCTGGTGGCGGTGGGCCGCGCTGGTGGCGCCTGGGTGGTCGTCGCCATCAGCCCTTGCCTCCCGTGGAGGCGGTGTAGAAACGGCCGCGAGCGGCCAGCACCACCGCGATGATGACCAGCTCGACGAAGCCCATGATCATGGCGATCGCCGACGCGTACGGGTAGTCGTACTGCTCGTAGGCCGCCTGGTAGGCGGCGAGGGAGATGACCCGGGTCTCCCCGGCCGGGTTGCCGACCAGAACGGCCGACGGGAACACGCTGAACGCCAGGACGAACGTCAGGCAGAAGGTCGTGGCGAGGCCGGGCATCAGCAACGGCAGGGTGATCCGAGTGAACCTGTGACGCCAGTCCGCGCCCAGCGTCGCGGCCGCCCGTTCCAGGGTCGGGTCGATGCCGGACAGGTACGAGAGCACCAGCAGGAACGCGAACGGAAAGCCGGTGATCACCAGCGAGAAGAAGACTCCCCAGTAGTTGTGGGTCAGCCGTACCGGCTCGTCGACGAGGTGGGTGGCGAGCAGGATCCGGTTGAACCAGCCGGTCGGGCCGAGGAAGTTCAGCAACCCCTGTGCGGTGAGGACCGTGCCGAGCGTGATCGGCACGACCAGCAGCGTGGTGACCAGCCGCTTGCCCCGGAACCGGCCGCGCATCCGGTAGGCGATCGGCACTGCGGCGAGGACGTTCAGCAGCGCGGCGGGCAACGCGATCCGCAGCGTGATCCAGATCGTGCCCCGCTCGTAGGAGTCGGAGAAGAACCGGGCGTAGTCGCTGAACGGCCCACCCCTGGTCGGCTGGAACGAGAGCGTCAGCCCGTAGAAGAACGGGTAGAGGAACAGGGCGATGACGAAGACCAGGGCCGGGACCAGCAACCAGAGCTGACGATCGACGCCCCGCTCGGCGAGACGGTGCTGCCAGTGCGCCAGCGGCCTCCCGGGCCCGGCGCCGCTCACCGCGTCGCCCCCGACGCGTCCGCGAGCCGGTCGGCCGCCGCCGACGCGTCGGCGGGGTAGACGAGCAGCCGCTGCGGGTCGACGGCGAGCTTGACCTGGTCGCCCGGCGCGATCCGCTGCTCGGTCCGCAGGTGCAGCAGCAGCCCGGTGTCGGTGCGGGCCTCGGCCGCCAGCTCGCGGCCCTGATACTCCACCACCTCGACGGTCGCCGACATGGCGTTGCGGGTCTCGCCGGGCCCGTCCACGCGGATGTCCTCGGGGCGTACCGCGACCACGACGTCCACCCGGGTCTGCACCTCCCCCACCACCTCGCCGAGCAGGCGGTGGCCGGACGACTCGACGGTGGCCCGGGCGCCGTCCAACCGCTCCACCTGGCCCCGCCACAGGTTGCGGTAGCCCATGAAGTCGGCGACGTGCCAGTTCGCCGGCCGGGTGTGCAGCTCACGAGGCGAGCCGATCTGCTGCACCCGCCCCTCCCGCAGCACCACCAGCCGGTCGGCCAGGGAGAGTGCCTCCTCCTGGTCGTGGGTCACGTAGACGGTGGTGAGCCCCAGCGACTGGTGCAGCCGACGGATCTCGGTGCGCATCTCCAGGCGCAGCTTTGCGTCGAGGTTGCTCAACGGTTCGTCCATCAACACCAGGGACGGCTCGAACACGACGGCGCGGGCGATGGCGACGCGTTGCTGCTGGCCACCCGAGAGCTGACCGGGCAGCTTGTCGACGTGGTCCTCCAGTCGCACCAGCCGCACCGCCTCCTCCGTACGCCGGCGCGTCTCCTCCTTGGGCAGTCGTCGCATGCGCAGCCCGAAGGCGATGTTCGCCCGGACCGTCAGGTGCGGGAAGAGGGCGTAGCTCTGGAACACCATGCCGAAGCCGCGCCGCTCCGGTGGCAGCGTGTCGATGCGGCGCTCGTCCTGCCAGATGCTCCCCGCCGTCAACGGCAGCAGCCCGGCCAGGCAGTTCAACGCCGTCGACTTGCCGCAGCCGGACGGGCCGAGCAGGGCGATGAACTCCCCTGCCCCGATCGTCAGGTCCAGCTCGGTGAGCGCGGCCTGGCCGCCGAACCGGCGGGACACCCCGTCCAGCCGCAGCTGGGAGAAGGCGCTCATCCCTGCTTGACCTTGCCGCCGCCGATCTCGCGGTCCCAGCGGCTGAACGCCGCCACCAGGCTCTTCGCGTCGAGCGGGACCTCGGTCGGGTTGCCGGCGATCAGCGCGTCGTACTCCGGGCGACCGAACTCCCGGATCGCGTCCTGGCTCTTCTGCGGCGCGGACGAGAGCTGGACCTCCTTGATCGCCGGACCCGGGTAGAAGGAGCCCTCGTCGTACGCCTTCGCCTGCTGTTCGGGGGTGAGCATGAACGCCAACAGGGCCAGCACCGCGGCCTGGGTGTCGGTCGACACGCCCTTGGGCATGACGGCGTAGTGCGCGTCGGTGACCCAGTGGAAGCCGTCGATCGGGGTGATCCTGGCCTCCTTGGGCACCGTGCCGAGCACCCGCGGGTTGATGTCCCAACCGGTCGTGCTGACGATCAGGTGCGCGGTGCCGTTGGCGAGGTTCTTCATCGTCTCGGTGGTGCCGGACGGGTAGTAGTCGACGTACTGGCCCAACTCCTTGAGGAAGGCCCACGTCTTGTCCCATCCCGCTGTGGGGTCCTTGGGGTTCGAGTCGCCGAGGATGTAGGGCAGACCCATCAGGAACGTCCGGCCCGGGCCGGAGTTGGCCGGGCGGGCGTACTGGAACTTCTTGGGGTTGGCTCTGGCCCAGGCGAGCAGCGCCTGGGCGTTGGTGGGGGGCGAGGCGAGGCGGGACGGCAGGTATTCGAGCAGCGGGCCGGACGGGTAGTAGGTGACGGTGACGCCCGCGTTGCCGGCGAGCTGCTGCATCGCGGCGGCCGGTGCCAGATAGTCGCGCATGCCGCCGAGGCGGTCCTGGAAGGTCGGCAGCACGTCGATCCAGAGCCCCTGCTCGATTCCGGCGGCCAGGCCGTCGACGCCGGTCAGCACGAGACCGATGTCCACTCGGTCCGCCCCCTGCTGGGCCTTGATCTTTCCGGCCAGCTCGGGCGCCGGCGCCTTGGAATAGGTCACTCGGGAGATCACGTCGGGGTTCTTCGAGACGAACTCGTCGATCATCCCCTGGGTCAGCTGGAGGTTGCCCGCCACGTCGAGGACGTTGAGTGTGACGGCCTTGCCGGGCCGCTGTGGCACTTCGCCGGTGGTGTCGCCAGCGGTGTCACCGGGAGCTTCGGGTGCCCCGCACCCGACCGCGCCCACCAGGAGCGACGATGCCGTGACCAGGAGAGCTCCGCGCCGCGTCATACCCATGAGCCGTTCCCTCCGCCAGGTGTCATCAGTGCTGATTGAGGCAGCCGGCGCGCCGCGGCGGCAACGGGTTGCCATGTATTGCCTCGCGCGAATGCGATCGGGGCAGCTGGATTGTTGCCGGGGCATTGCCGAGTATTCACCGTGGCCATAGCATGATCACGGCGCGTAGCCGGGAGGAGCATGAAGATGCCCGACCACACCAGGCCGCCGGGAACGAGAGTCACGATCTACGACGTCGCCCTCGAAGCCGACGTCTCACCGTCCACTGTGTCCCGCGCCTTTTCCCGACCGAGTCGGGTCAACTCCGAGACCGCCGAACGGATTCGGCAGGTCGCCGAGCGGTTGGGCTACCGGACCAACCCCCTCGCTCGTGCCCTCACCACCTCCCGCACCCAGATGATCGCGCTGGTCATCGCCGACATCACCAACCCGGTGTACGCCGAGATCGTGCGCGGCGCACAGGAGGCCGCGACCGACTGCGAATACACCACGGTGCTGATCGACGCCCAGGAATCCGACCGGCTGGAACGGGCGGCGGTCGAACGCACCATGTCGACGGTCGACGGCATCGTGCTGGCCAGCAGCCGGATGTCCGACTCGGCCATCCGGATGGTCGCCAAGCAGCGGCCGGTGGTGGTCCTCAACCGCGCTCTCGCCGATGTGCCCTGTGTCGTCACGGACAACCCCCGTGGGGTACGGCGGGCCGCCGAGCACCTCGGTGAGCTGGGGCACGACCACATCACCTACGTCGCGGGGCCGCAGGCGTCCTGGCCCAACGGCGTGCGCTGGCGGTCGTTGCTCGAGGCGGGCATGGAGCTGGAGATCAAGGTTCGCCAGATCGGGCCGTTCAGTCCCACCATGGCGGGCGGGGAGCGGGCCGCGCAGGAGCTGCGGGCGCGGCCGGCGACGGCGGTACTCGCCTTCAACGACCAGATGGCCATCGGGATCATCCGCGGCCTCAGCCGGATGGGCGTCAACGTTCCGGGCGACGTCAGCGTGGTGGGTTTCGACAACATCCTCGCCGCCGACATCGTCACCCCCGGGCTCACCACCGTCGCGGCGCCGCTCTACGCGGAGGGCTCGGCCGCGACCCGGCACCTGCTCACGATGATCGAGGGGGCGCCCGGGCACACCGGCCGGCCGATGACCCTGCCGGTCCGCCTCGTGGTCCGCGACTCGACGGCGGCGCGCAACCCGAGCCCCGGTCGGGCCCGACAATCGTGGGTACGGCAGCGGTCCGCTACCGACTCGGCGGCCCACCTGCGGTGAGGGCCGTACGGCCCCGCGACAAGAAACGACAACTCGTTGCCGAGCCGGAGCCGCGCCGACGACGATCGACGCGCATCCATCCGTCAACGTCGTCGCGCTCGCCGGACGGGCCGAACGGCGTCCCCAGCGGACGAACGAGGAGTTGGCGATGAACCGAGCTTCGGTGCCCCGACTACGGCGCACCCTCATCGTGCTGGGCACGGCGATCGCCACGGTCGCGGCCACCGTCACTGTCGCCACCACCGCACCGGTCGCCGCGGCCCCGCCGCCGGCCGACTACAGCGGCTCCGACCTGTGGCTGCGGTACGTGCCGGTCGACGACGCGAAGCTGCTGCGCGACTACCGCCGGACGGCGACGGCGATCGTGGTGGAGAACGCCGACGCCACGACGGTCCACCGGCACACGACGGACCTCGCCATGGCTCCCGGTTCGACCGAGAAGCTGGTCGAGAGCACGCTCGGCGCCGCCCGGGACGAACTGGTCCGCGGCCTGAGTGGGCTGCTCGGTCAGCCGACACCCGTGGCGACCGTCGTCGGCGGCACGGTCCCGGACGGCGCGGTCGTGGTGGGCACGCCGACGAGTTCACCGCTGGTGCGCCGCGCCGTCGCGGGCCGCGACCTGGCCACTGTGGGCGACGAGGGTTACCTGGTCCGCTCGGTGTCGACGGGCAGGGCACGGTTCACCGTCATCGCCGGCAACACCGACCTCGGCGCGCTGTACGGAACCTTCGCCTTCCTGCGGCTCATCCAGACCCAGAAACCGATCGACCATCTCCGCGTCGCGGAGTCCCCAAAGATCAAGCATCGTTTGCTGAACAACTGGGAGACCGAGCGTCTCTACGCGGGCAACAACGCCTCCGGACTGGGCGGGCTGCACGGGGAGAGCGGGGCGATCTTCAACTTCGCCGCGACCGGAGCCAGCGCCGGCCGGAACCTGCCCGTCATCCTCGACCGCTACCTCGTGATGGCCCGCGCGTTGGCGTCCCTGGGCATCAACGGGATCACCATCAACAACGTCAACGCCGACAACGCGTACCTGACGAGCGCCCGCATCGCTCAGGAGGCCGCCCTCGCGGACGCGCTGCGTCCGTACGGCATCAGGCTGGGCTTGTCGATCCGCTACACCGCGCCGACCGACAGCCGGTTCGCGCCGGACACGCTCACCAACAGCCAACTCGACCCGTACGGCGCCGATTTCCGGGGCTGGTGGCACCGCCGGGCCCAGCAGATCCAGGCCGCGATCCCGGACTTCATGGGCCTCACCGTCAAGGCCAACTCCGAGGGCCAGCCGGGGCCGCAGGACTTCGGGTACGACCACGGTGACGGCGCCAACGCCATCGCCGCCGCTGTGGCGCCGCTCGGGATGACAGTGCACTGGCGGACGTTCGTCTACAACGCCGAGGTCGACAACGACCGGCTCAAGCGGGCCTACCTGGAGTTCGGGCCGATCGACGACGAGGTCCAGCCGGACGGCAGCCGGGGACGCTTCGCCGACAACGTGTTCCTGCAGACCAAGAACGGGCCGCTGGACTTCCAGGCCCGGGAGCCCATCCACCCGATGTTCGGCCGGATGGAGAACACCAACCAGGCCTTGGAACTCCAGATCACGCAGGAGTACACAGGCCAGAACTGGATGCTGGCCTACCTCGGCCCGATGTACGAGGAGATCCTCAAGACCGACACGTACGCGACCGACGCGAACGGGAAGCTGCTGAAGAAGCGCCTGGTCGGCAACATCGTCGACGGGACCGCCCAGCACCACCCGGACACCGCCATCGTGGGTGTCGCCAACCTCGGCAACGCCGACAACCTGACCGGGCACCACTTCGCCCAGGCGAACCTCTTCGCCTTCGGACGCCAGGCGTGGGACTGGACGCTCGACTCGACGGACATCGCGACCGACTGGACGCGGATGACCTGGAGCAACGACCGGCGCGTCGTCGACACCATCCGTTCGATGATGATGGGCTCGTGGGAGTCGCTGGTCAGCTACCAGACGCCGCTGGGCATCGGCCACCAGTTCGCCGAGGGCGCCCACTACCGTCCCGACCCCGCCGACTGGGCCGGCCGCGACGACTGGAGCCCGATCTACTACAACAAGGCCGACAGCGTCGGTCTGGGCTTCGGCCGCTCCCCCACCGGCAGCAACCTGGCCGCCCAGTACTTCCCCCGGTTGCAGCAGCGATACGGGAACATCGACTCGGTCCCGGAGAACCTGCTGATGTGGTTCCACCACGTGCCGTGGGGCCATCGGATGGACAGCGGCCGGACGTTCTGGGATGAGCTGGTCTACCGCTACCAGATGGGCGTGCAGTATGTGACCTGGATGCGGGAGACCTGGGACGCGCTCCAGCCGGACATCGACGCACGCCGGTTCGCGGAGGTACGCGCCAAGCTGGCGGTCCACGAGGCGGACGCCGCCGACTGGCGGGACACCTCGGTGAACTACTGGCAGGAGTTCAGCGGGCGGGACATCCCGGTCGACGACGCGCCGCTGTCGGCGACGATCGTCGTGAACGGCAGGACGTACGGCGGCTTCAACCTGTCGGACACCTCGTACACCATTCCCGTGCCGGCCGGGGCGTCGCCGACCATCACGAAGGTGCGGACGGCCGACCGGAAGGCCCGCTACGAGATCGTCTCCCAGGCCGCCGGCGTACCCGGTCAGGCGGTCGTCAAGGTCACGACGAAGGGCTTCTTCGGCCCTCTGGTGAAGAACTACGTCTTCAACCTGGTGCCCGACACGACGCTGACGGCGCTGCGCGTCGACGGCAGGCGCCTGACGTCCTTCGCGCCGACGGTGCTGCGCTACAACGCCCTCGTGCCGGCCGGCACCACGACCGTGGCAACGGTCACCGCCACCGCCGCCGACCCCGCCGCCTCGGTCGCGGTCGAGCAGGCGGCCGGCCCCACCGGGCAGGCTCGGGTCACCGTCGCGAACGGCGGAGCGTCGTCGATCTACACAGTGGACCTGAACACCACCCTCACCGGCAGCGACGAGTTCGACTCGACCCAGCTCGGCCCGCAGTGGCAGTGGGTCCGGCCGGACGAGGGCAACCGTCGTCTGGCCAACGGGTCCCTGGTCGTCACCGCCCAGCAGGGCGACCTCCAGGGCACCGTCAACACTGCGAGGAACCTGGCCCTGCAGGACGTCGACGGCGACTGGACGGCCGAGTCCCGGGTGGTCTTCTCCCGCCCGCTCACCACAAACAACGAGCAGGGCGGTGTGCTCGCGTACGCGGACGACAACAACTACGTGAAGCTTGCCTGGGAGATGGCCAACGCCACAGCGGCCGTCAACAAGGCCCGGATCGTCTTCCTGCGCGAACAGAACGGCACCGCGTCCACCCTGGAGATCACCGGAGCCGACGCCCAGCGGATCGTCGGGGCCGACGGCGCCATCTGGCTGCGACTGACCAAGATCGGTGACAGCTACCGCGCGTACTACTCCAGTGACGGACGCGTCTACCGCTACCTCGGTTCGACGACGCTGAACGCCGAGCCGACGAAGGCCGGGCTGCTGGCCTTCAACCGGGCCGGCACGTCCACCGACCTCGACGTCGCCTTCGACTACTTCCGGATCGAGAGCCGCGGGGAGCGCATCCGCTGAGCATGCGAACCACCGCGGCACCGACAGCCGTGACCGGGCCCGTCCCCAAGTTGGGACGGGCCCGGTCACGCTCCCCCGAGCAGTCCGTTGCCGTCAGCCCCCGATCGCGATGGCGAAGATGTGCATGGTCGGCACGTTCGTCGCGGGTCGGGCACTGATGTTGGGCAACACGACCGAGGCCACCGCCTTGCTCTGCAGCGCGACACCCACGTAGTAGATGCAGGCCGCGGTGGCCTGGCGGACGTTGTTGGGCCGGTTCTGGTACGCGGACACGATGGCCGCGGTCCCCCCGGCCTGCGGACCGCCGTACCAGTCGGGCGAGCTGAGCGTGAACGTCTGGCGGGTGCCGTCGGCGTAGACCACGGTGCCGGTCCCCGACACCGCGCCGTAGGTGCCGGTGAGCAGGAACCCGAGGGTGCTCCCGGTGCCGGTGACGCCGATGGTCTGGCCCGAGGCGATGGCGTTGTCGGCTGCCCCGGAGCTGACGTTGGGCCAGCGGAAGTTGACGCCGTTGCGGCTCACCGTGCCGCCCGGGCTGGCGCCGGCCTGCGCCAGGGCCTGCGCGGAGAGCGACGCCCCACCGCCGTCGAAGTTGCCGACGTTGGTGTTGCTGTCGCTGGTGATGCCGACGTTGCTGAAGCTCTGCTCCAGCGTCGGTGTCGCGGCACCGGAACTGGTGACCCGGTAGGTGCGTCCCGCCTGCACTGTGACGTCGATCAGGTCGGACTCGATCCGGGTGGTCCGGGCCGCCGTGCCGTCGGCGGTGTCGACAACAGTGACGGTGCCGGTCAGGATCCGGGAGCGCAGCCGGACGGTGCCGGCCCGGTCCGGTCGGATGAGGATCTCGGTGGCCAGGCCACTCGCCCAGGTGACGCCGACCGTGTGCCCGCCCCGACCGCGCAGCCCGGTCACCCGCCCGCTGGGCCAGGCCGGCGGCAGCGCGGGCAGCACGTGCAGCTCGCCGGTGTGGCTCTGCAGCAGCATCTCGGCGATGCCGGCCGTGGCGCCGAAGTTGCCGTCGATCTGGAACGGCGGGTGCAGGTCGAACATGTTGGGCGCGAGTCGCGCGGTGGTGGCGAGGTAGCGGATCAGGTCGTGGGCCCGCTTGCCCTCCTCCATCCGAGCCCAGAAGTTGATTTTCCAGGCCAGCGACCAGCCCGTTCCGTCGTCGCCGCGCAGAGCGAGGGTCCGCCGGGCCGCCTCGAACAGCTGCGGGGTGCCACGCTTGGTGATCTGGTTACTGGGAGCCAACCCGTACAGGTGCGAGATGTGCCGGTGGTTGGGCTCGGTCTCCACCCAGTCGTAGAGCCACTCCATGATGTTGCCGCGCGAGCCGATCTTCATGGGTGGGAGCCGGTCCCGGGTGGCGCGAACCTGCGCCCGGAAGGTGCTGTCCACGTCGAGGATCTCGCTCGCTCGGGCGCACGCGTCGAACAGGTCCCGCAGGATCTGGTTGTCCATCGTGGGGCCGGCGCACACGCTGGCGTTCGCGTGGTGGCTCAGCTCCGGGGAGTTCGACGGGTTGGTCACCAGGTAACCGAGGGTCGGCTCGGTCACCAGGGTGTTGAGGAAGAACTGCGCCGCGCCCTTCATGGCCGGGTAGTTCGTCCGCAGGAACTCGATGTCGCCGTTGAACAGGTAGTGGTCCCAGATCAACGTGGACAGCCAGGCGCCGCCGGTCTGCCACATGCCCCAGAACGCGCCGTCCACCACCGCTGTGGCACGCCACGCGTCGGTGTTGTGGTGGGTGACCCACCCGCTGGCGGCGCCGTACTGCACCTGGGCGGTCCGCGCTCCGGTGACGGCGAGGTCCCTGACCATGTCGAAAACCGGGTTGTGGCACTCGGCCAGGTTGGTGGTGTTGGCCGGCCAGTAGTTCATCGGCAGGTTGGCGTTGATCGTGTACTTCGAATCCCAGGAGGGGGTCAGCGAGTCGTTCCAGATGCCCTGGAGGTTGGCCGGCTGGGTGCCGGGCCGCGAGGACGAGATCAGCAGGTAACGCCCGAACTGGAACAGCAGCGCCGAGAACTGCGGGTCGTTGACGGTGTTGTGCTGGGCGATCCGGACATCAGTCGTCTGGTCGGCCGCCGACGTGCGGCCCAGATCGAGAGTGACCCGCCCGAACAACGCCTGGTAGTCGGCCACGTGCCGGCTGCGCAGCTGGTCGTAGCTGCTGGCCCGCGCGGCGGTGAGGCGCTGCCGGGCGATGCCCTGGTAGTCGCCGCCGACGTTGCGGTAGTTCACGTAGCTGGAGCCGATGGAGATCAGCAGGGTCACGCTGTTGGCGTTGGTCACCCGCAGGGTGCCACCGGAGCTGGACACGCTGCCGCCGCTGACGGTCGCGTTGGCCAGGGCCAGGAAGCGGACCGCGCCGGTGACGCCCTCCATGGTTCCGGAGACGCCGTCGAGTCCGATCGTGGTGCCGTCCGGGCTGGACACCGTGGTGCGCTGCGGGCTGTCGAAGGTGGCGGTGAAACTGATCGAGCCGGTCCGGTCGGCGGTCAACCGAATCGCGATGACCTGGTCGGGCGCGCTGGCGAACACCTCCCGCTGGTAACGAATGCCGTTCAGCACGTACGTCGTCGTGGCGGTGGCGGTGGTGAGGTCGAGCGTCCGGTTGTGCTGGGAGGCCCCACTGGCGGAGCCGAAGGCGAGCCGGAGGTTGCCGACGGTCTGGTAGGCCAGCTGGCCGCCGGGGTTACCCATCATGGTCTGGTTGATCAGATCCTGGGCCTGGGTCCACTGGTTCGCGTTGACCAGCCGGCGGATCTCCGCGAGCGCTGCCGCGCCTCTGGGGTTGCTGGGGTCGTGCGGGCCGCCAGCCCAGACGGTGTCCTCGTTGAGCTGCAGTCGCTCGGTGTCGACGTTGCCGAAGACCATGGCGCCGAGCCGGCCGTTACCAATGGGCAGCGCCCGCAGCCAGTCGGTGCCGGCCCCTTCGTCGTACCAGAGGGCCATGTCCCCGGCGGCCAACACCTGCGGCGGCGCCACCGAGTCCGCTCGCGCCACGGCGGTCCACGGCACCGGCAGGAGAGCGCCGCCCGCACCGGCTGCGCCGATCTTGAGGGCTTGCCGACGGGTCAGGTCTGACATCGATCCTCCAAACGGTGACCAGTCCGGCCACCCCGAAGCGTGACAACTATGGGACTCGACATGGGGATCCGCTTGGTGGAGCCAACCGGGACCCTGCCTGAGCAGGCCGACGCCGGGCTGCGGCGAGGCAGACATCTGATGTGTTTCGGGAAGGTTACTCCGGGGCCACAGAATAGGCAATGGTCGATCGATGGGTGGACCCGCGCCCCTCTGGCCGGTCAGCACCCCGCAAGGGCGGGTGCGCAGCGGCGGGCCGACCCGGCGCGGCACGACGATTCGCCAGATCGCCGCACCTTGCCACCCACCCCGTGGGACAAACATCAGATGTACGGCTGTGGGCGGCCGAATCCCGCAGTCACCGGCTCCGACGTACACCCCGAAACGCCAGCGCAACCGAGGTAGGCCCAACGACGTGTAGTGAGAAATCCCGATCGATGCTTCACTCGGAGGAACGATGACTCTGACCGCGCTCCGCGCCCTCCTGCCCGTCGCCGCGCTGGCCGGCCTGGCCGCCTGCACCACCAGCGCCCCCACTCCCGCCGCCGGGGCGAGCACCCCGGCACCGGCGAGCACCACACCCACGTCGCCTGCAACGCCGTCCACCGCCATCAGCGCGCCACCGGCCCGCAGCGCGTCACCCACCCGCGGCGCGACGCCCGGCGCCACCCGAGCCGCCTGTCCGGTGAGCGCAGCCACCCTGCAGCGCGCCTCGGGGTTGAACAGCGGCACCCACCGGATCGACCCGGATCAGATCAAGTGCGCGCGGCAGTGGGCCACGGCCGGTGTGATCGCCGTCGACCCCGGGATGCAGGGCGACGGTGTGCTGTTGTTCAAGCACTCGGGCGGCGGGTGGCAGAAGCTGGGCGAGGGCAGCGCGCTCGAATGCACCCCGTTCGGCATACCGCCGGAGATCGGCGACCAGGTCGGCTGCAGCGACCACTGAGCAGACGGCTGGCGTCGGGGGTCGCGTCCGCAATCGGGTTGCTCTCCGCCGGCACGCGGGTGATCATGAGCGGCATGGCGGGAGTTCGGCGGTGAGATCGCCTCTTCAAGGCGGACTACCGCCGGGCGACGCGGTGGTGCTCGGGGCCGTCGTGGAGATCGCCTGCGACGAGTCGGGATTCTCGGGCACCAACCTGCTGCACTCGACCGCCCCGGTGATCACGCACGCGAGCGTCGACCTGGTCGTCGACGAGGCGGTCGCGCTCATCGCCGCCCTGCGGTCCGGGTTCCGGTTCGCGCCACACGAGCTCAAGTCCGGCCGGTTCCTGCGCGGCTCCGGTGCGAAAGAGGCACTGGAGTGGTTCCTGGCGGCGCTCGCCGGCCGCGCGCACGTCCACCTCATCGACAAGGAGTTCTTCCTCGTCACCCGGATCGTCGACTTCCTGCTGACCGAGCCGTCGTACGCGGCGGGCACCCGCCTTGCTCGCGAGCACCATCCGGCGGCTGTCGCCCTGCACGAGGCCGGACGCTCGGCCGGAGGCGACTGGGGCGCCTTCCTGTCGGCGTTCGTCGATTTGGTCCGGATGAAGCGGCGCCTTCCGGTCGACCAGACGGTGCAGCGGTTCTTCCAGACCCGGGACGCGCTGCGGCGACACCGGCTGGGCACGGTGGCCGACGCCGTCCTCGACGGGCTCCGCCCGAACCATGTGCGGGCCGTGGTGGCGAGGCTCGACGCCGACGACCGCACGGTCCCTCCCCCGCTGGAACCGCTGCTGCCGGCGCTGGCCGAAACGGTCCTGTCCTGGAGCGGCGGCCGGCGGCAGGTGCTGGTGACCCACGACGAGCAGAGCGCCCTGACGGCAGACCGGCTGACCCGCCTGCAGCGGGTGTTGATCGACGACGGCGACGGTTCGGCGGTCGGCGTCAACCGGGCTGGGGCGTTACCGAAGGGGGTGTCACCCCTGGCCGGGCTGGTGGTGGTCGACTCCCGCGACGATCCGCGCGTTCAGGTCGCGGATCTCCTCGCGGGAGTGGCCCGGCGGATGCCCGGCATCATCGACGACGCGCTCCGTCAGCCGCCGCCCGCTCCCGCCGGCTGACGGGCCGCGCCCGGGTCACGACGCGGCACGGGCTCGGAGGACTTCAGTGGTCGCCGAGTCAGCCGGAAAGAACGCCTCGACGGCCAACCCGGCGACCGTGACGTCCCGCGGCGTACCGAAGAGGGTCGTGGTGCTGACGAAGGACAACTCCTGGTCGCCGTGTCGGTATCGGAGCGGGACGAGAACGCGTGCGAAGGCATCGTTGGTCGGTGTCGTGTCGACGTCGCCACCGGGATAGCCGCGCAACTCCTCATGCAGGTCGTACAGGATCGGGTCGTTGGTCGTCGCCGCCTGCTGGCGCAACCGTTTCAGCAGGTGGGTGCGCCACTCGGCCAGATTGACGACGCGCGGGGCCAGGCCGTCGGGGTGCAGGCTGAGGCGCAGCACGTTGATCGGCGGGGTGAGCAGGTGGGGTTGCGCGTCCGCGGTGAACAGCGCGACGGCAGGGTTGGCCTCGATCAGGTGCCAGTGCTCGTCGACGAGGAGCGCAGGGTACGGGCCGTGACCGTCAAGGATCTGCCGTACGGCGGCACGCACCGGCGCCAACTCGGGGTCCCCCAGGTCGTGCCGGGGATAGGCGGGCGCGTAGCCGCCGGCCAGCAGCATCGTGTTGCGCTCGGCCAGCGGCATCTCCAGATGTTCGGCCAGCCGCAGGATGAGGTCCGGGCTCGGCCGGGATCGCCCGGTCTCGACGAAGCTCAGATGCCGGGCCGACACTCCCGCCTCGATCGACAGGTCGAGCTGGGTCATCCCGCGAGCCCGGCGCCAGTCGCGCAGCAGCTCCCCCACTGGTCGCCCCGGCCGCGTCGAGATCATCACTCACCGACCCTAGTTCCGCGCCCGCACCCCGGCCATTACCTGCGAGGTAATCGACAGCCCCACCACCACACCGGAAAGCTCTTCTGGCACCACCGATCCGGTGCGGCGACGCGGCGGCCCGCGCCGCTCGCCATCACTGCCGCCCAGGTCACCGCACCAGACGCAAAGGACAGACAATCATGACCGCGTACGCGCTCGCGCACCTCCGCAAGGCACCCGTCCACGCCGAGGTGCTGACGTACCTGGAGCGCATCGACGCCACCCTCGCACCCTTCGCGGGCCGGTTCATCGTCCACGGCGGTGCCGTCGACGTCCTGGAGGGCGACTGGCCCGGCGACGTGATCGTCATTGAGTTTCCCGACCTGACCCACGCCCGCTCCTGGTACCGGTCCAGGGACTATCAGGAGATCAAGCCCTTGCGGACGAGGCACCTCACCGGCGAGGTGATTCTCGTCGACGGCGTCGGGCCCGGCCACGACTCGTCGCAGATGGCCGCGGACATCCGCCGCGCCACTGATCGGTAGCACCTGACCGTCGACGCACGCGCGCCGTCCCGAAGAACCGGATGGCTCGCCGCCCGCAAGACATCCGACACAGGCCCGCCGGTCGTAGTCTCATCGGATGCAGGACATCCAGACGCACACCCTGGTCATTTCCGGCGTCGACCTGGTCTACGACGTCCGCGGCCCGCTACCTCCCACTGACGGCCATCGTCCGCTGCTCATGATCGGCCAGCCGATGACGGCGGACGGCTTCACAGCGCTCGCCCCGCACTTCACGGACCGAACGGTCCTCACCTACGACCCGCGTGGTCTGGGCCGCAGCGTCCGCAAGGACGGCCGGTCCGACCACACGCCGCAGCAGCAGGCCGCCGACCTGCACGCGCTCATCGAGGCGCTCGACGTCGGGCCGGTCGACGTGTTCGCCAGCAGCGGCGGTGCGGTGACGGCGCTCGAACTGGTCGCCACCCACCCCGGCGACGTCGCCACCCTGGTGGCGCACGAACCGCCGATCAACGCCGTGCTCCCCGACGCCACGGCCGCCGAGCGCGCCCGAGCCGGCTTCTACGAGGCATACCAGGCGAAGGGCTCGGGTGCGGGGATGGCCGCGTTCATCGCGATGACGTCCTGGCAGGGCGAGTTCACCGATGCCTACTTCGCCCAGCCCACCCCCGACCCGGCGATGTTCGGCATGGCCGACGACGACGACGGCAGCCGCGACGATCCGCTGCTGTCGAAGAGCTCGTGGGCGATCACCGACTACCACCCCGACGCGGGGGTGCTCACCGCCGCGCCCACCCGGATCGTGGTCGCGGTCGGCGAGGAGTCGGCCGGAACGTACACCGCCCGCACCTCCCTGGGCCTCGCGGCGCTGCTCGGCCAGGAGGCCGTGGTGTTCCCGAGCCACCACGGCGGGTTCCTCGGCGGCGAGTTCGGCTACGCGGGCAAGCCCGAGGAGTTCGCCGCGCGGCTGCGGGAGGTGCTGGACGCCGGCTGACCGCCGCTCAGCGGGTTGCGTCGGAGTAGACCTCGACGTCGTAGAGCAGCTGCACGTCGCGGCGACCGTTGGTGATGCCGACGAAGACCGGATCACCGGCCGGCGTGCGGCCCTGACGCCACGCCTGCTCCAGGGCGGCCTCCCGCGACTCGTGATGGGTCTTGCCCTCCTGATGCAGTTGCAGCACCCGACGGGCGGTGGCGCGGTCACTGTCGAGGTGGACTCGCAGGAGCGGCACGTCGGGACCTCCTTGCGCCAACCGGCACTCCAACTGTCGTGCGGACAATCACCTTACCGTCGTTAAATTGCCTGTCCATCTGTTTAGGATGCCTCCATGACCCCCGTCGAGCCCGGCATGTCCACCTCGCCCTCGATGCCGCGACAGGACAACAACACAGCGCCGCCGGTATGGCTGCGTGCGACGCCGTCGCGGGCGCGGCGAAAGCCGCCCCTGACCCTCGATCGCATTGTGGACGCGGCCGTGATCGTGCTGGACGAGCTTGGGGCCGAGCGCCTGACGATGCGCTGCCTCGCACAGCGGCTCGACGTGACCGCGACCGCGTTGTACTGGCACGTGAGGACGAAGGACGACGTCCTGGACCTGGCCGTCGACCGGATCTTCGGCGACGTGCCCGTTCCGGACACGAGCGACAACTGGCTGGACGACATCCGCGTCCTCGTTCGCGCCTGGCGCGGCGCCATGCTGGACCATCCCTGGGCAGCAGGGCTCGTCGGACGCCCCCTGCTCGGTCCCAACGTGCTGGCCCGCACCGAGTTTCTGCAATCGGCGCTGGTACGCGGCGGCTGCACCGGGCTGCAGCTCGCGGTGGCGACGCGTCTGCTGGCCAACTACGTCATCGGCGCCTCGCTCACCGAAGCCACCTGGCGAGGCACCACGGAGCCGGAAACCAGGGCCGCGGCCCGTGCCCACATCGTCGCGAGCGCCAACGCCTATCCGACCCTCGACGCCTCAGGCCACCTCGACGACGCCCGATGGGATGACGACCTGTTGTTCGAGGAGGGCCTCGACGGCGTTCTCCGGGCGGCGGCCCGACGGTAGGGAGCCCACCGGTACCGGTGCCATCGGAGGCCGCCTGCCCTGCACCGCATTCCGAAAGGAACAGGAGGTTGGCGCTCGTGCAGATGCCCAGACCAGCCGTATCGTGAGACGCAGAGACGACGATCCGCCGTCTTCGATGGAACGCCACCCGCGACGGTCGAGGGGAACGATATGACTGGTCTGGCGACCGTCGGCGCGATCGTGGGCGTCCTGCTCGTCGGTCTCGTGGTCCTGGTCCGTAAGCCGGCCGACGCTCGGTCGGTGCTCAGATGGTCGGCCCTGGCGATCACCGTGCTGGTGGCCGCCGCGCTGACTCCCTTCACGGTGGACGACTCGGGCGCCGCAGCCAGCTTTCTGCTCGGCGTTCCCGTCGTCGCGGCGATACTGCCCGTTCTCGCCCAGCGGGTCGGTCGGCTGACTCTGATCGCCGACCTGGTGGCCGCGCTCGTCATCACCGGATGGGGCCTGCTGCTGGGGCTGGGCATCGGCGGCGCGTTCCTACCAGCGGCGATACTCCTGATCGCCAGCGCCGCGGGCACCTGGCGGCCCCGACCGTCCACCACCACGTGACCCGGTGGCTCGCGGTCATCCGTCCGGAGTGAACAGTCCCTGGACGCCGACGACGATCGCGATGAGCCCGAGGATCGCGAGCAACAGCCGGATCCCGGTGGCGCCGTCCGACTGCTCGTCGCGCCGCGTCGGCCGCCCGGTCAGCCGACCCCACAGCAGGGCGAGCCCCACCCCGATCCCCACCACCTCGAAGTGGAACACCCGGGGCCCGGACACCAGGTGGACGATGAGGTAGTAGCCGCCGGTCACCATGCTCGGCAGTCGCGCGGAGACGTACTCCACGAACTCACCCTCGGCATCCACCATCGAGGCTCCTTCCTCCGCAAGCTCGACGGGACCGGACGACCACCAGGTTGCGTCCCCGTCGAAGAAGGCCAGGAGTCAGACCCCGGGCCGACGCGGCCGGGCCGGGGTGACCCGGGCCGGCCGCGATGCCCGCGCGTCAGCGGTCAGACGGCACGTGCGGTGGCGAGTCGGCGAGCTTCGGTCACCAACCGACTCGTGCCGCCGCGCGCCACCACCTCCGCCAGCCCCGGCACCTCGATGCCCACACCTGTGGCCCTGACCGTCTCGGCTCCCAGTGCCAGCAGGTCAGGCGTGCCGCGAGGCGGGGTCGGCGCCGCCAGTATCGGTGGCAGCGCGGCCGCGAGCAACCGCCAGACGCTCAGCCGGGCGCCGGCGGCGATCGCGTCGCGCAGCGGTGTGACCACCCGGGACAGCGTCACCTGGCCGTCGGCCGCCAGCGCGCCCAACCGGCCGCCGACGCCCGGAGCATTGAGGTCACCCGCGGCCGCCAGCATCAGCAGGGCGTCGAGGGCGGCCACCCGGTCCACCTCGTACCGGGCGCACAGCCCGTAGGCCAGCGCCAGGTCGAGCGCCGGGCCTCCCGCACCGGAGCACTCGGCGAGTGTCGGCAGGATCGTGGCGGCGTCCTGGGCGTCCAGCTGCGCCGCGTCGGCGAGCTCGGGAAGCAGGTGGGCGGCGACCAGGCCCCGGTGCCCCGGCAGCAGCGCCGGCCACAGGTTGCTCCAGGCGCCCGACCCTCGGCCGATGGGGTGCGCCCGGACGGTGACGAGCCCGAGCGGATCCGCCGCGCCCTCCGGCGGGGCGGTGGTGACGAGGGTGCGCCGCACAGGCAGCTGGTCGTAGCCGAAGTCGTAGGTGTGCCGACGCTCGCGCCGGCCGACCGTCACCACCTGGTGGACCGTTGTCGGTAGGGCGTCGCCGCGCAGCCAGCCGGCCAGTTCGCCCCCGGCCGGAGTGCCGAGAGCGGCGGCCCGGCTCGCCAGCGTCTCGTCCACGCCTACGGGCAGCCGCAGCAGGGCCTGGGCGAAATCCCATCGCCACACCGGGCGGTCGCCGAGCGCGGCCAGCCGCTCGTAGAGCGCGGTCGGGTCGATGGCCCCGGTGACGGAGGTCGGGGCGGCCAGCAGCCCGGGGTCGTCCCGCCCGTCCAGGCGCTGCCCGATCTCCGCGAGGCGGGCGCAGTAGACGAGCGTGAGCGCGGACTGGCGGGGCGGCTCGACGGCCGACCGGCCCCGGAACAGGTGCAGCGTCCGGATCAGTAGCTGGCTGACGATGCTGGACCACTGGTCGCGGCGGCTGGCCACCTCGGGCGGTGCGGCGGCGGCCAACAGCACGCCGTTCAGTTGGGCCGACACGTTGAACTGCGACCACATGTGGTCCCAGGCGCCCACCTCGCCCCGCCGCAGCACCGGCAGCAGGGCGGCGGCCAGCCGGTCCCGTTCGGTGGTCGTCAACCGGACCAGCCCGTCGAGGACCCGCTCCAGGGTCGCGGCGGGCCAGCGCGGGGTGAGCCCCGCGGCAACCTCCTCGACCAGCTCGTCCACATCGGTGATCGGCGGCGCGGCAAGCGCCGGCGGCACCGGCGCAGGCAGCTCGTCGCCGGCCACCCGCACGGTGACAGTGGCGACCGGCCGGTGGCCGTACCGCTGCGCCAACACTGTCGCGCGGTCGCGCAGGTCGGCGGCCGGGTGTTCGACGCCCGAGGCGAGGACCTCGGCGATGTCGGCGGCCCGCTCGGGGTTTTGCCGGGCCAGCCGGTCCAGCCAGGACAGCTGCGCCCGCACCAGCGCCTTCTCCGGCCGACTTAGCACCACCCGTGAGGTGTCCAGCAACGCCTCGAACTCCAGCTGCCCGGCCGCGTCGCGTAGCGCCCGCTGCGCGACGCCGGCCACCGGCCCGGGCCCGTCGGCGAGCAACCGCAGATATCCGCTCGCCCGCGCCGCCACCTCGTCCGGGCCGGGTCGAAGCTGTTCGTGCAGGGCGAGGAACGGGCGCAACGCGCCCGGGCGGTCGCCGCGCAGCAGCCGACCCAGCACCCCGTCCAACAGCACGGCCCGGTCGAGCCGCCCCTCCGTCGCCAGGGCGGCCAATGCCGCGGGCACCGCCTGCCCGTCGCCGCTGAACCCCAGGTCGGTGCCGACACCGTCGACCTCGAACAGGCGCGGCAACAACGGGTCGAGGAACGGGTCGGCGCGCAGCCGGTCGAGCAGCGGGGCCTGCTGGCGCTCGTCGGCCGGCCGCCGCCACCACATCGACTGCGCCCAGCCGACCACAAACGCGTCCCCGGTCGGCGGCGGCACCTTCTCCGACAGCAGCAGCTCGGCGACGAAGTGCCACCCTTCCCATGCTCTGCTGCGGGGCAACCGCTCGGCCAGCCGGTACGCCAGGTCGGCCAGCCAGGGCACACCCCGCTGCCGCGCCACACCGACCACCGGCTCGGGGTCGGCATCCGTCAACATGATCGACCGTCGACCGAGCAGGGCCGCGGCCTTCGTCGCGGTGCTCAACGTGCCCACCGCGGCCACCGCCAACGCGGTCGCCTCACTCCCCCACGCCCAGTGGTCCCGCCGGCGTCGAACGTGGGCGATCAGTTCGTCACCGAGCGCCCGCCGAGCCGGGTCGTCCAGGGTGTGCAGCATGGACCCCACGGTCGTCACATCACCGCGGTCCAGTGCTCTGAAGAAGTCCGTCACACCGTCACCTCCACGAGCATGGACACCGCGAGGGCATGCTTGCAGGGGCCGCGCTGTCCCCGGTGCTTCGCCCACCACTGACAGGTGCAGGTGAGATTCCCGTCGGGGAGCCGGCGAACGCGGTAGTCGTCGTCGCCGCTGCGTACCGTGGCATGATCGCCGTCCCGGCGGACCGCACCCTGCTCGACCAGCGTGCGCGCGCCGACCAGGCGGGGATTGTCCCGCTCGGCCCGGCCGGCGTCGTGCGGCATGACCCGGTGGAAGTACCCGGCGTCGGCGACGTCGTAGCCGACCCGGCCGGCGGTGCCGAGCTGGGCCAGGGCCGCGCGGACCCGGCCGTCGGACAGGCCGGTCGCGTCGGCCAGCGCGGCGACGTCGATCGTCGGATCCCAGGAGAGCAGGGCACCGACCAGCTCCGCGTCGTCGATCACCTCGTCGCCGGCGAGCGCGAGCAACGCGGCCCCCTCACCGGAGAAACCCCGGTACGGCTCGGGAGAGAGGGTCAGCGACAGCCGCAGCGACCCGGTCTCCAGTTCCCACGTGCTCGGCACGGCCGGTGAGCCGGCGCGCACGGCTGGCCCGTACACCCGCAGGGTGCGGGCGTGCCGGAGCAGCCCGCGCAGCGCCGCGAGCCGCCCCGCGCCGGCCAGACAGACAGCCCCCGGCGTCGGGCGCGAGGTCAGCCGGAGGGTACGCCCGGCCGGCACCGCCCACAGCACCGAACGATCACTGCTCCCGGGAAGCCGGCGCAGGAACGCCGTGGCCTCGGCGGCGGGGATCTCGGCGCGCGGCTCGAACCCGGCGGTGAGCACGTGCACCTCGGCGAAACCGCGCATCCAACGCCCCGGCAGCGGGACCTTCCGCTCCACCACCGCACCCTCCAGGGTGGAGACGGTGAGGTCGTCCGGGCCGACGGCCAGGTGCAGTGGCTCGATCCCACCCACCCGGGCGAGGGCCTCGCGCAGTGGCGGGTTGACGTCGACGTTTGTGGTGCCGTGCCCGACGATCTCACCGTCGAAGCCCGCCGGGACCACGTCCATCCGGGCGTACACCCCGCAACAACCGGAAAAGGACTCGAAGCGCAGCCGTTCCCGGCTGCCGGTCACCACCGGATCGAGGCTCGCCGGGCTGACCGGCTGGTGGTAACGGGTGCGGGCCACTTCGGCCACGGCGAGCAGCCCGGCCGCCGCGGCCGCCGGGGTGGTGAGAAACCCGGAGAAGAAGCGCGGATTGGCCGCCGGGCCGCCGCTGGTCTGCAGGTCGAGACCGGCGGTACGCAGGGCGGACGGCTGGAGGTATCGGTACGTCTGGACGGCGTTCACGGGCAGACCGTAGAGCGACCGACCGACATCGGTGCCGGCGTCAGCCGACGGCGCTGGTCATCCGGCGTACCGCCTCGGTGATGAGCTCCGGTGCGGTGGCCAGGTTCAGTCGCACGTGCCCGCGGCCGCCGCTGCCGAAGGCCAGTCCGGAGTTGAGCGCCACCCTGCCACGTTCGAGGAACACGGTGGCCGGGTCGTCGCCGAGGCCCAGGGCTCGGCAGTCGAGCCAGGCCAGGTAGGTGGCCTGACCGGGTTGGTAGCGGATGGCTGGCAGGTGTTCGGCGAGCAGCGCGGCAAGGAGCCGACGGTTGTCGTCCAGGCCGGTCAACAGGGCGTCGAGCCACTCGCCACCGTCGCGGAAGGCCGCGGTGTGGGCGATCACGCCGAGGTGGCTCGTGCTGACGCTGACCCCGAACGGGACGCGGGCGAGGTCCCCGGCCGCGGCCGGGCCGGCGACGAGAAGCCCGCCGCGCAGGCCGGCCAGGTTCCACCCCTTGGAGGCCGACATCACCGACAGGCCGTTCTCCGCGCCGGGCACCGAGAGGTACGGCACGAACCGCGCTCCCCCGGCCACCACCGGAGCGTGGATCTCGTCGGCGATTACCCGCACCCCGTGCCGCTCGGCCAGAGCGGCGACGGCGGTCAACTCGGCCGCGCTGTGCACGACGCCGGTCGGGTTGTGCGGGCTGCAGAGCAGGTACGCCGCCGGCCGTCCACCGGGACGAGCCCGCCGGAACGCATCCTCCAGCGTGCCGAGGTCGATCCGCAGGTCCTCGCCGAGCGGTGCCTCCACGATTCGGCGGTCGGCGTGCGCCACGGACTCGTAGAACGGCGGGTAGACCGGGCAGTTGACAACCACCGCGTCCCCCGGCTCGGTGACCAGTCGCAACGCCTCGACGACGCCGTGCATGACGTCGGGCACCAGCGCGGTGTGCTCCACGACCAGCCCGTCCCAGGCCCACCGCCGCCGAGCGAACTCGGCCAACGCCTGCGGGTACGCCGTGCCGGCAGGGTAGCCGGTGTCGCCGCGTGCGACGGCGTCGGTGATCGCCCGCGCGACCGGCTCGGCCAGGGGCACGTCCATCTCGGCCACCCAGAGCGGCAGCACGTCGTCGGGGTACTCCCGCCACTTGAGGCTGGTCCGTTGCCGGAGCTGGTCGATCGTCAGCCGGCGGAGGGGGTTGACAGCGGTTCGGGCACTGAGCACGCCACTCATGGCCCCAGCCTATTCCCTGCGCCAGCCGACGCCCGGGGCCACGACCATTCGGTCCACTGTGGTTCTTTCGGAAATATTTCCGGGCACCTTTCGGGATTGACCAGCGTCTTTGTCTGCCATCCCGATCGTTTGCCGAAATCAGCGGCGAAAAAACGCTGCGGGTCCCTGGTACATAACTTAGGCTCCCGGATACCCACATCGACGGCCCGCCCTCACGCCGTGCCAGCCACCGACCTCGCACGCCGGCCATCGCCACCCTCGACGCCGATTGGAGTATTCGATGACCTGGCGTCCCACCATCGCCGTACTGGCCGGCCTGTGCCTCGCGGTCAGCGCCACCCCACTGCCCGCCGGTGCTGCCGCCAACGCTGAGCAGGTCAGCGCTCACGCCGCGCTCGCCGGCCCGCCCGGCGCGCCGCCCGGGGTCTGCCCGACGGGGGCCAGTTACGGCCCTCCGTTGCCGGCCAGCACCGTGACGGCCCCACGAATCCGGGGCGGGTTCACCTTCCTCGAAGGGCCGGTCTGGGTCGCCGACGGCGGCTATCTGCTCTTCTCCGACATGGCCGCCGGCACCGGGCCGTACAACGTCCAGCCGTCGACGATCCGCCGGTTCACCCCGCCGGCGACCTTCGACACGTTCATCGCCAACGCCGGCAGCAACGGCCTGGCGCTCAGCGCCGACGCCCAGCAAATCGTCGCGGCCACCCACGACCAGCGGAACGTGTCCGCGTACCGGGTGAGCGACCGGGCCCGCAGCACCGTCGCGGCGAACTACCAGGGCCGGGCGTTCAACTCACCGAACGATGTCACGGTCCGCTCCGACGGCGTCGTCTACTTCACCGACCCCAACTTCCAGCGTGGCAACCGCCCGGACCAGATGAGCGGGCGGACCAGCGTCTTCCGCGTCTCCAACGGGCAGGTGTCGCTGGTCGACGATCGGTTGCGCCAACCCAACGGCATCTCGCTCTCACCGGACGGGACGGCGCTGTACGTGGGTGCCTACTCCGAGAACAAGATCTACAAGTACGCGGTCCAGCCCGACGGCAGCATCGGTGCCCGCAGCGTCTTCGTGAACTACATCGGTGGTCCGGACGGCGGCACGATCGACTGCGCCGGCAACGTGTACTGGACGTCCGGCGGGGACTCTCTGGTCCACGTCTACTCCCCCACAGGCACCCAGCTCGGCACGATCCGGCCCGGCAACTCCGGCACGACGAACGTGGCGTTCGGCGGCCCCGACCGGCAGACCCTCTACATCACGTCGGGTCCGTGGGGCGACTCCGGGCTGTACAGCGTGCGGCTCAACGTTCCGGGATATCCGTACTGAGCGACTGCTGGATGGCGCGCCGCTTCCGTCGTGGCCCGACGTTGCGGCGCGCTGTCCAGCGGTGGCGGCGATGAACACCACCGCCCCGGCCGTCCGTAAACTGGGCGGATGGCAAACCGCCAGTGGCAGCAGGGTCGGTAGACCGATGAGGGGCCCGGCGGCAAACACCGTCATCTTCGATTTCGACGGTGTACTGCTGCGCGGGGACGCCTTCGCGCTGTTCCTCCGACGCACCGCTTTCGCGGGTGCTCGGTTGCCGCTCGCCGTCGTCCTGCTCGTTCTCCTCGCGCCCATCGCCGTCATTCCCGCCTTCCGCCCGTGGGCGGCGCGGTGGGTGAGCCGGATCGGCTTGGCGGGCCGCGACGCGGACGAGCTGAGCACGGAGCTGGAACGCTTCGGAAAGGATCTCGGCGAGGAGCCCGGACGCGTCATCGGGCCCGGGCTGCGGATGATCCGCACCCACCTCGCCGCAGGCGACCGGGTCATCGTGGTGACCGCGTGCGAGCACACACTGGCGCGCACGGTGCTCGATGCGATCGGCCTCACCGGGGTCGAGCTCGTGGCCTCGCGCATTCGCGGGCCGAGGCTCATCGTGCACAACCACGGGGCGACCAAGCTGGCGCAGCTCGCTGACCAGGGCGTGACCCCACCGTGGCGGGTGGCCTACAGCGACTCGCTGTCGGATCTGCCCATCCTCCGCGCTGCCGAGCAGCCCGTGCTGGTCAACGCGAACGCGCGTCAGGTCGCCAGGGCGCGGCGGTTACTCGGCGACCGGCTGACCACCGTCACCTGGACAGGTGGGCACGGCCCGGGCGATCCGGGCACCCCGCATCCCACAGTTGGAGACGCCCGCTGATGAGAGGCCGCCACGACAACCTGGCCCGTGTCCGCGCTCTCGACCCTGAGCGCGACTACCTCAACATCTACCAGACGATGCTGCGCTACGAGTTTCCGTGGGACCTGAAGCTCGGGCTCAACCTCGCCTTCAACAGGTCCTTCTCCGTCCCCGCCA
Organism: Micromonospora sp. NPDC005171; assembly: GCF_040608575.1. Lineage (NCBI taxonomy): Bacteria > Bacillati > Actinomycetota > Actinomycetes > Micromonosporales > Micromonosporaceae > Micromonospora > Micromonospora sp. NPDC005171. The sequence goes on along the minus strand of NZ_JBEXIM010000027.1, from coordinate 34,284 downwards.
TCGCCCGGGTGCACACCGCCACGGGCGAGCTGACCGAACGCACCCAGCAGCGGATCGACGACACCGGCCTGCTGATGTACGAGATGGTGCTCAACGGCTTCGACCAGCCTCGGGGCCGCGACGCGTTGCGGCGCGTCAACCAGCTCCACCGTCCGTACGACATCAGCAACGACGACTTCCGCTACGTCCTCGGCTGCCTGATCGTGATCCCCACCCGGTGGTTGCAGGAGTACGGCTGGCGCCAACCCTGCTGCCACGAACGGCACGCCACCTACCTGTTCTACCGGGAGCTCGGCCGACGGATGGGCATCACCGACATCCCCGGGTCGTACGACGAGTTCGAAACCTGGTTCGACGCGCACGACGCGGCTCACCTCCAGCCCAACGACGACGCGGCGGCCATCGAACGCGCCACCCGCGTGCTGATGCTCACCCGGCTCCCCCGGATGCTCACGCCACTGGGAAACGCATTGGTCAGCGCCATGTACGACGCACCGCTGCGGCGCGCGACGCGGGTCGACACGCCGGCCTGGCCGGTCCGGGCCGGGTTGCACCTGGCCTTGAAGACGCGCTCGCGGTGGCAACGGTGGTTCGGAGCGCCACGGACGACGGCGCTGTTCGCCGACGGGATCAAGGCCAGGAGCTATCCCGACGGGTACGAGATCAGCCAGCTCGGCCCACGCCACGGCCCCGTGCACGAGTAGCGGCTTGGGAGTGCTGGCGTCGTCGGCTCGGACACCCGCCGGGCGCTGTGCCGCCCGCGTGAGATCAGCAGCGCCGCGGAGAACCGGCTCGCGGGTGGGGCCGGCCCGCCGACCGTCCAGTGCGGACAGCCGGCGGACCGACTCTCAACGGACGTCGGTGGTGGTCCAGCGCGGGGAGGCGTTGGTGACCGGGACGGTGTCACCGACCAGCGTGGTCGCCGCCTGGGTGTCCCGCCGCACGCTGGTGCCGACCCAGAGTTCGACGTCGCCGGGCTCCACGACGCGGGTGAAACTGCGGTCGGAGAAGGCCAGGCGGGTGGTGGGCACCGTCAGCTCGACAGTGACGGACTGGCCCGGTTCCAGGTGGACCCGCCGGTAGCCGAGCAGCTGCGCGACCGGCCGGGTCACCGAGGCGACCAGGTCACGACCGTAGAGCTGGACCACGTCGTCGCCAGCCACCGCGCCGGTGTTCGTCACCCGTACGGTCACCCCTACCGCCCCGTCGGTGGGCACCGTGCTGGGCACGGTGAGATCGCTGTACGCGAACGTCGTGTAGGACAGGCCGTGGCCGAACGGCGCCACGGGCGTCGCCGGCAGGTTGGTCACCTCGTTGCCCGCACCGAGGGTGGGGTGCAGGTAGGAGTACGGCTGCGCGCCGGCCGACCCCGGCAGGCTGACCGGCAGCCGGCCCGACGGGTTGACCCGCCCGGAGAGCACACCCGCGATCGCCCCGGCGCCCTCCTCGCCCGGGAAGAACGCCTGCAGCACAGCGGCGCAGCGCGAGAGCGCCCAGCCGACCGCGTACGGCCGGCCGGTGAGCAGCACGAGGACGACAGGTGTGCCGGTTGCCAGCACCGCCTCGACCAGTTCGCGCTGGACCCCGGGCAGCTCCAGGTCGTCCCGGTCGCATCCTTCGCCGACCGTGCCGCGCCCGAAGAGGCCGGCGTGGTCGCCGACGACCAGGACGGCGACGTCCGCGCCGGTGGCCGTGGCGACGGCCTCGTCGAAGCCGGAGCGGTCGTCGGTGTCCACGTCGCAACCGCGTGCCCAGCTGACGAGGTCGCCGCCGAACTCGGCCCGCACGGCGTCGAGCATCGTCGACACCTCGATGCCGGTCTCCACCCCCGGGTGCTGGACGAGGACGTGGTTGAGGAACGAGTAGCACCCGAAGAGCGCACTCTGCCGGTCGGCGTTCGGACCGATGAGGGCGACCCGTCGCCCCGCTGGCAGCGGCAGCGCGTCCCGGTTGGCGACCAGCACTATCGATTCCTCGGCGAGGCGGCGGGCGATCGAGCGGTGCTCGGGCGAGTCGAGGTCGATCGCCTGGGGTGGCTCGTCGCTGAAGGTCGCGTCGAGCAGACCCAGGTCCTGCTTCTGGCGCAGCACCCGCAGCACCGCGCGGTCGATGAGTGCCTCGTCGAGCCTGCCCGCCCGCACCGACTCCGGCAGGGTCAGATAGGCGTCGCCGGTCGGCAGTTCGACGTCGACACCGGCGGCCAACGCCTGCCCGGCCGCGTCCGCGTGATCGCTCGCCACGTGGTGCAGCAGGTTCAGGAACGCCACCCCGTAGTAGTCGGCCACCACAGTGCCGTCGAAGCCCCACTGGTCGCGCAGGATGCCGGTCAGCATCGTCGGGTCGGCGGCGACGGGCACCCCGTCGATCTCGGTGTACGAGTGCATGACACTGCGGGCGTTGCCGTCGATGATCGCCATCTCGAACGGGAGGAGCAGTACGTCGACCAGTTCCCGGCGGCCGACGTGCACCGGTGCGAAGTTGCGCCCGGCGCGCGAGGCGGAGTAGCCGGCGAAGTGCTTGAGGGTGGCGTGCACCCCCTGCGACTGCAGGCCGCGCACGTACGACGTCCCGATGGTGCCGACCAGGTACGGGTCTTCGGAGATGCACTCGTCCACCCGACCCCAGCGCGGGTCACGGATCACGTCGAGCACCGGAGAGAGCCCCTGGTGGACGCCCAGGGCCCGCATCGAGGCGCCGATCGCCTCGGCCATCTCGGTGACCAGGTCCGGGTCGAACGCGGCACCCCAGGCGAGTGGGGTGGGGAACGTGGCCGCCTTCCAGGCCGACAGCCCGGTGAGGCACTCCTCGTGGACGATCGCCGGAATGCCGAGCCGGGTCCCGGTGACCAGGTCCCGCTGGAACTTCCACAACCAGGACGCCCGTTCCGCCGGGTCCAGCGGGCGGGTGCCGTAGGCGCGGGTGAGGTGACCGAGCCCGTGCCGGGAGAAGTCTTCGAGCTTGGAGTCGTCGCCGAACTCCCCCTGCAACGGTGCGACCGCCTCGCCGTCCTCCTTCTCCCAGAAGCCGACGAGCTGGGCGATCTTCTCCTCGATCGTCATCCGGCCGAGAAGATCACGTAGCCGGGCCTCGCCGTCGTGCCCGTCCGGCCGTCCGTGCTCCGGACCTGCCTGAGCCGGCGCCGGCCCGTCCACCACCGCGTGGACCTCAGTCATGCTGTGCCTTCCTCTGGTTGTGCTCGTACCGCTGCCGCTCAGCCCTTGACCGCACCCTGCAGGCCACCGACGATCTGCTTCTCCGCGAGCGTGAAGAAGAGCAGTGCCGGCAGCATCGCCAGCGAGGTGAAGGCGAGTACGCCTGCCGTGTCGGTCGTGTACTGGCTGGAGAAGTTCTGCACGCCCAGCGGCAGGGTGTGCAGGTTGACGTCGCTGAGCACCAGCAGCGGCAGCAGGAACGAGTTCCAACTGGCCACGAACGCCAGGACGCCAACCGTGACGAGCGCGGGCCGCGACAGCGGCATCGCGATGCGCCAGAGGAAACCGAGCCGACTCGCACCGTCGATGGAGGCGGCGTCCTCCAACTCTCTCGGGATCGCCGAGAGGAAGGGACGCAGGATCACGATCGTCAGTGGCAGCGAGAAGGCGACCTGCGGCAGGATCACCGCGTAGTAGGAGTTGACCAGGTTCAGGTCACGCAGCATGAGGTAGAGCGGCAGGATCGCCGCCCCGGCCGGGAACAGCAGGCCGAGAGTGAAGAAGGTGTAGAGCCCTTCCCGCCCGCGGAAGGTGTAGCGGGCGAGCACGAACGCGGCGGCCATCCCGAGCACGACCACGGCCAGCGTGGTGCCCAGGGCGATGACCGCGCTGTTGAACGCCTGTTGCCAGAAGTTGCTCTGGGTCAACACCCTGGCGTAGTTGTCCCAGACGAACGGGTCGGGCAGGCCGGCCGGGTCCGCGACGATCTGCGGGGTGGTGCGGAAACCGCCGATGACCACGTAGATGACCGGGGCGATCGACACCGCCGCGATCGCGAGGGCGAGCGCGTAGGTGAGCGGCGTGCCCCAGGAGACCTGACGGCGTCCGGTGGACGGGGGGAGAACCGAGTTCACGGCCATCGTCACTTCGCCCTTCCGGTGATGGCGCCCTCGATGTCGCGGCGGAGCAGGAACCGCTGGAACAGCAGCGCCGCCACGAAGGAGATGACGAACAGGATTACCGCCACGGCGTTGCCGTAGCCCCAGAGCCGGGCGAAGAACCCGTTGTCCACCATGTAGGTCGCCATGGTGGCCGATGCGCCGAGGGACCGCACCGCGGGCACCGAGGTCACCCAGATCATGTCGAAGATCTGTAGTGAGCCGATCATGGACAGGAACATCCAGATCCGGATCGTCGGGCCGAGCAGCGGGATCGTGACGTGCCGCTGGATCTGCCACCAGCTCGCGCCGTCGATGGCGGCCGCCTCGGTCAGCTCGTCGGGCACATTGGACAGTCCGGCGAGGAGCAGGATGATGGCGAAGCCGACGTACTTCCAGGTGAGGACGGCCAGCAGGGTCCAGATGACCACATCAAGGTCCGCCAGCCAGGCCTGCACCAGGCCGCCCATTCCCAGGGACCGCAGCAGCGCGTCGACGGTGCCGTCGCCGGTCAGCAGCAGCTTCCACATGATGCCGACGGTGACCTCGGCCAGAACGTACGGCACGAACACCAGCAGGCGGAACACGGCCCGCCCACGGAAGCGACGGTTCAGCAGCAGGGCGACGCCCAGGGCGATCGGGCCCTGGATCAGCAGCGACCCGAACACGATGATGGCGTTGTTGCGCAGCGCGTCGAGGAAGATCGGGTCCTGGAAGGCGAGGGTGTAGTTTCGCAGGCCGACGAACTCGGTGGGAGGCCCTACCCCGCGCCACCGGAACAGGCTGTAGTAGACCGCGAAGCCCATCGGCACCAGCACGAACATCACGTAGATGACGACGGCCGGCGTGGTGAGCCCGATGATCTCGTACCACTTGCGGCGGTTGTCGGCACGGCGGGCCGAGTCGCGCCCGGCCTTGCGGGGGCCCGCCGGCGACGCGGAAGCGCCGCCGGCGGGCATACGGATCTGGTTGGCGGAGGTCACTTGCTTGCGGCCGCCTTCATCGCCGAGACGACCTTCTCAGGCGTCCCGTTGCCGGCGAAGATGGCGACGATCGCGTCGTTCATCGCGGTGCCGACGGTGCTGCCGTAGGCCGTGTCCAGCCAGAGCTGGACGTAGCTCGCCCCGGAGGTCGCCTCCAGGATGGACTTCAGCGCGGGGTCCTTCACGGCGTCCGCCGCACCCTTGGCCACCGGCAGACCGGTGCCGGTATCGGCGTAGCCCTTCTGCACCTCGGGACTCACGATGTACTTGAGGAACTCGACGCACTCGGTCGGGGCGTTCTTGGCACAGGAGAACCCGTCGCCACCGCCGAGGGCCGCCTTCGGGTCACCCGGGGAACCCGAGATAGCCGGCACCGGGAACCAGCCGAGGAACGAGGCGAGCTTCGTCTTGTCCGTGGCCACGGTGTCCAACGTGCCGCGGTTCCAGTCACCCATGAGCTCCATCGCGGCCTTGCCGTTGGCGAGCATGCCGTTGGCGCTGGTCGGGTCGTTCTGGCCCGGCGTGGCGATGAAGTTGGGCTGGAACGGCTTGGTGTCGATGAAGGCCTTCAGGTCCTGGCCGGCCTTTACGAAGCACGGGTCGTCGAAGTTCTTCTCCGCGGACGCCTTCTTGAGGGTGTCGACCGAGCAGGCGCGCAGCGCCATGTTGTACCACCAGTGCGCGGCCGGCCACTTGTCACCGGCACCCACGGCGATCGGAACGACGTTGATCGCCTTGAGCTTGGTGACCGCGGCGTTGAGCTCCTCGAAGGTGGTCGGCGGAGCCGCGATGCCCGCCTTGGCGAACATCTCCTTGTTGTACCAGACGCCCTCGATGCCCATCCGGAACGGCAGGCCGTACTGCTTGCCCTTGACCTGCCAGATCTCCGCGGCGCTGCCGATGTTGGCGACCTCGGTCTTGGCCTGGTCGGTGATGTCCTTGAGGTAGTCGGCCTCCACCTGCTCGGTCATCTCGCCGCCGCCCCACGCCTGGAAGATGTCCGGCGGGTCGCTGCTCAGCAGCGCGGCAGGGAGCCGGGTGCGCTGGAGTTGGTTCGTCTCGATCGCCTCAATCTCGATCTTGACGGTGGGGTGGAGTGCGGAGAAGTCCTTGGCGACCTTCTCCCAGTAGGTCTTGCCAGGCCCGTCCTGTGAGGCGTTGTGCCACCAGGTCAGGGTCACCGGGTCCTTGTACAGCTCGCTCTGAGGGGCTGCCTCTTCGCCGCCGCCGTTGCACCCGGCGACAACGAGAACACTTGTCATTAACAGTGCCAGGACGGCACTCGCACGCCGCTTCGTTGCCATCGATGTCTCCTCGACCAGTCAGTCGCGGTACTCGGCTTTGCGGCGAAGTTTTACAGTCATGTAACTTGATGTCAATCGGTATCGATAACGTTTTCGAATCGCTGGCGACGCACCCCGGGCGGCGGCCCTATCATCATCGACGTGGTGTTTCAGCAGCGCGTCAAGATGTCGGATGTGGCACGTACTGCCGGCGTCTCGGTCGCGACCGTGTCGAAGGTTGTCAATGGCCGCTACGGCGTGGCCCAGGCGACCGTGGAGCGCGTCCAGCAGGTCATCCACGAGCTCGGCTACGAGGCGAGCCTGGGGGCGCAGAGCCTGCGCAGCCACCGCACCAACGTGCTGGGCATCCTGGTCGCCGAGTTCGAGCCGTTCTCGACCGAGCTGCTGAAGGGGGCGTCACAGGAGGTCGCCGGCAGCGGATACCAGCTGCTGGCCTACTCCAGCGGGGACGGCGAGGGCGCCGCCGTGGGGTGGGAGCGACGCTCACTCGCCCGCCTCTCCGGCACGCTCATCGACGGCGCCGTGATCGTCACGCCGACGGTGGTCGAGACGGAGAACAACTTCCACGTCGTGGCCGTCGACCCGCACACCGGGCCGTCCGACCTGCCCACCGTCGATTCCGACAACTTCGCCGGCGCCGTGCTGGCGACCAACCACCTGCTGTCCCTCGGTCACCGGCGGATCGGGCACATCAGCGGGCGCACCGACCTGAAGTCGGCGCAGCTGCGCGAGGCCGGCTTCCGCAGTGCGATGGCCGACGCCGGCGTGCCGGTGGACGAGCGGCTCGTCCGCGTCGGCGGGTTCCGGATCGAGAGCGCCGCCGGAACGGCCGCCGAACTGCTCGCCCTCACCGACCGGCCGAGCGCGATCTTCGCGGGCAACGACCTCTCCGCGATCTCCACGATGAACGTGGCCCGCGACATGGGCCTCTCGGTGCCGGACGACCTGTCGGTGATCGGCTTCGACAACGTCCCGGAGTCGGCGCTGGTCAACCCGCCACTGACGACCATCATGCAGCCGCTGCAGCGGATGGGTGCCGAGGCGTTGCGCCTGCTCGTCGACCTGATCGCCGGCGTCGAACGCGACACCCACATCCGGCTTCCCACCGAACTGGTCATCCGCTCGTCCTGCCGCCGGCTGCCCTGACCCGGGGCCCGTCAGCCCGCGCTCCTCGCACCCGCTCGATCAGGTCCGACCGGGCAGGCGGGGTGGCCCGACCGGGTGTCGGGGCAGGGTCGGGCACGCGACCGGGTGGCGAAACGTGAATCTCACCTAAGTCGACAATTCTCCCCCTAGGTTCGATCCGCAGGACGCAGCCGAACCGGGGAGAGACGTGGACAGCTATCCGGCGATCGAGGATCACGGACTCATCGGCGACCTGCAGACCGCCGCGCTGGTGACGTGTGACGGGACGGTCGACTGGTTCTGCGCGCCGCGGTTCGACTCGCCGAGCATCTTCGCCGCGCTGCTGGACAAGGAGAAGGGCGGATACTTCCGGATCGCTCCGCACGACGTACGGTACGTGACGAAGCAGCTCTACCTCCCCGGCACACCCATCCTGATCACCCGGTTCATCAGCGCCGACGGGGTGGCCGAGGTGATGGACTTCATGCCGGTCACTGGCGAGCGGGTCACCGACGCGCACCGGCTGGTCCGCATCGTCACAATGGTCCGAGGCAGCATGCGCTTCCGGGTGGAGTGCCGGCCCCGGTTCGACTACGCCCGCGAAGAGCATCAGCTGGAACGCCACCGCACCGGCTACGTCTTCCGCAGCCGGTCGGCGACGCTGACGTTCCACCCGGTCGACCCGGTGCGGCGGTTGATCTCCGAACAGGGCGACATTCACCTTGAGGGCGGCGACCTGGTCGCGTACGGCACGCTGAACGAGGGCGACACCGGCGGGGTGGTCCTGGAGACCGGCGGCACCGAGCCGCGCGTCATCCCGCCGGAAGAGATCCAGGGCATGTTCGAGTGGACCCAGGACTACTGGCGGCGCTGGGTTGAACGCTCCCGCTACACCGGCCGCTGGCGGGAGATGGTCGAGCGGTCCGCCATCACGCTGAAACTCATGACGTACGCGCCCACCGGCGCGATGATCGCCGCGCCCACCACAGCGCTGCCCGAACTGGTCGGCGGAACTCGTAACTGGGACTACCGCTACACCTGGGTGCGCGACACGTCGTTCTCGGTGCACGCGCTGCTCGGCCTTGGCTTCACCGAGGAGGTCAGCCGGTACATGAACTGGCTGGACGAGCGGATCCGCGAGGCCGGCGACCACCAGGATCCACTCAAGATCATGTACCGGGTGGACGGCTCCTCCGATCTGCACGAGGAGGTGCTGGACCATCTGGAGGGCTACCGCGGCTCCCGGCCGGTGCGGATCGGCAACGGCGCCGCCGACCAACTCCAGCTCGACATCCACGGCGAGGCGCTCTACGCCATGCACCTCGCCGACGAGCAGGGCATCCGCGTCTCGCACCAGGTGTGGAAGAGCACCGTCCGGCTGGTCGACTGGCTCTGCCGCAACTGGGACCAGCCCGACGCCGGCATCTGGGAGAGCCGCCACCACCCCCGCAACTACACCTTCGGTCGGGTGATGTCCTGGGTGGCGCTGGACCGGGCCATCCGGCTGGCCACCCGCACCGGCCGCCCCGGGGACATGGCCTGTTGGACCGAGCAGCGCAACCGCATCTACAACCAGGTCATGGAGCGCGGGTACGACCGGAACCGCGGCACCTTCGTGCAGGCGTACGACGAGACCGTGCTGGACGCGGCGCTGCTCGCCATGCCGGCGGTCGGCTTCGTCACGCCGAGCGACCCACTGTGGCAGTCGACCCTGCAGGCGATCGAGCGCGAACTGGTCTCCGACAGCCTGGTCCACAGGTACGACCCGGTCCACTCCCCCGACGGTCTCCCCGGCCATGAGGGCACCTTCAACATGTGCACCTTCTGGTACGTGGAGGCGCTGGCCCGTTCCGGTCGTCTCGACGACGCCCGACTCACCTTCGAGAAGATGTTCACCTTCAGCAACCACCTCGGCCTCTACGCCGAGGAGATCGCCGCGACCGGGGAGCAGATCGGCAACTATCCGCAGGCGTTCAGCCACCTCTCACTGATCAACTCCGCGCTGACGCTCAACGACCTGCTCGACACGGAGGCCGACGCCCGCCGCCGCCGGTAGTGCCAGCAGGTGTCAGCCGCCACCGTCGCAGGGCCGACGGCGGGAAGAGCTTGACGGGCCCGCGTCCATCACGCATGGTCGATAGGCATCGACTATCTCGAATGTATTGACGCGGGGAGAAACGATGAAGGCCTTCGTCACCGCCGTCTCGGCTGCGGCCCTGCTGCTCCTGGCCACGGGCGGCGCATCCCACGGCCAGCCAGCAGCCGACCCGCCCTGCACCGGGCAGATCCACCCGAACCCGGGGTTCGAGGGCGGCACCACCGGCTGGACGGCCGGCCCCCGGATCGTCGTGTTCGGCGACGCGACCCGGCCCGCACACACCGGCCGCGCCTACGCCACCTTCGCCGGGCTGGACGTGACACGTTCCGACCTGCTGCGCACCACCGTCACCGTGCCGGCCAACTGCGACCTGACGGTCCGCTTCTGGGTGCGGACCACCACCACGGAGACCAGCCGCGGCGACTACCTGAACGTCGGACTGGCGGTCACCGGGATACCCCCCAAGACGAGGTTCTCGCTGGCCTTCGACGGCGGGGCGCAGTGGCGGCAGTACGTCATGTCGAGCGGAACCGGGACGACCGAGCGCACCGCGACGGTCAGCTTCCTCGCCAGCGAGACGGCCGGCAACGGCGCCACGGCCTTCGACGTCGACGACGCGTCCTTCACGTTGAGCTGACCCAGTCCACCGTCTCGAGAGCGGGGTGGGTCTTGACCGCCTCGACCAGGGGTCCGGATCTGCTGACCTTGGTGCCCAGGAGGTCGTAGTCCGTCCAGACGAACCAGGACCGATCCGTGGGCCACAGATTCGTCGGTGAGAACGGGTAGGGCCCTCCGCGTTCTTCGAGCAGGTCGGGAACGGCTGACAACGGCCCGCTCCAGACGTGATGACTGTCGACGTCACCGGTCGGCAGGGACGCGTAGAAGGCGACGCAGTCGGTCCTGGGGCCGTCGACCGAACAACGGCCCAGGGCGTCCAGCAGGGCATCGAGGCTCTCCTTGTCGAGGGGCCCTTCAGGCGGTGGCTGGACGGTGACCGGCCACCTGCGGTGTGGGAACCAGCGGTGGCTTGGCGGGTGATTCCGATCCGCTGCCTGTCCCCGCCGTTCGGTGAGATGCTGCGACCAGAACACCCGTCGCCACGGGCTCGCCGGTCGGGCAACGAAGCCCAAGGGAATGCCGGTAACTGTGGTTTCCTCGTCGAGGTTCATGGACTCAGGTTGTCGTACATCGCATGAAGAATCCAGGTCGACGATTGCCAACCAGCGGCGTCATAGCCGGTGGTCGCCTCCCGAACAGGACGGTCCGCAAGCCAGGTCAACAGATTGGCTGGAGTTTCCACGCGTTCCATCGACACGCCGCAATCGTGCCGCACCAGCCAGATCGACTTCGCACCGCCTTTGAACCGGCCGTCAACTCCGGCCCGGGTCCGCCTGCGAACACCCCTCCGAAGAGCACCCGCGCTGATCGGAACAAACCCGCAGAACAGATAAAGACTGAACTGTCAATATGCGAATCGGGACTGAGGAGGCCACAGGAAACCCGGGACTGCAAGGCATTGAGATCCCGATCTCTGCCGGCGGATCTCCTGGCCGGTGCGGAAAACCGACTCTATGCTTGCCGCCGAATGCGCTGCGGCCCGCCCGGGTCCGAGGGTTACCCGATACAAGGATTTGCGAATGCACCGGAAGTCTGCACCGAGCAACGGCACCGATGGCATCGGCGAAGTAACACCTGACGGCCAACTGCCGACCGCTACCGCAGAGGCCGCCGCGCGCCGATCCGCGGTCGCCGAGGAACAGGCGTTTCTGGACCTGGCCACGGCCCGGCGCGACAGGCTTGCCGACCACCTACAGGCCGAGCTTTCGCCGGAGGCCCTGGACGCGCTGGAACAGGCCCGCCAGCGCATGCTCCGACAGCAGTACGACGAGCTCCGGCGAGCAGATGACGGGCTGGTCTTCGGCCGCCTCGACGGCCTTGATGGCACCGTGCGCCACGTGGGCCGTGTCGGTCTCCGCGACGACGGCGAGGGCGGTGAGCCACTGCTTGTGGACTGGCGCGCTCCCGCGGCTCGGCCGTTCTACACCGCGACGGCTGTCGACCCACAGGGTCAGGCACGGCGCCGGCACATACGCACGATGGGATCGACGGTCGTCGGCGTGGACGACGAGCCCCTGGACGGGAGCACAACGGCGGAGCTCGTCGGCGAAGGCGCCCTCCTGGCCGCCCTCGACCAGCGGCGCACCGGTCGCATGTCGACGGCGATCTCCACCCTGCAGCGCGAACAGGACGACATCATCCGGGCGGAGGCGACCGGCCCGCTGATCGTCCAGGGCGGTCCCGGCACGGGCAAGACAGTGGTTGCCCTGCACCGCGTCGCGTACCTCCTGTTCACCCACCGAAAGATGGCCGAGCAGGCGGTCTTGGTCCTCGGCCCCTCGCCGCGGTTCCTCCGGTACATCGCGCAGGTGCTGCCGGCGCTCGGTGAGACCGCCGTCGTCTCGGCGACCTGCGACACCTTGCTGACCGGCATCCACGTGGGCCGCGACGAGAGCCGACTCCTCGCCGAGATCAAGGGCCGCGCTCTCTGGCAGCCCGCGCTCGAAGGCTACGTCGCGTCGCTGCTCCCGAGGCCCCGCGATCTGAAGGTGCGCTGGGAGGGGGAGTTCTACGTCATCTCCGCCGCAACGGTGGCGCAGGCGTTCACCTCGGCGGTGCAGGGACGCCCGTACCACCGCGCCCGCGCGGTGTTCACCGAGCAGCTGCACCACATCCTCGCCGACGTCGTCGCCGAGCAGCGCGAGGCGCTGATGGATGAGATGGAGGAAGGCTTCGAGGACATCCTCGCCCGCGTCGACAGGGACATGGGGCGGGACCAGCACTCCACCCGGACGTCCACCGGCAGCGACGTCGACGGACTACTTTCCGAGGAGGAGGTCGAGCAGCTTCGTTGTCGTATCGCCGAGGACGCCACCATCGCCAGATTCATCGAGGCATGGTGGCCCACCCTGGACGCCGAAGCCCTGCTGGGTGATCTCCTGACCGACCGTGTCCTGCTGGCCCGGTTCGCCCCGCAGCTGTCCCCCGAGGAGATCACCGCCGTCGCCGCCGACGCCGCCGAGCGCGCCCCCTGGGCGTCAAGCGACATCCCGCTGCTCGACGCCCTCGCCGACCTGCTCGGCGAGGTCGGTGCCCCGCAACCACAGGGCGAGTTCGTCGCCGACCGGGCGCGCCGACAGCGCGGCTGGGTGTACGGCCACGTCGTCATCGACGAGGCGCAGGAACTGTCCGAGATGCAGTGGCACATGGTGCTCCGGCGCTGCCCCAGTCGTTCCATCACCGCCGTCGGCGACATCGACCAGGCGGAGGCAGCGCACCGGCACACCAGTTGGGCACAAGCGGTGCGGGCTGTTTTCGGAGACCGCTGGACCGCCGCGCAACTCACCATCTGCTACCGGACCCCGCGCGAGGTCATGGACCTCACCGAACCGGTCCTGAAGAGGGCTGGCAGCCACAACACGCCACCACGAGCGGTACGCTCCTCCGGGATCGCCCCCTGGGAGCTCACGATCACACCGGCTGAGCTTGCCGGCGCCGCCGCCGAAGCAGTGCGGCAGCTGCAGCAACGGTGGCACGGCGGCACGGTCGGCGTCATCGCCCCCGCAGATCACATCGCCACACTCCAAGCCGTGCTGGGTGATGTGCCGGTGCTCACCGCAACCCAGTCCAAGGGACTGGAGTGGGACGCGACGCTACTCATCGACCCTCAGGGCATCGCCGCCGAACCGCGCGGCTGGAACGGCCTCTACGTCGCGCTCACCCGATGCACCCAGGAACTCGGACAGCTGACACTCACGCAGCAGTTGCGCGGTTCAGCGGCGTAGGCAGAAGGGATGGCCGGCCGGGTCCCGCAGGACGCGAAAGCGTTCCGGCGCGGGTTGGTGTTCTTCCCTGGCGGCTCCCAGCTCGACCGCACGAGACTCTGCGTCGTCGAGGTCATCGGGGTCGTCGACGGCCAGGTCGAAGTGGATCTGCTGTGATCGTTCGCCGGAGGGCCAGGTCGGTGGCCGGTAGTCGCTGACGCGAACCGCGCCGAGGTACAGCGGACCCGCCTTGACCGCGCAGAAATCCGGGGTCTGGACCGTGACCTCACCGTCCAGCATCGCGGCCCAGAAGCGGGCCAGGTCGACTGGGTCCGGGCATTCCAGGTTGATGGCAGCGATGTGAGCTACCGGCATGGGTCCTCCAGTTGACGGGATCGGGTGGGCCGACAGTAACACTCGTCAACACTTAAAATGAGGATTCACTCCATTTAGCGATCGACAGGTCCGCACGATGCGGGCCGGCATGCGGACGCCTGTCGAGCGCCCACCGAACCGGCGGTCGGTCACGCTCGCCTAGCCCTTGATGATCGCCATCAACGCGGCGGCGAAGGGCGCGGGGTCCAGGTCGCCCCGGATCGCCAGCTGCAGGCTGTAGCTGACGCAGAGGGCCACGAACGCTTCGGCGATCTGCCCGGCCTGCGGGCGTCGAGAGTCGGGCACCAACTCGGCGATCGCGGCCCGCATGGCGGCGAGTTGTCGTTGCACAACGGCTGCCAGCAGGGGTGACACCGCCGCTTCGGCGTAGATCTGGGCGACCAGCCGGGCATGATCAGTGTCCCGGGCCCGGGCCCGGACGTGCTCGAGGAAACCCCCCACAGCCTCGGCGGTGAGCGCCCTCGGCAGCGCTTCGGTTCCCTGCTCGCAGACCGCGATGACGATCTCGTCCTTGCTCGTGAAGTATCGGTAGATCGCCCCGTTGGAGAGCCCGGACTCGGTCACGATGTCGGCCATCGACGTGTGGGCGAAGCCGTGACTGGCGAACCGAGCCCGGGCGGCATCCACGATCTGCTGGCGGCGAGCGTCGAGATGAGCTTGACTGACCCTGGGCATAAAGAGTGACCCCTCGCTTTATTTGCTACCGTCGGAAGCCTACCTCGCCGCACCGGACTTCAGGAGCTACCGTGCGCTACCAGACCTTCGGACGCCGGACCGGGTTGCGCGTGTCGCAGTACGCGCTCGGGACGGCGAACTTCAGCACCTCGAACACGGGCGCCGGCCCCGAGGCCTCCCGACAGATCTTCGAGGCCTTCGTCACCGCTGGCGGCACCACGTTCGACACCTCCAACCTGTACCAGGACGGACAAGCCGAGACCGTGCTCGGCGGGCTGCTCGGGCATCAGCGAGACGACTTCGTGATCATCACCAAGTACAGCGGGACCAGGCAGGCCCAGCCCCGCCCTGGTACGACCGGCAACAGCCGAAAGATCATGGTCCGGTCGCTCGAAGCGAGTCTGCGCCGCCTGAACACCGACTACGTCGACGTCTTCATGCCGCACTTTCCCGACGGCCTCACGCCGATCGAGGAAATCCTGGCCGGGTTCGACGAACTGATCCGCTCCGGCAAGATCCTGCACGGCGCCCTGTCCAACTTCCCGGCCTGGCGGGTCGCCGGCGCCGCCGTCCGCGCCGAACTGCGCGGCCTGGCCCCCCTGGTCGGCATACAGACGGAATACAGCCTGGCCGAACGATCCGCCGAGCGGGAGCTACTGCCGATGGCGCAGGCCCACGGTCTGGGCGTGGTCCTCTACTCTCCGCTGGCCGGCGGACTGCTCACCGGCAAGTATCGGCAGGGTGAACAAGGCCGGCTGACCGCCCGGGGCGACGCGATCGAGGGCAGCGCCCAGCGCACCGCCGTCGTCGACGCCGTACTGACGATTGCCGAGGAGCTCGGCGTCAGTGCGGTCCAGGTCTCCCTGGCCTGGTTGCGTCGCCGGGCCGCACTGACCCCCACGGCCCTGATCCCGATCGTCGGCCCACGCACCCTGACCCAGCTGGAGGAATACCTGAAGTCTCTCCAACTCGACCTCAGCGACCAGCACTACCGACACCTGGACGAGGTCAGTGCGATCCGGCCAGGAACCCCGCACGAGGACGTCGCCGCCGCACTGAACAGCGGCGTCGACGGTGACCGCACCCTGCTCGACCCTCCCCCGGTTCCCGTCATCTAGCGGCCGGCCCGGGGTCCCGCCGCGCGTCGGTGATCATTGACCGGTGATGACCCCTGCGGCGCCACCGGCCGACTCCGGTGCGTTTTCGTTGGCCGTTCCGCCACTGTTCGCCGCGTTGGCCCCGGCCCGGAGCATCCTCATCGCCGGAGCAGGCGGGGGTTTTGACGTGTACGCGGGCCTGCCCCTGGCGTTCGCCTTGTGGCGCGCCGGGGCGCAGGTGCACCTGGCCAGCCTCTCCTTCTCGGAACTTGAGTTGATCGACCGCGACGCGTGGGTGGTGGAGCACGTCGCAGCGGTTCAGCCGGACACCACCAGCTCCGACTGGTACTTCCCGGAGCGAACGCTCGCCCGATGGCTGGCGGCTCAGCACCTGCCGTCGACGGTGTACGCCTTTCCTCCGCTCGGTGTCCAGCCGCTGCGAGCCGCGTACCGGCACCTGGTGGAACGCCTCGACATCGACGCGGTGGTGCTGGTAGACGGCGGCACCGATGTGCTGCTGCGCGGCGACGAGAGCAATCTCGGCACTCCGGTGGAGGACATGACCAGCCTGGCCGCCGTGGCCGCGCTGGACGTACCGGTCAAGCTGGTGACCAGTCTCGGCTTTGGCATCGACGCCTACGACGGCGTCAATCACGTTGAGGTGCTGGAGAACCTCGCCGCGCTCGACCGCGACGGTGGTTACCTCGGCGCCCTGTCCATCCCCGGTTCCAGCCCGGAGGCAGAGCTCTACCGCGCTGCCGTCGCTGACGCCCAGGCCGCCACCCCGCAGCGGCCGAGCATCGTTCAGGGACAGATCGCCGCCGCCACCGGCGGCGCGTTCGGGGACGTCCGATTCACCCGGCGCACCGGCGGTGGCGACCTGTTCGTCAACCCGCTGATGGCGATCTACTTCACAGTCGATCTCGACAAGCTCGCGGCCCGATGCCTTTACCTCGACCGCATCGAGAACACCATCGGCAGACGGCAGGTCATCACACGCATCCAAGCGTTCCGCGAGGAGCTTGTCGGCGCACGCATCCCCCGCGCCTTCCCGCACTGATCGCCCGTTCGGCGGTGGGTGCGGATGGGCGTGGGCTCCTACAGTCCCTTGCGTGGACGCCAAGACCGAAGAGTTGCGAGCTATCTCCTCGGTGAGAAACCGGTGGCCCAGGCATCGCGTTGACGACGGCGGGGCAAGCCCTGGTCAACCTTGACGACTCTTTGACAACTGCATCGAGCGTGCGGTGGCGCGGGCGGCGGTGTCGATGAGGTCGGCGACCGGGCCGGGTTGCGAGACCGCCACCGCGTGGGACGCGGCGATCTCCACTGTCGTGGACCCCGCCCTGTCGGCCAGGAAACGCTGCAAGTCTGGCGGAATGCCCTTGTCCTGAGTGGTGATCAGGGTCCAGGAGGGGATCGTCTTCCAGGCGGCCTTGGTCACGCTCTCCTCCTGGGCGCCCGCAGAGGCGGGCCGCTGCGTCGCCGCCATGATTTCGGCGGTGCCGCGGTCAACGTCGGCGGCGAACACCTCGGGGTACTTGTCCTGGAAGATGTACTGATCCATTGTCATGCCGCCGTCGTCGGAGGGGATCGGCACCATGTTGATGCTGGTGGCGAGCTGACTTCCGGGATACTTGCCGAGCAGACCGATCACACTCTCGCCCACGTCCGGGCTCACGCTGGCGACGTACACCAGAGCCTTGACGTTGGATGCGCCAGCCGCGGCCTCGGTCATGACCAGCCCGCCGTAGGAGTGGGCGGCCATCACGACCGGCCCGGACAGGCTGTCCAGAAGAGCCCGAACGTAAGCGGCGTCCTTCTGCACACCGCGCAGCGGATTGGCGACGGCAATGACCGGGTAACCGCGACGTTTGAGGTTGGCGACCACCCCGTTCCAACTCGACGAGCCGGCGAACGCCCCGTGGACCAGCACAACTGTCGGCATCCCTGATTCCTGGGCGGACATGTCACGAGCAGCGCTCATTGGGAGTCCTTTCGAGATGTCTCACCGCCCACTGCCTGCGGTCTGCAGACCGGGTCGACGAGGACAGTCAACGGAGCAGCTTTTCCGGCAGCACGCATCAGCGCGCGATCCCGGCTCAGGTGGGTCGCAGCACCCAGATTCCAGAATCCAGCACTGACGAGGCCGCTGTCAGCGAGATCGAAGAACGGATTGCCTCGTCGAACGTCGGTGCGGAAACGCCTGGCCGACACCCGATTCGGACACGAGACGACCTGCCGGTCATTGTCCCCACGCTGCACGGGCACCGCGCGCCAAGCCCAGCCAGACCGAACGTTCTATCGCTAAGATGGTTGGATGACGCGCGACGAACCCGACGCCCGGCCTTCCGAGGCACGACTCAGGCTTCTCCGCACGGCGACCAGGATCTTCTACACGGAGGGCATTCACTCCGTCGGCGTCGACCGGATCATCGCCGAGGCGAAGGTGACCAGGGCCACTTTCTACCGGCACTTCCCCAGCAAGGACGACCTCATCCTGGCCTACCTACGTGAGGTACATCAGCTGGAGCGCGGCATGGTCGACAAGGCCCTCGCCGCCAACCGATCGCCTGTCGATCCGCTCCTGGCCATCGCCAGTTCCATCGCTCAGAACATCCAGTCCCCCGGGTTCCGCGGGTGTGCGTTCCTGAACGCCGCAGCGGAATACCCCGACACGAACCATCCCGTGCACCAAGAACTCATGGCCCACAGGCAATGGTTCCTGGACACCATCACCATGCTCATGGCACAGGTCCACCAAGAAACGGCGGATCCCGCCGCGCGCCACTTCGTCATGCTCCGGGACGGCGCCATGGCAGCCGGATGCCTTTCCGACCCCACGTTGGTGTCCGAGACCTTCCTGCGCGGTATCGAAGGACTCCTCAGGATCAACTCGGAGCGTCAGTCGGCAGAGTCGGCCCGCTAGTTCTCGCGCGACCGCCGCCGCACGACGTCGAGCTGGGCCACCCCCGGGTGAGGGGATGACCCAGCTCCTTGGTGTTGCCACCACCGGTTGCGCCCGCCGTGAGCCTCGTCCCAGCGGGTGCACGGACGGCCGCACGGCTCAGGTCAGCGGCCGTACGCCTCCAACAGCCGCAACCAGACCTCGCTGACGGTCGGGTACGCGGGAACGGCGTGCCACAACCGCTCCAGTGGGACCTCACCGACGATGGCGATCGTCGCGGCATGGATCAGTTCCGCGACGTCCGGGCCGACGAGGGTGAGGCCGACGATGACCCGCCGGTCCTCGTCCACGACCATCCGGGCATGCCCCTGGTAGCCGTCGGCGTGCAGCGCGGCCCCGGCGACCGCGGCCAGGTCATAGTCGACGACCCGGATCCGCAGCCCGGCGGCCTCGGCGGCGGCTGCGGTCAGCCCCACCGACGCGACTTCCGGGTCGGTGAAGACGACCTGCGGCACGGCGCGCGCGTCGGCGGTGGCGACGTGCCGACCCCACGGGCGGTCGTCTGCCGCTTCGCCCCTGGCCCGGGCCGCGATCACGTCGCCCACGGCGCGAGCCTGGTACTTGCCCTGGTGGGTCAGGAGCACCCGCCGGTTGACGTCCCCGGCTGCGTACAGCCATCCGTCGCCGATCAACGCACCGGCGCCGTCGACCACCCGCAGGGTGTCGTCGACGGTGAGCCAGGCACCCGGCTTCAAACCAATCCGATCGAGGCCGACGTCGTGCGTGTTCGGCGTACGGCCGATCGCGACGAGGAGTTCGTCGGCCTCGACCTGTTCGCCGTCGGTCAGCGTGAGGTGCACGGTGCCGTCGCCGTCGCGGCTCACCGACGTGGCCTCGGCACCGATGTGGACGGAAACGCCAGCTTCCCGCAGGGACTGCGTGACCCGCTCGCCGACGAACGGCTCCGCCAGCGTGAGCACTCCGTCGCGCGCGAGCACCGTCACCGCCGATCCGAGGCCGGCGTACGCCGTCGCCATCTCCGCGGCCACCACGCCACCACCGATGATGGCGAGCCGGCCGGGAACCTCGCTCGCGGCGGCGGCCTCACGGCTGGTCCACGGCACCGCCTCGCGCAGACCGGCGATGTCCGGCACCAGTGCGCTACTACCGGTCGCGATGACGACCGCGTGTCGGGCGATGAGCGAGGTGATGTCGCCGTCCGCCCCGGTCACCTCGACGATCCGGTCGGAGCTGATCCGCCCCTGGCCCCGATACAGCGCGATCCCCGCCGAGTTCAGCCAGGACACCTGCCCGTCGTCCTTCCAGTGCGAGACGACGGAGTCCCGGCGGCGCAGCACGGCCGCCGCGTCCACCTCGCCGGTCACCGCCTCGCGCGCGCCGGGCAGCTGGCGGGCCGCCCGGAGCGCTGTCTGGCTGCGCAGTAACGCCTTGGTCGGCATGCAGGCCCAGTACGAGCACTCACCACCCACCAGTTCCCGCTCGACGATCACGGCGGTCAGGCCGCCCCGCACGACGCGGTCGGCGACGTTCTCCCCCACCGGCCCCGCGCCGATGACAATGACGTCGTACGTGGCGTTCGGCACGTCAGTTCCCCTTTGCGACGCGGCCGAGGCGGATGGCCGCGATGAGGAAGAAGATGGCGCCGGGGATGGCGTAGCCGATCGCGTTGGTCAGTGCCGGGTTGTCCGCGGAAGCAGCCGCGATGAACGATCCACCGGCAATGACGGAGATGCCACCACTGATGATCATCGGCCACTGGCCACCCATCTTGCGGCGGGTGGCGCCCACGATCAGCTGGACCAGCCCGGCCACGACCGCCCAGGCGCCCCAGACGCGCAGGACCGCCGGGATGCCGGACGCGCCGGCGATGCCCAGGCCCACAGCGGCGAGCAGGCTGATCGCGACGTTCACGTACAGCAGGGTGGGCGATCCGGTGGCCCGCGACGCGCGGACATCGACGATGGCGGCGGCCACGTCGAACAGCGGGTAGATCACGAGCAGCGTGGCGGTGAGGGGGTTGAGGTGCTTGGCGAGTGGAAACGTCACGGCAGCCCAGACAATGGCGAAGGCGAAGCGACCGAAGTACAACCGCCGCAGGGCAGCGGCCGTCGTCGAGATGTCGGGAACGGCAAGGGTGGTCATGGTCATCCTCTCGGTGATTCCGGGGCGAAGGGACGCCCGGCGGGGTGCGGGCCACCGCCGGGGCGGGACGGCGGTGCTACTCGATGTTCGAGAACAGCCCCGTGATCTCCACCTGAGCGCCCTGGAGCCCACCGAAGACGGCGGCGGCAGCGGGCGTCGCGACTGCCGCGGAGGCGTCCTCGTAGCTGGCGAAGTACAGGTCGAGCGTCCGGTACGCGGGGGTGGGCGTGCCGTTTTCTTTGGGCCACACCTTTGCCGACTCGACCCGCTGAAGCTTCGGGAACGTCTCGGCGGCCCGACGTACGTCGGCGTAGACCTTTTCGAACTCGGCGGGGTCAGCGGGATTACCGATGACAAGGGTGATCTTGGTAGGCATGGCGCTCTCCTTCAGGGACAGCCGCGCACCCGGCCAGCGCCAGGTGGAACGAACGTTCTGTCCCTGAGAACCGTACCGACCGAGACCCCTCGCCGTCAAGACCGACCGTTCTATCTGGCGGTGGTCGTACAGGTGACGCTCGCCACTACGCGCGCCAGGCAGGTGCGCACGACCGCCGCGTCACGCCTCGGAGTCGCGATCTCCGGACGTCTCCCGCCCGATCGGCGAGGCGGGAACCTCCAGCGGCCGGCCTCGCCTTCGCAGCACGCCGAAGACCACGACCAGGGCCAGCACGCCGGCCACCACGCTCAGCCCGGCCATCGGCGCCCAATGGGCCAACACCGGCGTGACCAGCAACAGGGCGGCCACGCCGACGATCTGGGATCGGGAGGCCTTGCCGAAAGTCTCGTACTCCAGCCGCATACGTGCGACGAGGAAGAGCGTCGGACCGCCCACCACGAACAGCAGCCAACTGGGCCGCGGCTGCCCGAACGGATGATCGATCACCAACTCGTAGCCGACCGACGTGACGAGGACGCTGAGCACGATCAACAGGTGCGTCCGTCCCGACACCGCGCCCAGCCGGCCTGGCATACCCGCCCGGCCGAACGTCTCCGTCAACAGCAGACCGGCGCGGTAGAAGTAGATCCGCCAGAGCAGCGCGCTGGTGACGAACGCGACCGCGAAGGCGGCTGCCCGCCCGGCGGAATAGAACCCGCCGCTGAAGACCACGCCGACAACCAGAATCGACTCACCGAGAGCGATGAGAAACATCTGCTGGTAGCGGTCCGCGAGATGAGTCCCGCTGATCTGCCACCGACCTACTTTCGCAGCCCCGAGCCACGGCAGCGGCCAGCCCGATGCCCAGGCAATGTAGTCGACAGTGAGGGCGGCAACCCACAGCGGCAGGCGGAGGTGATCCGGACCCAACGCGCCGGCCAGCCACAACGGCGTGCTCGCCAAAGCCCACACGACAAGCCGGAACGGCACCAGCCGTCGCGGATGGCCACGCAGCGCGACGGCGACCACCAGCGGCCGCACCACCATCACCATCAGGTACGCGAGCGTGAACGGCAGCGCCCGCTCCTCCACGGCGCGGGGCAGCGTCACCGCCATGATCAGGCCGGCGAACATGGTGCCGACCACGACGGCCTGAATGATCGACCGCTCCGGTTCGTACCGACTGGTGATCCAAACGGTGTGCGACCAGATCAACCAGAGCGCCAGAAAGAGCAGCAGGGTACGCCCGAACCCCGTGACGAGCGCCCAGCCGGTGACGTCGCCCAACTCGGCGAATCGTTGCGAGACCCGGGCGAGGGCCACAACGAAGGCCAGGTCGAAGAACAGCTCCAGGAACGTCGCCCGACCCGAACTCGTTGGAGGGCGCAGCAGCTCGGCACCCCGCCCCGCCGCCATCGTCCGCCTCCGTCCGCCCCTTGCTACCAACGAGCCGACCGCCAGCGGAGTTACGTCAGCGCTCATCCCGCCGCAACGGCGCCTGGTGCAACTGCGAATTCGAGCGGATGACGGCCCGACATCAGTTGGACATCGACTAGAGCCGATGTATCGTGGGAACGCTCCCAGACTGCATCCACCACCCCACCTGATCGAGGAGCTGAACATGTCACGACGGCGATATCGCCCGGTCACCATGCTGGCCGGGCTGCTCGTGCTAACCCTGGCTGCGTCCCTGTCGCCCCCGACGCCGGTGGCCGGCACCGCCACGGCCGGGATATCCAAACCCCGCGCCGTGCCACTCACTGGTCTGACCGTGACATCCGAACGGGTGGCCTTCGGTCTGCAGCGTCCTATCGCGATCACCGGGCTACCGGACGGCCGGATGCTGATCGCGGAGAAGAACGGCACCGTCCGCTCGTACCACCCCGACACCGGGTTGGCGGCCGAGCCGGTGCTCGACCTGACCGCCCGGATCGACACGTCGGACAACGAGCGCGGCCTCCTCGGCATCACGCCGGCGCCGAACTTCGCGCGGACCGGGATCCTCTACGTGGCCTACACAAGCCTGCCGGCCGGCACGCTGACCCTGGCGCGCGTGCCCATCGGCGCTCCCGAGCGGGTGCAGGTGCTGCTCACTCAGGAGCACGCCGAGTACGGCAACCACAACGGCGGACAGGTGGCGTTCGGCCGCGACGGCTACCTGTACTGGTCCCTCGGCGACGGTGGCCACGCGAACGACCCGTTCAAGTCCGGTCAGAACCTCGGCACCCTGCTCGGCAAGATCGTGCGGATCGACGTCAACCGCACCTGCGCAGGGAAGCCCTACTGCGTCCCGTTCGACAACCCGTTCGTCCGCACGCCGGGCGCGCGGCCGGAGATCTGGGTCTTCGGGCTGCGCAACCCGTGGCGGTTCTCCATCGACCCGGTCGACGGCTCGCTCTGGATCGGTGACGTCGGCCAGGGCCTGGTCGAGGAAATCAACCACATCCGCCCGTCGCAGCGTGGGGCGAACCTCGGCTGGTCCTGCCGAGAAGGTACGCCGGTCTTCGATCAGAGCCAGTGCCGGCCGGGCGTGCGGTACACCGACCCGGTCTTCGAGTACGAGCACTACCTCACCGAGAACTGCTCGGTGACCGGCGGCGTGGTGTACCGAGGGTCCGTCACCCCGGAGGCGCGGGGGACCTACATCGCGAGCGACTACTGCTCGACCCTCGCGTTCGCCGTGCGACCCAACCTCACCGGCGGCTACGAATCCGCCACGATCGGCACCTTCCCCACCCAGCCGACCGCGTTCGGCACCGATGTGAACGGCGAGGTGTACGTGCTCAGCGACCTCCCGGGATGGCTGAGCCGGGTCCGGTTCGAACTGGTCCAGCCAGCCCCGAGCGGCGCGGCGACGAACCGCTGAACCCCGGGACACGCCTTTGACATCCGCACCACCCCTGAGGGGACGGCCGCGTCCGGCGGCCGTCCCCTCAGCCCACTCCCACGCAGGCCCGGGTGCGCTTGGCTACGGAAGCAACGCACCGCGCGTGGGTGGCGCGCGCTGTTCGGTCGGTCTCAGCGCCGACGCCCCGGCGTTGTCCTGGCGGGGCGCTGCCGCCCGATGACGAACCGGCTCAGCACGGCAGCCACCGCCCCGGCCACCACCCCGGTGAGGACCCCGGTAGCGAGGCTGGAGAACACCGCGGCCACCCGAAGGATCACTTCCTGCGCCCGAGGGTCGATGTCCCCGAGCCTCGGCCCTGTCGCACCGAACGCCTCGTCCCACAGAAGCTGGTGACCCACCGCGAGAAGGACACCGTAGATCGCCCCGATGACCACCACGGTCAGGAAAGGACGCGGCGGTCGCCGCCACAGCACGGCGGCCACCCAACCGATCAGCGGTACGACCGCGAGCAGCACGGCGGCCGGCCGGCCTTCCTCCACGAGGTGCAGGTCGTGCAGGACCACCCGCGGTGCGGCCAACACGGCGAGCGCGACCAGGACCGGCCACGAGAACCCGAGGGTACGACGCCCGGCGCTCATCGCTCGACCCGTACCGGCGCGGTTTCCCGGGCGAAGCGCAGCAGGGCGGTGAACGCCAGCGCGGATGTCACCGCTCCGCCGGCGAGGCGCACCCAGTGGCCGGCCACGAACTCCTCGGCGACCTGGCGCAGGTATTCCGGGGAGTGCGTGCCGACCGGGTCGACGAACATGATCTCGTTGCGCGGCCAGAAGAACACCACGGAGAACAGGAACTCGCAGGCGATGAAGACCACCGCGGCGGCGGCGACGTACCACCGCAGTCGCCGGTTGCGCCAGGTGAGGGCGGTCGCGGCGAGGCTCGTCAACACGACCGAGGCGCCCAGCGGCGGGAAGTAGTCGCTCGGTCCTCCGGCAACCAGGAACTCACGGGCACGGTCCAGCGAGGCGGGGGCGTCCCCGAAGATGTTCGGGTAGAGCATCACGGTCTCGGCCGCGACCCCACCGAAGGACATCATCGCCGCCCAGACGAGCACGACAAGCACGATCCACGTCAGCCTGATACGGGACACAGCAGTACTTCTCCTTGATTGTCGAACCCATGCGGGCACGATCTGTGATGTCGCCGTCGACGCTATGTCACCAGTTCGGGGCCGTCTGCCGCGCAGCCGCGCGAGCTGGCGTCGCTTCTCGACGTACGTGCCGGGGGCCAGGTGATGCCTGCGGACGGCAGCGGCGCGGGCCCGCACCGACTTAGGCTCACGGACGTGCAGGCCACCCCACCCACCCAAACCGAGGCGCTACTCGCTGTGGCCATCCTGGGCCTGGTCACGGCGGCGGTCGTGACCGAGGACGCGCCGACCTCCCGCGTGGCGCTGGCCGGCGGATTCGGGGTCGGCTTGGCCGTACTGCTGCTGGTGGCCCGGCTTTGGACCGTCCCCGCGCTGCTGGCGACAGCCGCCGGCATCCTCGGCTACTACGCGCTGGAGTTGCCGCCGGTCGGCGTGGCCGCCCCGGCCGCCGCCATCCTCTACGTGGCCGCCCAGCGGGGCCGGGTGGTCCCGGCCGCCGCCGTCGGCGGGAGCCTGCTGGCCGTTTCGGTGGCCGCCCGGCTCGTCGAGGGAGACGACATCTCTGTCGTGATCGGCGCTGGTCTCGGCTCCGAGGCGGCCCTGATCCTCGCCGTCATCGCTCTCGGTGATGCCGTCCGCAACCGGCGTTCGCTACGGGTCACGCTGGCCCGGCAGGCCGCCTCGGCGGCCGAGGAACGCCGCCGGGAGGCCGCCCGACAGGTCGAGGCCGAGCGGCTGCGCATCGCCCGAGAAGTGCACGACACGCTCGGACACACGATATCGGTGATCACCCTGCAATCGGCTGTCGCGCGGGAGGCACTTGCCGCCGCCGAGCCCGGGCAGGCCGAGGCCGCCCTGGCCGCGATCCACTCGGTGAGCGGCAGCGCCATGGCCGAACTGCGTGCCACGTTGGGCACGCTGCGACGCGAGCCCGGGCCGCGCGAGCCAGCCCCCGGTACCGCCGAGCTGCGTACGCTCATCGAGGGCGTCCGCCGCGGTGGGCTCCCAGTCGAACTGCGCCTCGACGGCCCTGTCGACACCCTGCCCGCGGTGGTTGGCAGCACCGTCTACCGGATCGTGCAGGAGGCCCTGACCAATGTGCTGCGCCACGCCCACGCCACCCGCGCCACCGTGACGATCCGGGCGACACCAGCCCGGCTGTCGGTGGAGGTCGTCGACGACGGCCGGGGCGCTACCGGCGGCACCGCAGAGGAGACAGGTCAGGGGCTGCGCGGTATGTCCGAGCGGGTCGCCCTGCTCGGCGGAACCCTCGATGCCGGCGAGGCCGGTGACGGCGGCTTCCGGGTCTCGGTCCACCTACCGCTGGCCGGGGTCGCCACATGAGCGACGTACGCGTCGTCCTCGTCGACGACCAGCACCTGGTGCGCACCGGACTCCGCGCGTTGCTGGAACGCTCCTCGGACATCACGGTGGTCGGCGAGGCCGGCGACGGACGGGCCGGCGTGGCGGTCGCCCGCGAGCAGCAGCCCGACATCGTCCTGATGGATGTCCGGATGCCTGGCGGCGACGGTATCGAGGCCACCCGCCGCATCCTCGCCGACCCGACGCTGGCCGACGTCCGGGTGGTCATGCTTACCACCTTCGACGACGACGAGTACCTCTTCGAGGCCATCCGCGCCGGCGCCGCCGGCTTCCTCCTCAAGGACACCCCGCCCGACGCCCTACGGGACGCCGTCCGCGTGGTGGCCGGCGGAGACGCGCTGCTGTCACCGGCGGTGACCCGGCGGGTGATCGCCGCGGCAGCCCGCTCCCCGGTCAGCGACCCGGCCCGGCTGGCCGGGCTCACCGGACGGGAACGGGACGTGCTGGCACAGGTCGGCACCGGACGATCCAATGTGGAGATCGGGGCGGCCCTGCACCTCAGTCCGGACACCGCCCGCACGTACGTGAGTCGTCTGCTGCACAAACTGAACGCCCGCGACCGCGCCCAGCTCGTGGTCATCGCGTACGAGAGCGGGCTGGTCCGCCCCGGCGAAGGGTAAGCCTCTCCGGCGACGGCGGAGGCCATCCGGCGTACCGCCTCGGGACCCGCTATCCACATGCCGTTCGCGTCGCGGTGGCCGCGGTGGAGGTGTTCCGTCCCGAGCGACGCGCGAGGGACGGCGCTGACGCCGGTGTTGCCTGTTGGACAGAAACCACGTCGTCCGTCGAAGTCGAGCAGCCGGACGGCGTCCTCCACTGCGAACCGGAGAACGCCGTCCTCCAGCCGACCAGTCAAGCGGGATCGGACATGCCGCCCGTGTCGAGGAAAGAGCGGGCCCGCGTTTCGGTCGGCGGCCTGCCACCGGCCGTTGTGGCGTTCGCCTGCTGCTGGTTGGCCCAGAGCACGAGCAACCGGAGGTTGTCATGCGAAGGACTGCCCGGGTCGGTGGTGTAGATGAACAGCGTCTGGTCCGGGTCGCCGGAGAGCGCTAGTGCCTCGTATCGGACGGTGATCGGTCCGACGGCGGGGTGGGTCATGCGCTTGGTGCCGTTCGTACGCTCGTGCACGTGGTGGCCGTTCCACCACATACGGAAGTCCGGGCTCTTGATGGTCAGCTCTCCGACCAGTTCGCTGAGCTGGGGATCGTCGGGAAACCGTCCGGCATAGAGGCGTAGGGTGCCCACCACCTCAGCCGCCACGGTCGCCCAGTCGAGAAAGGCAGCGCGGGCAGCCGGGTCGAGGAAGACCCACCGCGTGTAGTTGCGATGCCGGGGTGGCAGGCGGGTCCAGTCGGTGAGCAGGGCGCGCGCAAGTGTGTTCGAGGCAAGGATGTCCGTGCGGTTACCGACGATGAAGGCCGGGTGGTCGACCAGCGAGGCGATCATCTGGTGCATCGCCGGCCGGACCCGCTGGACGGGCGCCTGCTTGGCGCGGCGCCGGGCGGGCCTGGACAGGTCGGCGAGGTGGGCGCGGGCGGTGGCGTCGAGCTGGAAGACCCGCCCCAGGGCGTCGAGGACGGGCTCGGACGGGCTGGTGTGCCGGCCCTGCTCCAGCCGGGTGTAGTAGTCGACGCTCATTCCGGCGAGCTGGGCCACCTCCTCCCGGCGCAGACCACCCACCCTCCGCCCGGTTTGGCCGATATATCCAGGAATGCCGGCCCTCTCCGGTGTCATGCCCGCCCGGCACTTCCTCAAGAAGTCACCCAGAGCTGTGCGTCCTGCCATGACTCAATGATTGCCCTGGTGGTGGCATGGCCGCCAGCGGTTGGGTGGGCATGCCGTTCCCAGGTAGGGCTGGGCTCGGCTGACGGTGTCCGGAGCCAGGCGCGCGGCCGCAACATGACATGGCGTTCCCCGATCCGGAGAACCTCACCGACTGGTAAGCCGTCAAGGAGATGTCCCATGCCGTATCCCACCACCGGACCCGCCACCTGGTTCGTCACCGGCGCTTCCCGTGGACTCGGTCTCGAGCTGGTCAAGCAACTGCTGCAGCGCGGTGACAACGTCGCCGCGACCACCCGATCGCCCGAACGACTGACCGCTGCCCTCGGTGCCGCCGACACGTCACGCCTGCTGGCCCTGCCGGTCAACCTCACCGACGAGCAGTCCGTCGCCACCGCGGTGCAAGCCGCTGGCGACCGGTTCGGTCCCGTCGACGTCGTGGTCAACAACGCCGGCTACGGCCTGCTCGCCGCCGTCGAGGAAGTCAGCGACACCGAAGCCCGGGAACTGTTCGACGTGCAGATCTTCGGGACCTGGAACGTCCTACGTGCCGTCCTGCCCGGCATGCGCGCCCGCCGCAGCGGCCACATCATCAACGTCTCCTCGATCCTCGGGCTAACCACCTTCCCCGGATGGGGCGCGTACTGCGCCGCCAAGTACGCCCTCGAGGGACTCACCGGATCCCTCGCCGGAGAGGTCGCCGACTTCGGCATCAGGGTCAATCTGGTTGAGCCCGGCTACATGCGCACCGACTTCCTGCGCACGAGCAGCCTGCGTCTGCCCGCACAGGTCGCCGCCGGCTACGACGGCATCCGCGAGATGACCACCAACCACCTCGCCATGCCCGGCACCCAACTCGGCGACCCGGCAAAGGCCGCCACCGCGATCATCACCATCGCGCAGTCCAGCACCGCACCCCTGCACCAAATTCTCGGCTCCGACTCCTACGCCCTGGCCAAGTCCCGCATTGAAGCCCTCACCAACAACATCGAGACTGGCCACACCCTCGCCGCCACCACCGACATCACTCAAAACGCCTGACGACGAACCGTGGTTGCCGGCTCCGGTAAACGGGGGCTCGGGGGGGCTTCACAATTCCATAGACAAACCGATAGCCCTGACCAGCGTTTCCGCTGGCCAGGGCTATCGACTGTCGGCACGGCCGGATTCCAACCGACGACCCGTTGACCCCAGGCAGCCCACACCGGTCACAGACCTGCCGGTCCATCGGGTTGACCTGGTGAAACCGTCCATGAAGGTCCCTGCTCGTCACCCGGCGGAGGGGCGGGCAAGGTTCGCGGACAACGCGACGAGCCACGAAGACAAGCTGACCTACCTCTTCCTTGCCGACGCGCTCACGATGACCGACGTCGAATGCCCGCTGCTCGCGCTCGACCTGGCCGACGAGCCCGGCCGCACATTCCGGGTCCCACCACAGTGGTTCGCGGATGTCTCGGCCAACCTCACCATCGCGAACATGGACTTCTCCGAGTTCGCCAACGCCGTTGACGGGTCTGGCACGTACCGGGGCTTCGACGGGGACTGACGTTCTCGTCTGGGGCCTCCTCACGAAGCCGGTGACGGGCATCGAACCCGCACTGTCAGCTCGGAAAGTGCCTTGAGTTGCGCTCCCGGTCCTCGCCTCTGACCACCTGACCAGGCCCGGTCGTCATCTGCCGTCACGGCAGATCCAGCCCAGCCAACCGTTGCAGACCTTTGTTCACTCACGCGTCAGGCACGGCGAAACGAGCCGCAACCTCACGTCCGTCGTGATCGCCGACTGACCACTGCGGCACGGACCACGATCCCGATACCAGCAAGAAGCAGGAAGGCACCGGTCGCCAGCCCGAGGTACATCAGGCGGTCAAACTCCGCTACCTCCTGGTCGAACTGATGCGCCATCTCGGGGGTGGGGTCCGGGTAGGGGATCGTGGCTCCCAAGCAACACGTGACAGTCGGAAGCAGGAATCCGCCAGCAATCATGAGCCAACCGAATCCCGAAATGATCTTCGCGCGCCGCACGCACGTCATGCTCGCTCAGGAGTTACTGGTTTTCAATGCCCTGCCCACTTCCCGCCCACCGTCGACCCGCACGCCGTGAAGCCGGCCGACACCTGGGGTGGCATGGCAACGGGCCTTGACGCCCCAGACGCACACTGACGGCGGCAGGTCGTGAGGTTGGGGCGGGCATGCGGTGCGTTCAGTCGGGCAGGCCCCCGCCTGCCGGCGGCGCCGGCCACAGGGGTCTACCGACGATTGCGGGAGTAGGACCATTCGGCACTGGCGCGACTCAGTGCCATGCGCCATCCGGCGACGTGGTCATGTTGGTGGTTGAGGCCACAGAATTCCTGTGGCCTCAACGCGAAAGCCGAGGAAAGCGCAGGAGCTGGAATAACCACATCCTCCGCTTGCGCGGAGGTTCCCGAGTTGAACGGAATAGGAGGAAGCGCCTGCATGGCCTCGGCTGTCGCAGATCTACTCAGGGATCAGCTCACTGAGTCGATCTAGTGTATATGCCTCCGACCCGTCTGGCAGGCCCTCCGGCGCCTGAATGCCGATGAACGTGACCGGCTCATCCGGTAGCCGACCGTCCCACATCAGCACCTCGGCTCCTGCGCGCCATTGGTCGACAAGGTAGGCGACGGTAAGGTAGCGCCGCTCCATCAGTGCTCGTACGCGGTCGGCCGTGGTGAACGTGTTGTCCTCCACCCGATTGAATGACGGCGTGCCCCGCAGGTACAGGTGCAGCCAGACGGCCTGCCAGCCGCCCTCGCTCCTGACGAACACCATAGGCAGCGCGATCCGGCCCTGGCCGCGCAGGTGCGAACGCGCCCGGACCGTCCGTGCGTCAAAGGGGGCCCCGAACTGGTCCTGCGTACGGGTCTGGTAGCCGAACATCGACTCGGCGACCTCGTCGAACGACTCACCCGTATAGATGTGGACCTGCGGAACGACATAGTGCCCACCGGTCGTCATGGGCACGTCGATGAACTCGGTTGCACCGTTCGTCGCGTCGGTGATGTCACCGGAATGCACCACACCGTTGTGGCGGTAGTTCGTCCACGAGACTTGGCCCGCACTGTGAAACTCGTCATCGAGCAGCAGCACCGACAGGTCGTAGTCGGTACGACGACTGGTCTGGCGCCAGTACGTGAAGAAGCGCAGCAGCTCACCGGACACCGATGCGCGCGAGCCCCGTGGCAGGACCGCGAAGCCGCCCTCTGACGCCTTGCCGGAGAACGGCAGTGCGACGTCGAGCACCTCCGGGTCCACCAGCAGCGGCCGATCCTGCTTCGGCAGTCGGGCGCTGATCTCGGCGTCGAGCAACAACGACAGCTCGGCCACCAGCTCGGCCGGCAGCGGTGGCCGCTCGTCGGGGCCGATCCATGCGCTGCGTGAGCGGCTCGCGTACATCCGGGCCGACGCTGGCGTCAGCCGGTTGTCGACATGCTCGCGCAGCGAGAGCAGCACTCGGCCCGACGCCGAGCCGAGCGCACCGGTGACAGCGTCGACGACAGCGGTTCGCTCTGACGCCGGCGCCAGCCGCAGCAGCCGGTCCGCCGATCGCAGGAGCAGGCCCGGCGCCGCCGACATTACCGATGCGGCCGGGCCGATGGCTCCGGCGCGGATCGCCGCCTCAGCACGGCCGGCGAGGTTCTGTACCCGCCGCTCGCCACGCGCGACCGCGAACACCTCCTGCGCGTGCGGCCACTGGTCGTACTCGTGCGGGTGCAACCGCTCCCCCAGCCGCTTCCACCGCTCCGCGTAGCGCACGACGTCACCGAGCTTGTCCGGACTCGCACCGACGAGGTTGTTCAGGGCGGCAAGCAGCATCCGCCGCTCCGGGCGCCGGAAGCCGCGGAATCGCGTGGGCGTCACGAGCGAGGCGTCCCCGCCGGATACCTGGCAGGCAAGGCGCAGCACGTCGGTCGTCGTGTCCACGCCGACCAGCGGCCGGCCGAGGACGAGCCGGATCCCGTTGAGCACGGCACGGTTCTCCCGTACCGGAATCTCGGCCGGCTGCGCGCCGTCCACGCAGGCAACCGCGAGCTCGCTGAGGATGGCGAGGTCGGCCTCACCGAGTGGCGTCGAGCTACCGGCCAGGGCCAGATAGAGCCGCGCTGCCTCCACGTCGGCGGTGTCGCCGAGGTGCAGCAAGGTCACCCGGTCACCGGCAGCCGTGATGAAGTCGTCATGCGCGGCCAACAGCTCGGCATAGGTGTGCTGGTAGGCACCGTAAGCCGGTAGGTCGAGCAGGTTCACCCCGCCCGAGGCAACAGCGTCCCGCAGCTGCGCATCGGTCGCCGTACCCCCGCCGGTGAGTACGGCCGCCCGAAGCCGGTCCGCCCAGAACTCGACGGTGTCTGGCACGTCGTCCGGGAAGCCGATGAAATAGGCGTTGTGCTGGACATGATCGCCCACCAGTTCGCGTACCGCCGAAACGACCACGGCGGCCAGATCCATCGCCGGCGCGGGGGCCAGGACACCAATGTGTTCCAGCAGAGCCCGCGACGCCGAGAACCCGACATCGAGCAGTGCCGCATCCAGTTGCCGGGCCACCGACGTGCCATCGCCGGCCGCGCCTGTGCTGGCCGGCACGAGCAGGCTCTTCTGGATGATCAGCTTCTCGAGCACGTGGTTCCCCGTTCCGGTCAACTCCGGCTTTCGCCGGCGCGCAAGCGCCGCATAGTGGGTCGCCGGGGACTCGAACCCCGAACCCTTCGATCCAACTAGGAGAAGGAAGCGCACCCATTACCGCGCAAGCGGACAGCGAACGCGCTACTCAGTCGAATGCTCTATCCAGTTGAGCTAGCGACCCAGATGTCGATCATCGCACCGACCGGGCTGACGTGGCTATCCCGTTTCGAAGGCGCCGCCGACACGCCCCACCCTGACGATCTGCGGCACGCTCGTCTTCGTCAAAGGCCAAGGCTTTTTCCGCCAACCCTGGACCAGGAGCGACGCCGGCTGGCGGATGGTCGTGCTTCCCCGGTTCGCCGTCGGCATGGTCATGGTCCGCAAGCCCGTCGACGCCAAACCGCAGCACCAGTTCATGCAGTGCGGACACTGCCGGATGCCGCTCAGCAGTGACCTGGCTGGACTTGCGCCGCCAGGCTGGCTGCCATCTTCCAGGACCTGACCGCCGTCGCCCATCCGAATGGGCATGCAACGAGCACGCGGGCGTACGTCGAACTGTGCAGCTCGGGATCGGCAAAGATCCCCTCACCAACGGTCTGACCGCCTGGTCGCGGTCTCTCTGGTGGCCTGGAATGTCCTCCGGTGGCCTTGGCTAACCGCACGCTGATGGCACGTCAGCCGGCCGGGGCACGGTGGCTGCTGCCGCGGCCAGCCCCGCCGGCTTCCGTACCGCTACGTCGCGGCGTGGCCCGTGCACGCCCGACCGCCCTATTCCTCAGCGCGAGGTATGGAGACGAAGCCGTCCGTCCACCGGTCCTCGTCCACCTCGTAGGTATCGATCATGAAGCAGTCCGGCTCGTCGCGAAACCCGGGAAGCAGTCGGGCTGCCTGGGCCAGGTCACTCGCCCGATGCTCGCTGGAGTAAACCCCTAGGACCTTGAGGTCGTCTCCGTTTTCCTCATCCCACATCAGCTCGCCGTCGTCGCGGTGGACGGTTGGGCTCCCGTCGAGGTTGCGGGCGTGCCGGATGTGCCAGAGCACGAAGACGTCCATACACGAGACCGTAGCCAGCCCCACGGAGCCAGCCCGGCGGGTACGGCCAACCGCGCCGGGTGTCGGTGCTTCCCCACCACCCAGCGGGTACGCCCCGGCGACACGCGCAACGCGGTCGTCCCGATCATCCGCGGCGGAGGCGATCCACCGAGCGTGTGGGCTCTGGTCACCCGCCCAGAGCCTCACCCCGACCGGTCAGCCGGAACAGACGGAGGAAGTACCCCCCTGGACATTGGTCGGAGTAGACCTGCGGTCCGGCCAGCCAGCCGGCCGGATCGACCTCGTGATGCCCAAGAATGACCAAGGAGCCATTTTCATCCTGCGTAGCGGTCGGCTTCGACGTGGTGCAGGACGAGGATGGCCTGCACGATCGCGGTCGCTCGGCGTGGGCAGCAGCGCA
>NZ_JBEXIM010000026.1:0-79637 GCF_040608575.1 Micromonospora sp. NPDC005171 | reverse complement strand
GGCCGGCGAAGACACCACCGGCGAACGCGAGACCGGCAACAGACAGCATGCTCTTACGGAAGATCGTGTTCATGGGGGTAGCTCCTTCGGGGGTAGAACACCCGCACACCGCTCGGGGGGAACGGCAGGAACGGGTGTGAGCACCTCGTCCGGCGCTGCACGAACAAGGGGGAAAAGTCTGAGGGGGGTGACGCCTACGGTGACTCGGCGTCTACCAGCAGCCTACGACCGGGGGTCGTGGCGCCGGGTCCCTGTGTAACGACCGGGGGGCCGGGGTCATTCCGGGTTGGCCCACCTGCCGGCACCCTCATCGAGGCGGTGCCTGCGGTCGTTCGTGGGGACGGTAACGACCCGGCGGAGGGTGGCATTCCAACCTGCGCGACCCGAGTTCCAGCTCCGGTGCGGGCCGGGCGGCGGGCGGTGGTGCTGCGATCGTCAGGGTATGTAACGACCCCGCCCCGGCCATGATTCCAGCCCACGGGTGTGCCCGGTCACGGGACAGAGATCGCATACCTCGCAGAAGCCTGAGGCCTGCACCAGGCCCAAAAGCCGCAGAGCGGTCAAACCTCCCAGGGTGCCCGTCTCTGCTCGCCCCTCCACCCGCCCACTCGGCTTGATCCACTCGGCATCATTGAAATCGCGGTGTCCGGATGGGCGGGATGCCCCGACATCAAGGAACCCGTGTTGATCATGGCGGCGTTCGTCGGCCGTCGACGGCCCCCGGCCGCGGTGGCAGGTGGGTGGACGGCGCCGGCCGCGGTGGCAGGTGGCAGGTGGCACCCTGACCGCGAAGCCCGCGAAGCCGCCTCAACCGCGCGAAACCGCGCCCCCACGACGGGGGCGCGGCTCGCGGATATAGAAGACGTGTCGGGTCAGGCGACGTTGCGTTGGGCCGGGACGGTCGACTTGTGCGGGCGGCCCAGGCGGGCTTCCAGCCTTGCGACGTCGACCCGGGCGTGCCGGCGGTCTGCCAGGTCCTCCCAGCCGACGGCGAGCAGTCGCAGGCGCTCCGACTCGCTGAAGCCTCCCCACACGCCGTACGGCTCGCGTACCGAAAGGGCGTGGGCGGCGCACTCGGCGCGAACCGGGCAGGCGCGGCAGACCGACTTGGCGGCCGACTCACGGCGTAGCCGGGAAGAACCGCGCTCACCATCGGGGTGGAAGAACTGGGCGCTGTCGCGCCCTCGGCAGGCACCGAGTCGCTGCCAGTCCCAAAGATCGACGATGGGTCCGGGCAGTCTACGTACGTTCGACATCAGCACCCCTCCTCCCGCGCGGCTCCGCGAGAATCCTTATGGCCGGCGTCCGGGCGGCGGGCCGCGCAGGCGCACCGTTCCCGGCCTGGATCTCCCGGTACCCGGGCTGTCGTCAACTCACACGTGTGTGATCGAAAACGTCCGGGAAATTGCGGCTTTTGCCCCATCTGTCGGAAAAGTTCGAAGGATTGCCGGGAACCCCCTCCCCAGCCGACCGCGTCATGGTCTGCTCGTTGGCGGAGAGGAGACCACAGTGCGTACCGTTCTTGTGTGCGTTCGGACACCACTCGCGGCCCAGCACCTTACTTCTGCTGCCGCGCGGCTGGGGTTGTCCGCGATCGTTCGTACCGCCGTCTCTGATCCCGAGGTGATGCTGCGGCTGGCCGAGCGACCGGCCGACGTGGTCCTGGCCGACACGGCCCTCACCCGGCCGGACAGCGCGGGCTTCGTCCGCCGGGTGTTGGCGCGTGCGCCACAGGCGGCGGTGCTGCTGCTCGGCACCGAGGAGTCCGAGGCCGCGGCGGCCACCATCAGCGCCGGCGCCCGGGGGCTTATCCAGAATGTCGACCATGACCTGACCAGCGCGGTGGCTAAGGCGCTACTGCTGCTCACCGCGCCCGGCCGAGCCACTCGGCAGCGGATCACCGATCCGGCCCGCGACGCTGCGGCGGTGGGTGGTTCCGGTCGCTCCGGGCCTTCGCCGCGTGGCTCCGCTGAGCCCGGCTGGGCGGCCACGGCCGCTGACGGGCCGGCCAATGTGGCGTCGGTGCCGGTGCAGCGGGGCGACGACGAGGCGGAGGCGGGGACCGGCGAGTCGCCGTCGCAGGCCGACGCGGGCCGTCCCGCTCCGAACGCCCGACCCAGTCGGGCGTCGATCGGCCTCACTGAGCGTGAGCTTCAGGTGCTGCTCGGCATGGCCGAGGGCAAGAGCAACGCGGAGATCGGCCGGGAGCTGTTCGTCTCGGAGGACACCGTCAAGACGCACGCCCGCCGGTTGTTCCGCAAGCTTGGTGCCCGGGACCGGGCACACGCGGTGGCGGCGGGGTTCCGCGCCGGTCTGGTGGCCTGACGTACGCGCCGCGCCGTCGCAAGCCACGCCGCGTTGAAGCGGGGGTACGCCGCGCAGCCGCGCGGCGGGGTCACTTGGTGGCGGTCGGGGCGCCCGGCTCGTCCTCGGTGCCTTCGGACAGGGTGTCGTGCACCCCGTCCGCGTAACCCCGGGCGTAGTCCCAGGTCACGTAGTGGTCCGGGTCGGGGTCGTACGCGGGCTCGTGCACCCGGGGCCGACCGGAGTTGAGCAGGTGCCGCAGGTTGCCGCGGAGCAGGTCCCAGTCGAAGTAGTGCGGCTCGCGGCAGTCCTCGCATTCGATCACCAGCCCGCGAACCCCGATCGGGGCCAGCAGGGCCTGGTAGATCTCCAGGTCGGCGAGGTCTTCCAGCACATCCTGCCGCTCGACGTCGGTCAGCGGATCCGGCGTCGCGTCATCGCCCGGGTCATCCAGACCCGCGGTCGGATCGGCCGGGTCGCCATTGAACGGGTCGATGGGCTCGTCGTGCACCCCCTCACCGTAGACCCAACGCGGCGCGAACGTCCGCCCCCCGGCCTCCGCGCCGAGCCGGCCTGCCACGGAGGGGTCGCCCAGCTCACTGGGTACGATGAAGCGACGTGCCGGCACCGTGGCGCGCTCCGGTGCCTGCCCGCGCCACCTCGCTGAAGCCCATCCGAGCAGCTCAGGGGAGCAATCGTGGAAAATTCGCCCAGCACCGATCTTCCGGCCGGCGTCGAGCACGCCGACCTGGGCGGCCACCTGCCCGAGCTGCCGGCCGGCTCCGCCCGGGTGGTTCCGCTCGGCCTCACCTTCGACGACGTGCTGCTCCAGCCGGGCGAGTCGGACGTGGTGCCCAGCCGGGTCAACACCCGGACGAAGCTCACCCGCAACATCGAGTTGTCCATTCCGCTGCTGTCCAGCGCGATGGACACGGTGACCGAGGCCCGGATGGCGATCGCCATGGCCCGCCAGGGCGGCATCGGCGTGTTGCACCGCAACCTCTCCCTGGAGGACCAGGCCCTCCAGGTCGACCTGGTGAAGCGCTCCGAGTCCGGCATGATCACCAACCCGGTGACGGCCAGCCCGGACGACACGCTGCGCGAGGTCGACGAGCTGTGCGGGCGTTACCGCATCTCCGGCGTGCCGTTGGTGGACGGCGACGGCCAGCTGGTCGGCATCGTCACCAACCGGGACATGCGTTTCGTCTCGGAGCCGAACACGCCGGTCCGCGAGATCATGACCCACACCCCGCTGGTCACCGCCCGGGTCGGGGTGAGCAAGGACGACGCCCTGGCGCTGCTGCGTCAGCACAAGGTCGAGAAGCTGCCGATCGTCGACGACTCGGGCCGGCTGCGGGGCCTGATCACGGTCAAGGACTTCACCAAGAGCGAGCAGTACCCGGACGCGAGCAAGGACGACGCCGGTCGGCTGCGGGTCGCCGCCGCCATCGGTGTGGGCGAGGACGCCTACAAGCGGGCCCGTGCCCTGGTCGACGCGGGCGTCGACGTGCTGATCGTGGACACCGCGCACGGTCACCAGCGGGCCGTGCTGGACATGGTCCGCCGGCTCAAGGCCGACGTGGCGGTCGACGTCATGGGCGGCAACGTGGCCACGTACGCCGGCGCGAAGGCGCTTGTCGACGCCGGCGCCGACGGCGTCAAGGTGGGCGTGGGGCCGGGCGCGATCTGCACCACCCGGATCGTCGCCGGGGTCGGCGTACCGCAGGTGACCGCGATCATGGAGGCGGCCCGGGCCGCCCGCCCGGCCGGTGTGCCGGTGATCGGGGACGGCGGCATTCAATATTCTGGCGACATCGCCAAGGCGCTGGTGGCCGGCGCCGACACGGTGATGCTCGGCAGTCTGCTGGCCGGTTGCGAGGAGAGCCCCGGCGAGCTGATCTTCGTCAACGGCAAGCAGTTCAAGACGTACCGCGGGATGGGGTCGCTCGGCGCGATGCAGTCCCGGGGTCAGGCCAAGTCGTACAGCAAGGACCGCTACTTCCAGCAGGACGTGCTCAGCGACGACAAGCTGGTCCCCGAGGGCGTGGAGGGTCAGGTTCCCTACCGGGGACCGCTCTCCCGGGTGGCCCACCAGCTGGTCGGCGGTCTGCGACTGGCCATGGGGTACGCCGGTGCGGAGAACATCCCCGATCTGCACCGCCGGGGCCAGCTCATCCGGATCACCGCGGCTGGCCTGAAGGAGAGCCACCCGCACGACATCCAGATGACCGTCGAGGCGCCCAACTACCACACCCGCTGACCCACCACCCCCAACCACCTGGAGTCCCCCATGCGTGACGTGGTCGAGATCGGGCTGGGCAAGACCGCGCAGCGCGGCTACCACCTGGACGACATCGCCATCGTGCCGAGCCGCCGCACCCGGGACGTCGATGACGTCTCGACGTCGTGGCAGCTCGACGCGTACCCGTTCGGCATTCCGTGCGTCGGTCACCCCTCCGACGCCACCATGAGCCCGTCCTCGGCGGTGCGCCTGGGTCAGCTCGGTGGCCTCGGCGTGCTCAACGTGGAGGGGCTCTGGACCCGCTACGAGAACCCGACGAAGGTGCTGGACGAGCTGGCCGGCCTCGACGAGGAGGCCCGCGCCACCAAGCGGCTCCAGGAGGTGTACGCCGAGCCGATCCGCCCGGACCTGATCGCGGAGCGGGTCCGCGAGCTGCGCGCCGGTGGCGGCACGGTGGCGGTGCGGGTCTCCCCGCAGCACACCCTCGCGCTGGCGCCGGTGATCCTGGACGCCGGGGTGGACATCCTGGTCATCCAGGGCACCATCGTCTCGGCCGAGCACGTGTCGACCACCGACGAGCCGCTGAACCTCAAGGAGTTCATCGCGGACCTCGACCTGCCGGTGATCGTCGGTGGCTGCACGGACTACAAGACGGCGCTGCACCTGATGCGTACCGGCGCGGCCGGCGTGATCGTGGGCATCGGTGGCGACGAGTGGTCGACCACCGAGTCGGTGCTGGGCATCCGGGTGCCGATGGCCACCGCGATCGCCGACGCCGCGGCGGCCCGCCGTGACTACCTGGACGAGACCGGCGGCCGGTACGTGCACCTGATCGCGGACGGTGACATCCAGACGTCGGGTGACATCGCCAAGGCGCTCGGCTGCGGCGCGGACGCGGTGATGCTCGGTGAGCCGCTGTCGCTCTGCGACGAGGCCCCCGCCGGTGGTGCCTGGTGGCACTCGGCGGCGAGTCACCCGTCGCTGCCCCGGGGCGCCTTCGAGGTGTCCGGTGAGCCGCTCGGGTCGATGGAGCAGCTGCTCTTCGGGCCGGCGGACGAGGCCGACGGTCAGCTCAACCTGTTCGGCGGGCTGCGCCGGGCGATGGCCAAGTGCGGTTACCGCGACCTGAAGGAGTTCCAGAAGGTCGGTCTGGTCCTCGACCGCTGACCGATCCGTCAGACGCCGGAAGGCCGGCCCCGCCTGGTGCGGGGCCGGCCTTCGTCGCGTTCAGCGCGGAGTCACTTCTCCAGGTAGATGGTCAGGTCGGACATGTTGCGGTAGCTGGTCGCCGCGAAGTCGAGCGACTGGCCCTTGTTGTCCGCTCCGCCGGGGGCGGTGTCCATCTCCCAGTTGGCGTGGTGGAAGTTGCGTTCGCCGATGGTCTGGAAGAACTGCTGGAAGTTGAGGTCGCCGTCGCCCAGCGGGGTCATCTGGTATCCGTTGGGGACGCTGGTGTCCCGGTCGCCGTCCTTGGCGTGGAAGAGCGGGAACCGGGTGGTCCGGTCGGCCACTGTGAGGATCGGGTCGAACAGGTCGGTCACTTCCTGACCGGCCGGGTTGACGTACTTCTGGTGCTTGTAGCGGGCCACGTAGGCCCAGTAGATGTCCAGCTCGAAGAAGACGTACCGCGGGTCGGTGATCTCGAAGAAGTACTCCAGCCGGCGGATGCCGGAGGACCGGGTCTGCCGGCCCTGCGCGTCGCGCGGGCCGCGGTCGATGAGGAAGCTGTACGCCGCGTCGTGGTTGTGCGTGTAGAGCCGCATGCCGCGGGCCCTGGCCTGTCGGCCCAGCTCGTTCCAGATGTCCGCGGCGGCGTCCCACTCGGCCTTGTACGCGCTGCTGGTCGGGTCGCTGCCGGTGCCGATGTTCTTCATGCCGAGTTCCTCGGCGATGTCCAATTGCTGCTGGAAGGTAGCCGGCTGGATCGTGGCGTGGGTGCCGTTGGCCACCAGGCCGTTGTCGTCGAGGATCTTGCGGATCTCGGCGGGGGTGATCTGCCGGCCCAGGATCTCGGTGCTCTGGGTGTAGCCGGCGAACTCGATCTCCTTGTAGCCGATCTCGGCGAGTCGAGCGAGGACGCGCTCGAAGCCGTACGGCACCCCGCTGTCGTCGGGCGCGGCCGTGATCCGGTCGCGGACGCTGTAGAGGATGATGCCGCGGTTCTTGGCCGGGATCAGCGGCTCGACACGCAGCTTGCTCGCGTTGCCGGGGTTGGCGAGCGCGGGGGTGCCGGTGGCGAGGACGGGTAGGCCGGCCGCGCCGATCGCGGCGGCGGCCCCGGCGGAGGCGGCGAGCAGGGATCGACGGCTGAGCCGGCCGGTGGGGGTGGCGTCGGGGGCGGTGTGGTCTGGCATGGTTCCACCTTTCGCGACGGTGGTCGGAGACAGACACTAACGTCGGTCTAAGTCGAAAGAAAGGTTCGATCGACGTCAGCTTTTGTTCGATCCGACGAAAGTCACTGATGATCGTCGATACCGGCCGTGCGGCCCGCGATGCTGACTACGCTCGTCCTGACCGCATGGCGCAGCAGGCCGGAACGCCGCAGAAGGCAGGCCGGACCGCCGCAGGAGGCCGGAGCGCCGCAGGAGGGGTGGGCATGGTCCTGACCGGACGGAGACTGCGCGTCGCCGCCGCGCTGACCTGCGTCCTCGGGCTGGTCGCGACCGGTTGCACGGGCGACGACCGCGACGGCTTCCGGCCCGGTGCCGCCGACGTCGGCGACCCGTACGTGCCGGGGCACGGCAACGGCGGTTACGACGTCGGACACTACGGCCTCGACGTCCGCTACGACCCGTCGACCGACCGGCTGACCGGTCGTGCCGTCATCACGGCCACCGCCACCCAGGACCTGTCCCGGTTCAACCTTGATCTGGTCGGCCTGGAGGTCGGCGCGGTCAGCGTGGGTGACGCGGCGGCCGAGCACCGGCGCGGCGACGGCGAGTTGGTGGTGACGCCCCGCGACGGCCTGCCGCGCGGTCGGCAGTTCACAGTGACTGTCGAGTACGCGGGCGTCCCCACGGCCGTCGATGACGGATCGTTGGGCAGCGGCGGCTTCCTGCACACCGCCGACGGCGCGGTGGCGCTCGGCCAGCCCGACTCGGCCGCCACCTGGTTTCCGGTCAACGACCACCCGTCGGACAAGGCCACCTACGACCTGGCGGTGACAGTTCCGGACGGCCTGGCCGCGCTGAGCAACGGCGTACCCGGGCCGAAGAGCAGCGCCGACGGTTGGACCACGTGGCGTTGGTCGGAGCGCGCCCCGATGGCCAGCTACCTGAGCACGCTGGTGATCGGTGACTACCGGGTGGTGACCAGCACGCACGCCGGCCGACCCATGGTCACGGCGGTGGCCACGAGCCTGCCGGCTACCGGCGGCGCGGCCACCTCGCTGGCCCGCACCGGCGCGATCGTCGACTTTCTGGCCAGCCGCTTCGGCCCGTACCCGTTCGACTCGTACGGGGGCATCGTGATCGCCGACGACCGGGTCGGGTACGCGCTGGAGACCCAGTCCCGGCCGGTCTACGGGCCGGCCTTCTTCTCCGACGACCGGCCGAACCCGAGTGTCGTCGCGCACGAGCTGGCGCACCAGTGGTTCGGCGACAGTGTGTCGCTGACCAGGTGGGGTGACATCTGGCTCAACGAGGGCTTCGCCAGCTACGCGGAGTGGCTGTGGGAGGAGCACGACGGCGGCCGGACCGCCCAGCGCAACTTCGAGATCCAGTACGCGGCGACCGACTGGGCGCAGCCGTCGGTCGAGCCGGGCCGGGAGCAGATGTTCGGCACTGCCGTCTACAAGCGCGGGGCGCTCGCCGTGCACGCGCTGCGCCGGACCGTCGGTGACGAGGTCTTCTTCCGCATCCTGCGCACCTGGACCAGCGAGCGGGCGTCGGGTAACGCGACCACAGCTGACCTCGTCGCGCTGGCCGAGCGGGTCGCCGGGCGGCAACTGCGTCCGCTCTTCGACGCCTGGTTGGCGGGTGGGTCGGCCCCCACACTGCCGTGACCCGGCCCGGCCGCACTGTCGATATGCTGCCGCCTGCGAACGGCGGGTCGGCGCGCCCGTTCGCGCGGAGCGGCGGAGGCCGTGACCGGCCACCGGGCGGAAAGGGTGTGGGATGCGGGGGACGCGGCACAGACTGCGAATGGGTGCCGGCCTGCTGGTGACAGGTGCGCTCGCACTGTCCGGGTGCGACTCGACGGGCCCGGCGACGGCGGTGCCACAGAGCGCGTCTCCCACGCCGTCGCGGACGTTCACCGCAGGCGCCGACGGGGTCGGTGACACCTACTTCCCGACCTACGGCAACGGCGGCTACGACGTCGGGCGGTACACGGTGAAGGTGCGCTACGACCCGGCCAAGGACCAGTTGACGGGTACGACCACCGTGCGGGCCACCGCGACGGCCAACCTGTCGACGTTCAACCTCGACCTGGCCGGCCTGACCGTCAACGCGGTCACAGTGGACGGCGTACCGGCGACCCACAGCCGCAAGCGGAACGAGCTGGTGATCAAGCCGGCCTCCGGCCTGATCAACGGCAACGGGTTCGTCGCCGAGATCACCTACGCCGGTAAGCCGAAGCCGCTGAAGAACGAGACGCTCGGTGACGGTGGCTTCCTGCACACCGCCGACGGTGCCATCGCGCTGGGCCAGCCCGAGTCGGCAAGCACCTGGTTCCCGGTGAACGACCATCCGTCGGACAAGGCGGCCTACGACTTCGAGGTCACCGTTCCGGACGGTCTGACCGCGATCAGCAACGGCGTTCCCGGCGGAAAGACCAGCTCGGGCGGGTGGACCACCTGGAAATGGTCGGAGAAGTCACCGATGGCCAGCTATCTGAGCACGCTGGTGATCGGCAAGTTCCGGATCACCACCGGCGAGCACAAGGGTCGTCCGGTCTACAACGCGGTCAGCACCAGAGTGGCCAAGGGGGACGCGGACGCGTCCGTCGCGCAGACCGTCGCGGTGGCCGACTACCTGGAGAGTGTGTTCGGGCCGTACCCGTTCGGCGCGTACGGCGGGGTGGTGATCTCCGACAGCCGGATCTCGTACGCCCTGGAGACGCAGAGCCGACCGGTCTACGCGGCGAGCTTCTTCCGGCAGGGCGAGAACACCGAGGTCGTCGCCCACGAGTTGGCCCACCAGTGGTTCGGCGACAGCGTCGCGTTGGCCAAGTGGGAGGACATCTGGCTCAACGAGGGCTTCGCGACGTACGCGGAGTGGCTCTGGGCCGAGCACACCAAGGCGTACACCGCCAAGGAGGCGTTCGACAGCCGGTACGCCGAGATGTCCGCGCAGGTGTGGAGGACGCCGCCGGGCAAGCCGGGGGCGGACAAGCTGTTCAGCGAGTCGGTCTACCAGCGCGGCGGGATGACCCTGCACGCCCTGCGGGTGGCCGTCGGCGACAAGGCGTTCTTCGAGATCGTCAGGACGTGGGCGGCGGAGAAGCGCGACGGCACCGCCACCACCGCCGAGTTCGTGGCCCTGGCCGAGCGGATCTCCGGCAAGCAGCTCGATGCGATCTTCGACGCCTGGCTCTACGGCACCGAGAAGCCCGACCTGCCCAAGCGGCTCTGACCGGCGGTCAGTTCTTCACCACCAGTTTGGGGTGGGCGGCAAGGTACGCGTCGGCGCGGCCGGCGCGGAGTTCGGTGAGGAACTTGCGACCCTCGGTGGTCAGCTGCTCGCCCCGGTAGGCGCTGCCCTTGCCGACACCGGAACCGGGCAGCCCGACCAGCGTGAAACGGTTCTCCGGCAGGCCACTGAGGGCGTACGCGATGTCGACGATCCGGCGCCCGCCCACGTAGACAAGCGTGTCGCCCAGCGCGGAGACCACCTGGTCGACGCGCTCCGGTTGCCGGGCCAGGCCCTCGTCCAGGATC
Organism: Micromonospora sp. NPDC005171; assembly: GCF_040608575.1. NCBI lineage: Bacteria > Bacillati > Actinomycetota > Actinomycetes > Micromonosporales > Micromonosporaceae > Micromonospora > Micromonospora sp. NPDC005171. Next base: position 69,213 of record NZ_JBEXIM010000026.1, on the reverse strand, counting down.
TTCCGGGTCATCGCCTTGATCAGCTGCTGCTGGTGACGCTGCCGGGCGTAGTCACCGCCGGTGATGTAGCGCTGCCGCGCGTAGTCCAGCGCCTGCCAGCCGTTGAGGTGCCGCTCGCCCTTCTCGTAGACCTGCTGCGGCCCCTTGTAACCGCCCGGCGCGCTCTTTCGGTATTTGCCGTCCGGTCGGCGGTGCAGCGACTCGACCCGCTGGTCGACGTAGATGTCCACCCCGCCCAGGGCGTTGACCAGCCGGTCGAACCCGTTGAAGGTGAGCACCGCGCCGGCGTCGATGCGCAGCCCGGTGTAACCGCTGACCGTGCTGCGCAGCAGCTCGTACCCCTGGGCTGTGCTGGGTTGTTTGGGTTTGCCCGGCACCCGGCTGCCGAAGCTCATCGCGTGGGTGAGCTTGGTCTTGCCGCCCTTGTAGCCGGCCTTCGGGAAAGCCGGGATGTCCACCACCAGGTCGCGGGGGAGCGAGAAGAGGTACGCCCGATCCAACCCCTTCGGTACGTGCAACACCAGCACGGCGTCCGAGTGCGGCTCCCAACCGGGCACGCTGACCCGGGTGTCCACACCGACCAGCAGCAGGTTGAGCGGGCCGGTGATGTCCGCGCCCGGCGGTGGGCCGCTGGGGCTCGGGGTCGGCGTGCGGATCGGCGACGGGGTCGGTGAGCCGGACACCGGAGCGCCACCCGGCTTGTTGTCCCCGGTCAGCCGGGTGATCACCACCGTGCCGGCCGTGATCAGCGCGACGACGGCGAGGGCCGTCAACCCCAGCAGCAGCCACCGTCGGCGCGGCGCCATCGACCCGAGAACCATCTTGGATTCCTTCCACCCGTCTGCTGAACAACGCTCCGACGGGTGCTCCGGGTTGCGGCCGGGAGACGCCGGGTCGGTCGGCCGGAGCATGATCGCGCGAAAAGTGCCGCTGGCGCGAGCGCTACCCGCGAGTAATGATGCGTCCATGCGGTACGACGTGGTCGTCATCGGGTCCGGCTTCGGTGGCAGCGTCACCGCGCTCCGACTGGCCGAGAAGGGCTACTCGGTCGCGGTGCTGGAAGCCGGCCGCCGCTTCGCCGACGACGAGTTCCCGCGAACGTCCTGGCGGGTCCGCCGGTTCCTCTGGGCACCGAAGCTGGGCTGCTACGGCATCCAACGGCTCACCCTGCTCCGCCCGGCCGACCGACGATCCGGCGGCGGGGTGCTGGTGCTCTCCGGCGCAGGGGTGGGCGGCGGTTCGCTGGTCTACGCAAACACCCTCTACGAACCGCTGCCGGCCTTCTACAGCGACCCGCAGTGGCGGGACATCACCGACTGGCGCGACGAGTTGGCCCGCCACTACGACCAGGCGGAACGGATGCTCGGCGTCACCACGTACCCGATGCACACCGGCGCGGACCGCGCCATGCGCGCGGTGGCCGAGCGGATGGGGGTGGGCCACACCTTCCACGCCACCCCGGTGGGCGTGCACATCGGCCGCCCCGGCCAGCGGGTCGACGACCCGTACTTCGGCGGTGCCGGCCCGGAACGCACCGGCTGCCTGCACTGCGGCTCGTGCATGACTGGCTGCCGACACGGGGCGAAGAACACGCTGGTCAAGAACTACCTCTGGCTCGCCGAACGGCTCGGGGTCACGGTCCACCCGATGACCACGGTGACCGCTGTCCGGCCCGCCGACGACGGCGGGTACCAGGTGCACACCGAACGCACCGGCGCCTGGCTGCGCAAGGGTCGGCAGGTCATCCACGCCGACCAGGTGGTCTTCGCCGCCGGGGCGCTCGGCACCCAGCGGCTGCTGCACGCGATGCGGGCCGACGGGGCGCTACCCGGGCTCTCACCCCGCCTCGGCGAGCTGACCCGGACCAACTCGGAGGCGATCCTCGGCGCCTCGGTGCCCCGCCAACGGGCCCGGTCCGAGCGGTTGGACTACACCGAGGGGGTGGCCATCACCAGCTCGTTCCACCCCGACCCGCAGACGCACATCGAGCCGGTCCGGTACGGGCGGGGCTCCAACGCGATGGGGCTGCTCCAGTCGCTGCTCGTCGACGGTGGCCCGCACCGGGTACGCCGCTGGCTGGGCAGCATCGTTCGGCAGCCCCGGTTGGCCGCGCGGATGCTGTCGGTGCGCGGCTGGTCGGAACGGACAGTGATCGCCCTGGTCATGCAGTCCGCGGACAACTCGCTGACCATCCGGTGGCGGCGTGGTCCGCTCGGCCGCAGGTTGGTCACCGGCCCGGGCCACGGCACGCCCAGCCCCACCTGGATCCCGGCCGGCAACACCGCTGCCCGAATGCTCGCCGACGAGATCGGCGGCACGCCCGGCGGTTCGCTCACCGAACCCTTCGACATCCCGATGACCGCGCACATCCTGGGCGGGGCGGTCATCGGGGCCACCCCGGCCGACGGGGTGATCGACCCCTGGCACCGGGTGTTCGGGCACGCCGGGCTGCACGTGGTCGACGGCGCCGCCGTCTCGGCCAACCTGGGCGTGAACCCCTCCCTGACGATCACCGCGCAGGCGGAACGGGCCATGTCCTTCTGGCCCAACAAGGGCGAGCAGGACCCCCGCCCACCTCTCGGCGCCCCGTACCGCCGGCTGGCCCCCGTCTCCCCACGAAACCCGGCAGTCCCACCGAACGCCCCGGGTGCCCTCCAACCCTGACCCCGCCCGCCGCCCGCCGGGCCCGCCCTCCGGTGTTGTTGCATTTTTGGTCGTCGGTCTGTGACTTTTGCGTCTTTTGTCGATACAGGAAGTGCAAGATCGCGGGGAGAGTGGGTTGCTGGCGAGCCGGTGCCGGGAGCGGCCGTGACTGTCGGTAGGCTTCGTGCACATGAGCCTGCCTCGCCCCGTCCTCGTGGTGGACTTCGGAGCCCAGTACGCCCAGCTCATCGCCCGCCGGGTCCGTGAGGCGAAGGTCTACTCCGAGATCGTGCCGCACTCGATGCCGATCGCCGAGATGCTGGCGAAGAACCCTGCCGCGATCATCCTCTCCGGTGGCCCGGCCAGCGTCTACGCCCCGGACGCTCCGCAGATCGACGCGGGCGTGTTCAGCGCCGACGTGCCGGTCTTCGGCATCTGCTACGGCTTCCAGGCGATGGCCCAGGCGCTCGGCGGCACGGTCACCAGGACCGGCAACCGTGAGTACGGCGGCACCCCGCTGCGGCCCCGCCTCCTCGACCCGGGTGTGCTGCTGCGTGACCTGCCGGCGGACCTGCCGGTCTGGATGAGCCACGGTGACTGCGTCACCGAGGCGCCCGAGGGCTTCACGGTGACCGCCGAGTCGGCGGGCGCGCCGGTCGCCGCATTCGAGGACCTGGCCGGGCGTCGGGCCGGCGTGCAGTTCCACCCGGAGGTCGGGCACACCGCGCACGGCCAGGAGATGCTGACCCGCTTCCTCTACGACATCGCCGGCATCGAGCCGACCTGGACGCCCGAGAACATCATCGACGAGCAGGTAGCCCGGATCCGCGCCCAGATCGGCGACAAGGAGGTCATCTGCGGCCTGTCCGGCGGGGTGGACTCGGCGGTCGCCGCGGCGCTCGTCCACAAGGCGGTCGGTGACCAGCTCACCTGCGTCTTCGTCGATCACGGCCTGCTGCGCGCCGGCGAGGCCGAGCAGGTGGAGAAGGACTACGTCGCCGCGACCGGTATCAAGCTGAAGGTGGTCGACGCCGCCGACCGGTTCCTCGGCGCGCTCGCCGGGGTGACCGACCCGGAGCAGAAGCGCAAGATCATTGGCCGGGAGTTCATCCGGGTCTTCGAGGCAGCGGCCCGCGAGATCGCCGCCCACGGCGATGTCGAGTTCCTCGTCCAGGGCACCCTCTACCCCGACGTGGTGGAGTCCGGCGGCGGCACCGGCACCGCCAACATCAAGAGCCACCACAACGTCGGCGGGCTCCCGGAGGACCTGAAGTTCGCGCTGGTCGAGCCGCTGCGCACCCTGTTCAAGGACGAGGTCCGAACGCTCGGCCTCCAACTGGGCCTGCCCGAGGCGATGGTCTGGCGGCACCCGTTCCCCGGCCCCGGCCTGGCCATCCGGATCATCGGCGCGGTCGACCAGGAGCGCCTCGACCTGCTCCGCCAGGCCGACCTGATCGCCCGCGAGGAGTTGACCGCCGCCGGCCTCGACCGGGGCGTCTGGCAGTTCCCGGTGGTGCTCCTGGCCGACGTTCGCAGCGTCGGTGTGCAGGGAGACGGGCGCAGCTACGGGCACCCCGTGGTGCTGCGCCCGGTCTCCAGCGAGGACGCGATGACCGCCGACTGGTCCCGACTGCCCTACGACGTCGTGGCCCGGATCTCCACCCGGATCACCAACGAGGTCGCCGAGGTCAACCGGGTGGTCCTGGACGTCACCAGCAAGCCGCCGGGCACCATCGAGTGGGAGTGAGCGCCGCTCAGGCGGCCGGCGGCGGGCTGAACGGGGTCGTCGGCGGGTAGGGCGGCGTCGGGGCGTACCCCTGCGGTGGTCCGCCGGGCGCGGGCCCGGCGGTGGGCGGCGGGCCGTTCTGCGGCGCGACGCCCGCGGCGTGCGGCCAGGCCGGCGCGCCGCTGGGCTCCTCCGGCATCAGGAACCACATGATCGGGTACGCGAACAGCGCGAGCCCGCCGGTGAGCAGGCCGGTGACCGCGAAGATCACCCGGACCAGTGTGGGATCGACGGCGAAGTAGCGGCCGACGCCGCTGGCGACCCCGGCGACCATGCGGTCGGTGGTGGGTCGCCGGAGCTGCTTGTACGGGGCGCGGGGAGCGGTGGTCGATGTCATACCCCTACCGTCCGCGCTGGCGGTCGACCCGCCCTCGGTGACCGCCCGGATCCTTACCCTGACCAATCCCTGATCGGGGCCAGACAGTCAGGAATCCGACTCTTTTCCGTTCCGGTAACCCGGCCCGGGGAGAATTTGCTTCCGTGACCACCTTGCTCAAGCCGCTCCGCAGGATCGCGGCATACGCAGTTTGTGCTGATTCAAGCGGCCGAGTCTTGCTGGTCCGCGCATCGGAGCACTCCGGCACCCCCGGGGCGTGGTCGCTGCCCGGCGGGGCGGTCGACCACGGCGAGGACCCGAACCACACGGTCGTTCGGGAGACCGCCGCCGAAACCGGCCTCTCCGTCGCCGTCTCCGGCCTGGCCGACGTGCTCGCCGACATGCGGGCACTCCCGGACCGGGGCATCACCATCCACACCGACCGGCTGATCTACCGGGTCGCCGTACGCGGCGGCACCCTCGCCGACCGGGTCGGCGAACGCCCCACCGACCTGGCCCGGTGGTACACCCTCGACGAGGCGCGCGAACTGCCGCTGCGCTCGTTCACCGCACGCGCCCTCGGGCTGCCCGCCTCCTCGGCCGACGTGGTGCCCGACGAGGCACCCGAATTCCCCTCCTTCTACGCCGTGCCCGGCCCCGACGGGCTGCACCGGGCCCAGCGCTTCGCCGCGTACGCGGTCTGCACCGACCCCGCCGGCCGGGTGCTGCTCACCCGCATTTCCGACGGCTACCCGGGCGCCGGCTGCTGGCACCTGCCCGGCGGCGGCACCGACTACGGCGAGCAGCCCGGCGCGGCACTCATCCGAGAGCTGGTCGAGGAGACCGGCCAGGCCGGCCGCCTCGTCGAGCTCCTCGGCGTCGCCAGCCACCGCGACGCCGCCTCGCTCGGCCCCGAGGGCTACCCGATCGACTGGCACGGCGTACGCGCCTTCTACCGGGTCGTCGTCGACCAGCCCAACCCACTCACCGTGGCCGACGTGGGCGGCTCCACCTGCGAGGCCCGCTGGTTTGGCCGCGAGGAGTTGGGCGCCCTCCCCACCGACCGCCTCACCGAGGTGACCGCCGAAGCAGTCCAAGCGGCCCAACTGACCTGACCCTGACCGGTCCGCGAGAGGTTGGCGGCACCGTACGCCGCCGGGGTGCCCCCTACGTCCGGCAGGACCTGCCTGCTGGCTGCTGGCTGCTGCCTCGCGCCTCGCGGCTCCCGCCAAGATCGTGCACGAACCAGGATGTAGTGGCCTCACCGACGCGGCGATGCCACTACATCCTGGATGTTGCGTGATCTTGGGCGCGGGGCGCCCCGCAGAGGTCATTCGCGGGCGTTTCGGGCGGCAGGTCCTCGGCCCCGCCCCTGGCCAACCCGTGATCCACTCGGTTCACGGAAGTTGGCCCAGCAGGCGGCCGCCGGGTAGCCCTCGTCTGGGCCCGCCAGCCCTGATCAACTCGGGTTCCTTGAAGACGCGGTATCCCGGGCGGTGGGATACCGCGCCTTCCGTGAACGCGAGTTGATCAATGTTCGTCTCGACTCCCGCGACGCGATTGGACTCCACGATGAGGGCCAATGGGGTGGAGCGAACGGCCGCGCGAATCGGGTAAAACGTTCTTACGGGGCGAAAGGGTAGTGGCTGTGGGTGGGCCACCTCAGCCCGAGCGTCCTCGGCTCGCCAGGTTCCGCGAGTTTCCCGCGCACTGCCTCGCGTTGATCATGAAGTTATTGTCAGGGCGCGAGATGGATGGCGATAACTTCATGATCAACGGGTCTGGGGTGCGCGAAACCGGGGGTGGCAAGGGTGCAGTTCACGCGACGTGTCGGGGCCTACGGGCTTTTGTGGGATTCGGGCCGGGTCCTGGTGGTCCGGGACGGGGTGGAGGGTGAGTTTCCCGAGTTCTGGCGGTTGCCGGGCGGTGCCGTTGGGCATGCCGAGGACCCGAAGCACGCAGTGGTCCGCGAGGTTGCCGAACAGGCCGGGATGACGGTGACGGTGACCCGGCTGCGGGCGGTGGTTGCCGATGTGGCCACCTTTCCCGAGGACAAGGTCGCACTGCACACCGACCGCCTGTTGTTCGAGCTGGACCCAGGGCGCGAAGCTGTGCAGCGACCGCAACCAGTACCGCAGCTCGGCGCTCCCCACGGCACGCGGTCCGAGGGCGGGTTGCGGGACGTGGCGGATGGGCTTGTCGATCGGGCTTCCTGGCTTTCACTGGCCGAGGTGGCGGAGTTGCCGCTGACCCCGTTCACCGCCGAGGCACTGGGCCTGCCGGTGACCCCGCTGCCGCCCGGAGCGCGCCGGTCACGGGACCCGTTTCCGCCGTCGCACCCCGACCGTCGGCTGCGCTTCGGGGCGTACGGGCTGGTCACCGATCCTGCTGGGCGGATCCTGCTCACCCAGATCGCGGAGGGTTATCCGGGGGCCGGTCTGTGGCATCTGCCCGGTGGTGGCACCGATCACGGTGAGCAGCCGGCCGCCGGGTTGCTCCGGGAGTTGGTCGAGGAGGGCGGTCAGGTGGGCCGGGTCGAGGAGCTGCTCGGCGTCAACAACCTGCACAATCCCGCCGCACTGGGCCCGGAGGGTCGGCCGCTGGACTGGCATGGCGTACGGGTGATCTATCGGGTGCTGGTGGACGTACCTACTGATGCGGTGGTCACCGAGTCCGTCGGAGGGTCGACGGCGCGGGCCGGGTGGTTCACCCGCGCCGAGGCGGCTGACCTGCCGTTGAGCGACATCGCTGCCGTGGCAATCGGACAGAGTGGCCGATAGCACCCCGCTCGGTGAGCCGAGATGGTGACCCTCCGGTACAGTCGGAGGCGGGAATGATGGAGGAAACGGGCGATGAAGCCCGGGATGGGAACAAGCGAGCGGTTCGAGCGGTTTAAGCCAGATATAAGTACCGCCGGCAGCTATCGCCAAGCCATGTTCCCCTATGCGATGGTGTACTCCGCAAAACGGCTGCCGGGCCATGCAAGGTCCGGCACGAGACAGCCGGACACCCGCCACGTGGCGGCCAGCAGATCCGGTGATGGAGGAAACGTGCCGAGAGCCCCATGGCGCCGGCGTCGTACTACTGACAGTCCGCGCCCCGCAGGGCGTCGCTGGGCGGGCCGGTTGCGCCGCAGCAGCACGTTCGCCCGCCAGGTGCTGTTGGTCCGCGTGGGTCGCCGCGACGGCGACCTGCACCCGAGTGACCTGGCCCCGACCGAGCACCGGTACGCCGACCGGCAGCGCCGCCGCTACGGGCTGGACCGGCTCAGCCGGCCGACACTGGGTGTGGACCCGACACTGGGCCTGGACCGAGCCGACATCGAGGCCGTCATGCCGGTCAGCCCGGCGATGCCGCCGATGGTGCAGGCCGACGAGGCCCGGTCCATCCCGCTGCTCCCCGGCGAGCGCACCATGGCGCGCCGGATGAAGTTCGGCCTGGTCAACGCCTGCACGCTGGCCAGCCTGATGCTCGGCATGCTGGCCATCTTCCTGGCCATGCAGGGCGAGGTGCGCCTGGCGGCGCTGTGCCTGATCGCCTGCGTCGGCTTCGACGGTCTGGATGGCGCGCTGGCCCGACGGCTCGGTGTGGCCAGTCCGTTCGGCGCGCAGATGGACTCACTGGCCGACATGTGCTCGTTCGGTCTCGCCGCGCCGGTTGTGGTCTACGCCTCGCTCGCCGGCTCCGTCTCCACGGCTGCGGCGGCGGTGGCGTGTGCCCTGGTCGCGGCGTGTGCCGCGATTCGACTGGCCCGCTTCAACGTCTCGCCGAAGGACGGCCGGTTCTTCTGCGGTGTGCCCACCACCATGGCGGCCGCGGTGCTCGCCGTGACCGTGGCGATCGGCCTGCCGGTGCCCGGTGCCGTGCTGGTCGCCGGTGTGGCGCTGCTGGCCTTCGCGATGGTGTCGAGCTTCCCGTACGCCAAGCTCGCCCGCCTGGTGAAGTTGCCGCCGTGGCTCTGGTTGGCCCCGGTGATCGGCGCGCTTGTCGACATCCGGCTCACGTTCGCCCTGATCGTGGTGGGTTACCTGGTCAGCGGGCCGGTTCTCTGGCTGCGGCAGCGTCGTACCGCCTGATCTGAGCAGACAGAACGGGGCGTCGCGGACAGCGGCGCCCCGTTCCTCGTTCGCGGGTCAGCGCCAGCGGGCGATGACCGTGGACCCACCGACCACCTTGTCGCCCGGCCCGACCAGCGGGTCCGCGGCTTCGGCGGGCAGGTAGACGTCGGTCCGGGAGCCGAACCGGATCAGCCCGAACCGCTCGCCCCTGGCCAGCAGCGCGCCGATCGGCGCGCGCTGCACGATCCGGCGGGCGATCAGCCCGGTCCGCTGCGCGACCACCACCGTGCCGCGAGCGGTGTCCAGCACTGTGTACGCGGCGACGTTATGCTCGGCGTCCGGCTTCATCGCGTTGACGAAGCCGCCGTCGGCGACGAAGTAGTCCACCACCTTGCCGGCGACCGGGGCGCGGTTGACGTGCACGTCCAGCACCGACAGGAACACCGCGATCCGCAGCCACTCGCCGTCGCCGAAACGCTCGTCGTGCAGCCGCTGCACCGACAGGACCTTCCCGTCCGCGCTGGCGACCACGGCGCTCGGGTCCTCCGGCACGTCCCGCTCGGGATCCCGGAAGAACGCGGCGACCGGCCCGGCGGCCAGGGCCGGCAGCAGCCACAGCTTGGACGACGGGCGCGCCACCCGGGCCAGCGCCGCGAGGCCCAGCGCGATGCCCGCCGCCGCGACGCCGTTGGAGTCGATGTGCATGCCCCGGGTCAGCGGCACGCTCGACGGCCGGTACGCGGGGGCCAGGCTGTCGGCCGTGGCCGGGCTGGCCGGGGTGAACCGCAGTCGGTAGACCCGCACCGGTGGCGAGTTGCGCAGCACCAGGTCGGCGCCGACGCCGTACAGGGCGTCCTGTCGGGCCAGTTCGGCGGCGGCGCCCTCGGTCCGGCCGGGCGTGGCGACGGTCGCCACGCTCAGCACCGCCCCGTCGGTCAGGTACTTGGCCAGCCCCTCGATGCCGCTGCGGGTCGCCTCGGCGGTGCCGGTGAACACTTCACCGGCGATGACCACCCTGGCGGCCTCGGCATCGGCCAGCGAGTCGACGACGCTCACCCGGTCGGCGACCCAGCGGCCCTGAGCGGTGACGTGCTCGCGGAGCATCGCGGCGCCGAACGGCTCGGCGGGCACCACGGTGAGCCGGTCACCGGGGAGCAGCGCCTCGACCGCTGCGGCCAGCACCGCGGAGTCCGGGCTCACCCCGACCAGCAGGGCGGCCTTGGCGTCGTTGATCCGGGCCAGCTCGGCGACGAGGGTACGGGCGGCTCGCTCGCCGATGCGGACCGGACCGGACCGGCCGGTGGTACGCACGGCGGGGGACTGGGTCATGTCGGGCGGGCTCCTGACGGGGGTAGAGACGGGAATCGCGGCGGGACCGCCATGGGCGGGACGGGCCGGCCGGCGGAGGCGAGATCTCCACCGGCCAGCATATGCGTCCGTCCGCGCTGGCCGCACCGCCGTAGGAATGCGGTGGGCCGACGCGGGCAGGCACCCGAGGTCAGGCTTCCCGGCGCGGGCCCTCCCGCTCGTCGCCCGGCTGGTCGCCGGCGGCGTCGTTCCGCTGGTCGTCGACGGCCCTGCCCGGGTGGTCGCGAGCGGCCTCGACCGGTTGGTTGGTCCGGGTCGGCTCGTCCCCCTCGGACGAGGCCGGGCGGGCGAGGTCTCCGATAGTCGGCTCCTCGGCTCCGTTGCCCGGTTGGCCGGGAATGGGCTCGGTCGGCGGCTCCGACGGCGGATGTGCCAGCCAGGCGGGGTGGATCACGTCGGTGGTCGGCGCGACCTCCGCCCGCATCTCGCTGGTCGGCCTCTCCAACGTCCGGTCCGAGCTGAGCGTCGGGTCCGAGCTGAGCATCGGGTCCGAGGAGAGCGTCCGGTCCGAGCTGAGCGTTCGCTCCAGGCTGAGCGTCGGGTCCGAGGAGGAGTTGTCCCAGGTGGACCGTTCGGCTTCCCAGGCCGGTAGGGCCGTGCCGGAGGTCGACGTGGCGGCACCGGAGACCGGCACTGGCGCACCGGAGACCGGCGCTCCGGAGACGGACGTGCCGGAGACGGGGGCGGCGGCACCGGCGGCACCGGCCTCGGCGGTCGGCTCCGGCTGGTTCGGCCGACTCGAGCGCAGCGCGCCGACCAGCCCGAAGACCCCGATCAGGATGAGTGCGCCGGCCAGGAACCAGCCGACCGGCGGCAGCGCGAGCCCGAGCAGTTGGGCGAGCAGCCACCAGGCGGACAGCGCCAGGAACACGAGCCCGAAGGCGAACGACACCAGATCCGTGCGGTGAGCCTTCACCGGGTCACCTCCAGGTTGCCGGCATTGACGTGGATGTAGAGGCGCAGGGTGCCGCCGCCGGGCCCGTCCGCGCCGACGTCGGTGGATTCCCGCAGGCGGCCGTCCAGCCCGCCGGAGCGGTTGCCGAAGATGGTGGCGTCACCCGCGTTGACGTCGGCCACTGTGGTGACGTCAACGTTCGGCGGCACGACCACTGTCGCCTGGCCGAAGTTGACGGCCACTGTCACCTGACTGTCCCGTTTCGCGAAGTCGATCCCGCGCAGGTCGAGCACGGCGTCACCGAAGCTGTTCTCGTAGCGGTCGGCCAGGTCGCGGTAGTCGGTGGGCGCCCAGGTCACCGCGCCGTCGACCCCCCGAATCCGGTCGTAGGACTCGGCGACGGTCGCCGTGCCCAGCGCCGCCGCGGTCACCACACCGAGCGCGATGAGCCAGCGGGCCCGCCCGAACCAGGTGCCGACCAGCAGCCCCAGCGCGATCGTGGCCAGGGCGGCAGCGAAGTACGCTGAGGCGCTGATGGCGAAGACGTCCAGCAGGTCGAGCAGGGCGACCAGACCGAGCACCAGGAAGATCAGCGAGAAGGTCACCGCGCCGAGCGGCGACCGCTCCTTGGGGCGCTTCGGCGGCTTCGGTGGCTTGGGCGGGGGAGGCGCGGCCGGGGTCGGCGAAGCGTATGGGCCGTGTGGCGCGAACGGGGGGCGGTAGCCGGAGGGCGGCGGGGCGGTCGGATAGCCGGGCGGGGCAGCGGGTGCGCTGCTCACCGGTGCCGACGGCCAGCCGGCGCTGGGCATCGCGGTGCTCGGCCAGGCGGGCTGGGGGGCGGCCGTCGTGCCGGTCGGCTGCCCGGACATCGGGCCGAGCCCCGACACCGGGCCAACCCCGGACACCGGCTGCGTCGAGCTGGTCGGCGGCGCGTCGTACGCCGGCATGGTGACGGTGGGCGCTGCCCCCGTCGTCGCGGTGGCGTACCCCGGACCGGTGCCGAACATCGGCGGTGTCACCGCCGGGCCGGTGGACGGCGCCGCGCCGTACGACGGCGCGGGCCAGGTCACCGGTGGGACGACCGGACCGGCCGGGTTGCCGGACGGTGCGGCGGGCGGCGGACCACCCGGGGTGCCGGGCCGTGGATTGCGGCCGTCCCGGTTGAGCAGGAGGGCGCCGGCGACCAGGATGGCCGCGCCGAGCAGCACCGCGCGGAAGGCGTCGGTGACGATGTACGCGAAGCTGGCCGCGACCAGAATGCCCAGGACGATCACCGTCACCGGAGACATGCTGGAGCGACCACGACCGAGCATGGATTCGACCGGGGACGCGGTGTCGCCCTCGTTCGGAATGATCAGCCAGGCGGCGACGTACACCAGGATGCCGATGCCCCCGAAGAACCCGAGCACCGCGAGCAGCACCCGCCAGAGCACCGGATCGGTGTTGGTGGCGCGCCCGATCGCCGCGCAGACCCCCGCCAGGTAGCGGCCCTCACGCGGTCGGACCAGCCCGTACCGCGAGGTGAAGCCGGTGCCGCCCAGCGGCGGTGGCGGCGCGGACGGACCGGGACCACCCGGGCCGGGTGGCGTGCCGCCCCCGCCGTAGCCGGTGCCCGCCGCGAACCCCGGGCCTGGGCCGTAGCCCGCAGCGGGCGGCGCGTAGCCGTCGGCCGGATCGCCGGGCGTGGTCGCGTCGGTGCCAGCGTGCGGGCCGAACGTGCTGGGCTCGGTCCATCCGGTGGGCGTGGTGGTGGGCGGGGGCGGTGCTGAACCGCCCGGCTGTGCCGACCCCGGTCGGGGCGGCGGGGCAGCTTCCTCGGTCATGCTTCGATCCTGCTGCCCGGTCCACCCGAACGGCCTCAGGACCCGACCCTGACCCCACCCTGAGATCCGGCGGCCGGAATGTCGGGGGCGTCCCCGTGGTCGCGGACGCCGCAGCGTGTGACGATCGAGTCACCCGACCTCGACCTGTCCGCCATCGTGACCAGGGAGCCTCCGATCAGCACCGTGACCTCACCCCCGCGCCTCTACCGCGCCCCGGAGCACCGGATGGCCGCCGGCGTCGCCGCCGGTATCGCCGACCATCTCGGCATCTCGGTGCTGCGGGTGCGCGTCGCGTTCATGGTGCTGCTCGGGCTGAGCGGGCTCGGCCTGCTGCTCTACGCGGCCTTCTGGGCGGTGGTGCCGCTGCGTCCCGGTGACACAGCGGTGCCGCCCCGGCGGGACGTCGCCCAGCTCCTGCCGTTCGTGGGGATCGGGCTCGGTGTCCTGTTGATCCAGGTGATGGTCTTCGACTCGGTCGGCGCGGCGGGCACCGCCGGCTGGCTGGTGGCGATCATCGCGGTCGGCGCCGGGGTCATCTGGCACCAGTCCGCGCCCGAGCGGCGGCGACAGTGGGGCGACGCGATGCCCGTGCCCTGGCTCGGCGCGGTCGTCGAGGAGAGCGACCGGCGGGCCTTCGTGCTCCGGTTCATCGGCGGGGGAGTGCTGGTCGCTGTCGGCATCATCGGCGTCGCGGCCGTCTACTCACCGGCGCAGAACTTCGACGCGGTGATCAATGGGGTGATCTTCGCGCTGGTCGGGCTGGCCGGTGTCGGCGTGGTCGCCGCGCCGGTGCTCTGGCGGACGTACAGCCAGCTCCGCTCGGAGCGGGAGGGGCGCATCCGCGAGCAGGAGCGGGCCGAACTGGCCGCGATGGTGCACGACCAGGTGCTGCACACGTTGGCCCTGATCCAGCGCAACGCCGGAGACGTCAAGACGGTGCAGCGGCTGGCCCGGGGGCAGGAGCGTTCGTTGCGCAACTGGCTCTACAAGCCGACCGCCTCGCCGAGTGAGCGCTTCGCCGCCGCGCTGGAGCAGGCCGCGGCCGAGGTCGAGGACACCTTCGCGATCAGCGTGGAGACGGTGGTGGTGGGGGACCGGGAAACCGACGAGAAGGTCGGGGCGCTGGTCGCGGCCGCGCGGGAGGCGTTGGTGAACGCCGCCCGGCACGCCGGCGTGCAGACCGTGTCGCTCTACGCCGAGGTGGAGCCGGATCAGGTCAGTGTCTTCGTCCGGGACCGGGGGAAGGGCTTCGATCCAGATACCGTGGAGGACCACCGGCACGGCGTACGCGGCTCGATCATCGGGCGGATGAAGCGGCACGGCGGACGGGCCGAAATCCGGTCCGGCCCGGGGGAGGGGACCGAGGTCCGGTTGATCCTGCCGATCTCCCGGGACTCGTCCGCAGCGGAGAGGAACAGATGACCATGGCCGAGCAGTCGACCGAGCACCTCGACCCGGCGGATGCCCGCCCCGAGCGGCTGCGGGTGTTCCTGGTGGACGACCACGCCATGTTCCGAGCCGGGGTGCGCGCGGAGTTGGGCGCCCACGTCGAGGTGGTGGGCGAGGCGAGCACGGTGGCCGAGGCGGTCACCCGGATCGCCGCCGTCGGCCCGGACGTGGTGCTGCTGGACGTGCACATGCCCGACGGCGGCGGTCGCGCCGTTCTGGAGGCGATGCGGCGTACGCACCCGCAGGTCAAGTTCCTCGCGTTGAGCGTCTCCGACGCGGCGGAGGACGTGATCGGGCTGATCCGGGCAGGTGCCCGCGGGTACGTCACCAAGACCATCTCCCCGGACGAGCTGGCTGCCGCGATCCGTCGCGTGGCCGACGGGGACGCGGTGTTCAGCCCACGGCTGGCCGGGTTCGTGCTGGACGCCTTCGCGGCCCGGCCGGACGCGCCGGTGGCCGACCCGGAGCTGGACCAGCTCACCAACCGTGAGCGGGAGGTGCTGCGGCTGCTGGCCCGGGGGTACGCGTACAAGGAGATCGCCAAGGAGCTGTTCATCTCCATCAAGACGGTGGAGACGCACGTGTCGAACGTGCTGCGCAAGCTTCAGATGTCCAACCGCTACGAACTCTCCCGTTGGGCGGCGGATCGCCGCCTCGTGTGACTGTGTGTCGCCACGGCGCGGATCAGAGAAACGCCTGGCGCGCCCTCGTACACCCAGCCGGTGATGGTGCCCGGGTAGCCGTAGGGGCCATCATCCGGATGGGTCGAAACGTGAGTGGTGACGGACGTCCCACCGGGCCCGGGTGACCCCGGGCTTGTGCACGGCCCGAGGCTTCGTGCTCGGGCCGTGCAACGTATTTCCTGGTCAGTGCCGCCTGCGGCGACCGTTTTATGATCATTTTTCAAGTATCGGCAACGTGGCGGGCAACTAACGGCTTGATAACGGCACCTTCACGAAAGCAGCCAGTGGGTGTCACAGTGGCAGCACCTCACCATCGGTGTGTGGCACTCCGTACGCCCCACGACCACGATTCCGCCGATCACGGCGGCCCGTGGCTGTGTCGATTGCGTCGTGTCGCGCCTCGTTGGCGAGGGAGCCCGGCGGATCGGAACATCAGGGGTGTCCCCAACTTCCCTGTGGTCCCGGCGACCCGCGCCCCGGGGTGGTCGGGCGGTGTCACCCCCAAACGTGCGTGAAACCCACGACGGAACCTGGTTAGAAAGAGGAGGCCCCTCGGAATGAGAGTCTCGAAGCGGGCGACGAGCGCGATCGCGCTCAGCGCGGCTGCCGCGCTTGTCGCGAGCGGTTGCTCGAGCGGTGACGGTGACGGCGAAGCCGCCGCCAGCAAGGACGGCTCGATCAGTGTCCACGGCGTCCAGCCGGAGAACCCGCTGGTCCCGTCGAACACCACGGAGACCGGCGGCGGCAAGGTGATCGACTGGCTGTTCACCGGCCTGGTCGAGTACCCGAACGACGGTGGGGCCCCGCGTAACGCGCTTGCGGAGTCGATCAACACCACGGACTCCAAGGTCTTCACGATCAAGATCAAGGCCGGCACCAAGTTCCACGACGGCACCGAGGTGAAGTCGAAGAACTTTGTCGACGCCTGGAACTGGGCTGCCTACTCGCCGAACGGCGCGCAGAACGGCAGCTTCTTCTCCGACATCGCGGGCTTCGACCAGACCTACACCACGGACCCGGATGGCCCGGACGGCCCGAAGAAGGCCCCGACGCCGAGCACTGACAAGCTGTCCGGCCTGAAGGTCATCGACGAGCAGACCTTCGAGGTCACCCTGGCAGCGCCGACCGCGGTCTTCCCGACCAAGCTCGGCTACAGCGCCTTCATGCCGCTGCCGGACGCCTTCTTCACCCAGAAGCCCGAGGAGTTCGGCAAGAAGCCGATCGGCAACGGCCCGGTGAAGTTCGTGTCGTGGGAGGACAACGTCCTCATCAAGCTGACGCGCTTCGACGACTACAACCTTCGCGACAAGATGAAGGTCAAGGACGTCGACGTCAAGCTGTACCAGGACGAGACGGCCGCCTACGCCGACCTGCTGTCCAACAACCTCGACTTCATGGAGGTTGTCCCCACCTCGGCGCTCGCCGGCGACAAGTGGAAGACCGACCTCGGTGACCGGGGACGCTCGACCGTCACGCCGTCGACCGCGCTGATCGCGTTCCCGACCTACGACAAGCGCTTCCAGAACCCGAAGCTGCGTCGTGCCGTGTCGCTGTCGATCAACCGGCAGGAAATCTCGGACAAGATCTTCTTCGGCACCCGCAAGCCGGCCGACAGCTGGGCGAACCCGCTGACCCCGGGCGCCAAGCCGGGCAACTGCACCGCCTGCAAGTTCGACCCGACCACGGCCAAGCAGCTGCTGACCGAGGCCGGCGGCTTCACCGGTGAGATGGTCTTCTACTACAACTCGGACTCCAGCCACAAGGAGTGGATGGACGCCGTCGCGCAGCAGGTCAAGACCAACCTCGGCATCAACGCCCGGGCCGAGGGCGTGCCGACCTTCGCGGTCTTCCGCCAGAGCATCAACGCCCACCAGATGAAGGGCCCGTACCGCGCTGCCTGGCAGCAGGACTACCCGGACGTCGAGAACTGGGTCAACCCGCTCTACGTCACCGGTGGCTCCTCGAACGACGGCCTGTACAGCAGCCCCGAGGTCGACGCCCTTGCCAAGCAGGCCAGTGCCGCGCCGAGCCTGGAGGCCTCGCACGAGGCGTTCTCCAAGGCCGTCGAGAAGGTCGACCAGGACGTCCCGAGCATCCCGATCTACTTCTACGGCCAGCAGTCCGGCCACTCCGAGAAGATCAAGAAGCTCGAGCTGAACAACGTCGGCGAACTCGACATCACCTCGGTCGAGCTCTGATCCGAACGGTCTGACCCCGGGTCGGGCTCGCCACATCCGGTGAGCCCGACCCGGGGCCGTTCCGCGATTGGGTGTTACAACACTCCACTCGCACGTTGTCACCACCGTGTCGGCCGTCCGACGCGCCCCCTGTCTGGAGGACCACCCCATGGGCCGTTATCTGTTGAGACGGCTGCTCCAACTCGTGCCCGTCTTCATCGGTACGACGTTCCTGATCTACTGGCTCGTCTGGGCCGTTCCGGGCGATCCGTTCGCCGGCAAGTGCGGCGAGCGTCGCTGCCCGGACCAGTACATCGCCTTCATGACCGAGAAGTACCACCTCGACCAGAACGTCTTCGTGCAGTACGGCAACTACATGAAGAACCTGCTCCAGGGTGACTTCGGTCAGACCTTCTCGCAACGCGATATCGGCGACATCATCGCCACGGCGTATCCGAACACGCTGAAGCTGGCCCTGGTGGCGCTCGCCATCGAGGCCGTGATCGGCCTGGGCGCCGGCGTGCTGACCGGTCTGCGCCGCAACGGCTTCCTGGACAACCTGGTCCTGGTCTCCACGCTCTTCCTGATCGCGCTGCCGGTCTTCGTCGTCGGCTTCGTGCTTCAGTGGCTGCTGGGCGTGCAGTGGGGGCTCGTCAAGCCGACCGTCTCCTCCGAGATGCGGTGGTCCGAGCTGATCGTGCCGGGCTTCGTGCTCGGCAGTGCGTCAGTGGCCTACATCGCCCGGGTGGCACGAACCAGCATCGCGGAGAACCGTCGCGCCGACTATGTGCGCACCGCGATCGCCAAGGGTCTGCCGATGCGCCGGGTGGTGGGCGTGCACCTGCTGCGCAACTCGCTCATCCCGGTGGTCACCCTGCTCGGCACCGACCTCGGTGCCCTGATGGGCGGCGCGATCGTCACCGAGGGGATCTTCGGCATCAACGGAATCGGCCGCGCGGTGTACCGCGCGATCGTGACCAAGGAAAGCGCCACCGTGGTGGGCATCGTGGTCGTCCTGGTGCTGGTCTATCTCGTGATGAACCTGCTGGTTGACCTGCTCTACGCCGCCCTGGACCCGAGGATCCGTTATGAGTGACCCAAGCACCGCATCGATCGTCAGTACCCCTGGCGCGCACCCCACCGACTCCGGCACCCCCGCCACCGCGGGCCAGCCGCAGAGCAACGAGAAGCCCCGTGGCCTGCTCGGTGACGCCTGGCGGGACCTCCGGCGCAAGCCATTGTTCTGGATCGCGAGCACGCTGATCGTGATCTTCGTGTTGATGGCGCTCTTCCCGGCCCTGTTCGCCCCGGGCGACGCGGTCAACGGATCGTTGTCCCGCAGCCTGGGCAAGCCGTCCGGGGACGCCTGGTTCGGGTACGACCTGCAGGGCCGCGACGTCTACGCTCGCGTCATCTACGGCGCCAGCGCCTCCATCCAGGTTGCCGTGCTCGCCGTGCTCGGCACCCTGCTGGTGGGCGGCACCATGGGCATCATCGCCGGCTACCGCGGTGGTTGGGTGGACGGGCTGCTGAGCCGGATCGCCGACGTCTTCTTTGGTCTGCCGTTCGTGCTCGGTGCGATCGTCATCCTGACCACGTTCAACGGCTCGGGCTCGGGCAACAGCAAAGTCAAGATCATGAGCCTGGTGACCATCTCGCTGATCGTGCTGAGCTGGCCGGTCGTGATGCGACTCATGCGTTCCTCGGTGCTCGCCACCAAGGAGGCCGACTACATCGTCGCGGCCCGCGCGCTGGGCGCCGGCACCGGCCGGATCATCCTCAAGCACCTGCTGCCGAACTGCCTGGCCCCGCTGCTGGTCTACGGCACGATCATGGTCGGCTCGTTCATCGGCGCCGAGGCCACCCTGTCGTTCCTGGGCGTCGGCCTGAAGTCGCCGGTGGTCTCCTGGGGCATCATGATCAGCGACGGTAAGGACTTCCTCCGGGTCGCGCCGGGGCTGGTCTTCTTCCCCGCCGCGTTCCTCGTCACCGCAGTGCTGAGCTTCGTGATGCTCGGCGAGGCGGTCCGCGAGGCCCTCGATCCGAAACTCCGCTAGGGGATATCCAGTGTCCGACATTCTCGTGTCTGAGCAGTCCGCGCCGGGACCCGGCGGGTCCGGACGTCCCTCCGGCCGGCTGCTCGAGGTCGACGACCTGCGGGTGGAGTTCCGCACCCGGGACGGCGTCGCAAAGGTCATCAACGGGGTCACGTACCACGTCGACGCGGGGGAGACCCTCGCCGTGCTCGGCGAGTCCGGCTCCGGTAAGAGCGTCACCGCGCAGACCATCATGGGCATCCTCGACACGCCGCCCGGCTTCGTCACCGGTGGGCAGGTCCGCTTCCACGGCAAGGACATGCTCCGCATGTCCGACGAGGAGCGCCGCCGCATCCGCGGCGAGGGCATCGCGATGATCTTCCAGGACGCGCTCTCCGCGCTGAACCCCGTCTTCACCGTCGGGTTCCAGATCGCCGAGCAGTTCCGGGTCCGGCGGGGCATGGGTCGCGCGGAGGCCAAGAAGCGCGCGATCGACATGCTCGACCAGGTCAAGATTCCGAACGCCAAGGGTCGGTTCAACAACTACCCGCACCAGTTCTCCGGCGGTATGCGGCAGCGCGCAATGATCGCGATGTCGCTGGCGCTCGACCCGGAGGTGCTGATCGCGGACGAGCCGACCACTGCCCTCGACGTGACCGTGCAGGCCCAGATCATGGACCTGCTGGCCGAGCTTCAGCGCGAGCGGCAGATGGGCATGATCCTGATCACCCACGACCTCGGTGTGGTCGCCGACGTCGCGGACCGGATCGCGGTCATGTACGCGGGCCGGATCGTCGAGGAAGCGGACGTGTACGAGCTGTACGCCAAGCCGGCGCACCCGTACACGCTGGGTCTGATCGACTCGATCCCGCGCCTGGACGAGAAGGGGCAGCAGCTCCGGACGATCAAGGGCCTCCCGCCGAACCTGATGAACATCCCGCCGGGCTGCCCGTTCAACCCGCGGTGCCCCATGGCCCAGCCGGTGTGCCGGGAGAAGGTCCCGCCGCTGCTGCAGGTCGGCCCCGCCCGGGCCAGCGCCTGCCACTTCGCCGAGGAACTGGTGAACCGTGTCTGAGAACATCCTCGAGGTCAAGGACCTGGTCAAGCACTACCCCGTCACCCAGGGTGTGGTGTTCAAGAAGACCGTTGGTCAGGTCAAGGCGGTCGACGGGGTCTCGTTCGGTCTGCGCGCCGGCGAGACGCTCGGCGTGGTCGGCGAGTCCGGCTGCGGCAAGTCGACCCTCGCCCGGGTGCTGATGAACCTGGAGAAGCCGACCGAAGGCAGCGTGCTCTACAAGGGCCAGGACATCTCGAAGCTGTCCGGTGGGGCGCTGCGACGCCTGCGCCGGCAGATCCAGCTGGTCATGCAGGACCCGTACACCTCGCTGAACCCGCGGATGACCGTCGGCGACCTGCTCGGTGAGCCGTTCGAGATCCACCCGGAGGTGGCGCCGAGGGGCAGCCGTCGGGCCAAGGTCAGGGAACTGCTCGACCTGGTCGGGCTCAACCCGGAGCACATCAACAGGTACCCGCACCAGTTCTCCGGCGGTCAGCGTCAGCGCATCGGCATCGCCCGCGCGCTGGCACTGCGGCCCGAGATCATCGTCTGCGACGAGCCGGTGTCGGCTCTGGACGTCTCCATCCAGGCCCAGGTCATGAACCTGCTGGAGCAGTTGCAGGGCGAGTTCGGGCTGTCGTACGTCTTCATCGCGCACGACCTCTCGGTGGTTCGCCACCTCTCGGACCGCGTCGCGGTGATGTACCTCGGCAAGATCGTCGAAATCGGCACCGAGGACGAGATCTACGAGCGTCCGACCCACCCGTACACCCAGGCTCTGCTGTCCGCGGTGCCGGTGCCGGACCCGACGCAGCGGAACAACAAGACGATCATCCGGCTCACGGGTGACGTGCCGTCGCCGATCAGCCCGCCCTCGGGCTGCCGGTTCCGGACCCGGTGCTGGAAGGCACAGGACGTCTGCGCCGAGCAGGTCCCGCTGCTGGAGATCCGGCGGGACTCGGACCACCCGAGCGCCTGCCACTTCGCGGAGAAGCGCGAAATCGTCGCCACCCACGAGGTGTGAGTCACCGAAACCGCCTGCCGCCGTCACCACGACGACGGCAGGCGGTTTCGTCTGTCCGGGAGCACCTGTGCGCTGCGGATCGCCGACGACGGCCCGGATCGGCCCGGTGCCGCACAGCGGCGCACGCCGCGTCAGCGGGCCGGGTGACCCGATCGCGGGCCGGTGCGGCTCACAGCGGGCCGCGGCCCGCGCGGAGCAGCAGCAGGGCCAATTGGGTGCCGTCGGCACCGAGCGCGACCCGGAACCGCTCCAGGATCTCCCGTTCCCGGGAGAGCACCAGGCGGGTTCCACCGGACGCCATCCGGGTCGCCCCGACCTCCTGGGACAACGCGGCCCGCTCCTGCCAGAGCGTGATCAACGCGTGGTCGATCTCGTCGATCCGTTCCCTGATCTGCACGATCCGCGCGGAGGCGGACGGCTCCTGGGTGCCGGTCTGCTGCTCGGCCGGCTCGGCCTCCACACCCGTCGGTGGGGTGGCCACCGCCGGCTCAGCCTCCTGCGCCGCGGACTGCCCCGGCCGGATCGGACCGCCGCTCTGCTCCATCACGCCTGTCATCATCGGGTACCTCTCGCAGTGTGGTGCCCGGTGCCCGGAACCTGGGACGGAAAAAGCCCCGGGCTCCAGGAGCCCGGGGCTTTAGCAGGTCTGAATCGATCAGGCGCGACCTACGGCAGCCGGACTCCCGGTGCCATAGTAAAAGTAGTAGCGCGCAGCGATCACGCCGTCGAGTATGCCCACGTCGTTGCCGGGTGCGCAAGCATTCCGCGTCGCGGACGGCACTATCTCACCGGTGGGCGTACGGGGTGGTGGGTGCGCGCCGTCGGGCACGAGCTGCTGAGCGCCATCGGCGCAGTGTCCGGCCGGCGGCATAGACTTGTCGGGCGATGCATCCTCTCTTCGACATCCCCGCGTCCCCGCCTGCGCCGGAGTCCGCGCCGGCCCGCCCGCACCGACCCGGGGCGGCCGCCGTGCGCCTCGACCCGCAGCAGCTGCTCGCCGGGCTGAACGGGCCGCAGCGCGACGCCGTCAGTCATGCCGGCTCGCCGCTGCTGATCGTGGCCGGCGCCGGGTCCGGCAAAACCCGGGTGCTCACGCACCGGATCGCCTACCTGCTCGCCGCACGGGACGTGCACCCCGGCGAGATCATCGCGATCACCTTCACCAACAAGGCCGCCGGCGAAATGAAGGAACGCGTCGCCGCGCTGGTGGGCCCCCGGGCCCGCCTGATGTGGGTGTCGACGTTCCACTCGGCCTGCGTGCGGATCCTGCGTGCCGAGCACGAGCACGCCGGCCTCAAGTCGACGTTCTCGATCTACGACGCGGACGACTCCCGCCGGCTCATGCAGTTGGTGACCCGCGAGCTGGATCTCGACCCCAAGCGCTACCCGGCGCGGGGGCTGGCGGCCCAGGTCTCCAACCTGAAGAACGAGCTGGTCGATCCGGAGCAGTTCGCGGCGCGGGCCACCGGGCCCAACGAGCGGGCGCTCGCCGAGGCGTACACGCTCTACCAGCGCCGGCTGCGTGAGGCACACGCCCTGGACTTCGACGACCTGATCATGACCACGGTGCACCTGCTCCAGTCCCACCCGCACGTCGCGGAGAGCTACCGCCGCCGGTTCCGGCACGTGCTGGTGGACGAATACCAGGACACCAACCACGCCCAGTACGTCCTGATCAAGGAGCTGGTCTCCGGCACCGACGGGCTGGAGCCCGCCGAGCTGTGCGTGGTCGGCGACGCCGACCAGTCGATCTACGCGTTCCGAGGCGCGACGATCCGCAACATCCTGGAGTTCGAACGGGACTTCACCGACGCGCGGACGATCCTGCTGGAGCAGAACTACCGCTCCACCCAGACCATCCTCAACGCGGCCAACGCGGTGATCGACCGCAACACCTCCCGCAAACCCAAACGGCTGTGGAGCGAGGCCGGCGCCGGCGAGCAGATCGTCGGCTACGTGGCCGACACCGAGCATGCCGAGGCCGACTGGGTGGCCCGCGAGATCGACAGGCTGGTCGACGCCGACGAGACCCGCCCCGGCGACGTCGCGGTGTTCTACCGCACCAACGCCCAGTCCCGCGTCTTCGAGGAGGTGTTCATCCGGGTCGGCCTGCCCTACAAGGTGGTCGGCGGGGTGCGCTTCTACGAGCGCAAGGAGGTCCGCGACGCGCTGGCGTACCTGCGTTCGGTGGTCAACGACGACGACACGGTGAGCCTGCGGCGAGTGCTCAACACCCCGCGGCGGGGGATCGGCGACCGCGCCGAGGCGTGCGTCGAGGCGCTCTCCAGCCGCGACCGGATCTCCTTCGGCGCGGCGCTGCGCCGTGCCCGCGAGGCGCCGGGCATCTCCAGCCGGGCGGCCAACGGCATCGCCGACTTCGTGGCGCTGCTCGACGGTGCCCGTGAGCTGGCCGAGACCGGCACCCCGGAGGAGGTGTTGGAGGCGCTGCTGACCCGCTCCGGCTACCTCACCGAGTTGGAGGAGAGCCTGGACCCGCAGGACGCCGGCCGGGTGGACAACCTCCAGGAGCTGGTCAGCGTCGCCCGCGAGTACACCGAGCGGATCGAGGCGCTGGGTGAGGAGGGGGAGCGGGCCACCCTGGCCGGCTTCCTGGAGCAGGTGGCGCTTGTCGCCGACGCCGACCAGATCCCCTCCGACGACCCCGACCACCAGGGCGTGGTCACCCTGATGACGTTGCACACCGCCAAGGGGCTCGAGTTCCCGGTGGTCTTCCTGACTGGGCTGGAGGACGGCGTCTTCCCGCACCTACGCTCGCTCGGCGACACCCGTGAGCTGGAGGAGGAGCGCCGACTGGCGTACGTCGGCATCACCCGGGCCCGACAGCGGCTCTACCTCTCCCGGGCGGTGACCCGCTCGGCCTGGGGGCAGCCGTCCTACAACCCGCCGTCGCGCTTCCTGGAGGAGTTGCCGACCGAGTTGGTGCACTGGGAGCGCACCGAAGGGTCGTACACCTCGTGGGCTGGCGGGGGCGGCGGCGTCGGCGGCCGTGCGGACCGCGCGCCCGGCGGCCGTGGCACCTTCACCGGCGGCACGCCGAAGGCGGCGCAGCTGGCCCAGCGGCTCGGCGTGGACGCCAGCCGGCTGACCACGGCCAGCGAGCTGCCGCAGGGGCCGAAGGTGTCCGCGGGCGACCGGGTCAATCATCAGCGGTACGGGCTCGGGCGGGTGCTCGCCGTCGAGGGGCACGGGCCGGGTGCTCGCGCGCAGATCGACTTCGGCGACCAGACCATGTGGCTGGTGCTCCGGCACGCCCCGGTCGACAAACTCTAACCCCGGCACGCCGAGAAGATCATGGTCGCTGCGCGGTGCTCAGGCCGTCGCGGACGATCGTGAGCATCCGGTCTCGGGCGGCCGGGGCGGCGGCGTCGCGCTCGCGGACCGCGCAGCCGACCAGGAACGCCTTCAGGTCGGCGGCGTCGACGTCGGGACGGACCGCGCCTGCGCGCTGAGCGGCGCTGAGCAGTTCGGTCAGGACATGGTTGAGGTCGTCTTCGCCTCTTGCCGCCGCAGCCGCGATGTCGAACCCGGTGCCGGAGAGTGCGTCGGCCAGTGCGCGGTTCGTCGCGCCCTCCGCCGCCATGCTGGCGAGAAATTCGAACAGAGCCGGGCCCGCTTCGCGAGTGGCACGTAGCTCGGTCGCCCGGATGACCAGACGCTTGGCCACGCTTTGCACGATGGCCTCGTAGAGCGATTCCTTGGTGGGGAAGTGTCGACTGACGGTGCCGGTGCCGACACCGGCGCGGCGGGCGATCTCGTGGATTGGGACCGACAACCCATCCGTGGCAAACGCCTCGATCGCGGTTTGCAAGACCTTTGCCCGGTTGCGTACGCCATCGGCGCGCGGCTTGCGTTGTTCGGCGATCTCGGGCTCCTAAACGGGATGGGCATCCCGTATGGTCAAGCGGGATGGCGGTTCCGATTATAGGTGGTGGGCAGATTGTCCGAACATCCGCGCGCTGGACGCGACCTGCGTCGGTGGCTCATCGCGCTGTACGTGGCGTTCTTCGTCGAACACGCCTATGGCGCGGCCCGGTACGGCACCCCGGTCAGGCTCGTCGGTCTACTGCCACTGGGGGCGCTTCTGGTGGTGGCGTTGGCGCTGCTCGCGCGACATGCCCGCACGGGCAGCCGCCTGGCGCTCTCCGTTGGCGCGATCGTGGTCGCCGTGGCGTTCGTCGGCCTGGCCGGCCTGCTCGAGGGTGGGTTCAACCACGCTCTCAAGCTGGCGTTTCACGCCACCGGAATGCCTGATGACAGGTTGCGGGCATTGTTCGGCGGGTTGAATTACGCGGTGCCCGATGACGTGGTGTTCGAGGGCGTCGGCACGGCGACGCTGGGCCTGGCCGGGCTGGTGGCCTGGCATTTGGCCCGGCTGCTGCGCGCCGTCCGGTTGCCGCACCCCAGCGCGCCGGTGCGGCGCGCCGGTGTGATGGTCCTGATCGCGGCGGGGGTGCTGTTCGGCGCGTACGTCACCGAGCCGTTCGGGCATGTCGGCCTCATTGTCCTCGCCATCCTTGCCACCGCCCTCGGGTCCGCGTTGACGGCAGTGTCCGGGGTGATTGGACAAGCGGGATGGGCGTCCCGTATCGTTCGCCTTAACGGGATGAGCGTCCCGTTTAAGTGGCGAGGGGAAGCCCCGTGAAACTGTCGCTTGTCCTGAAGGCTGTCGCGGTGCTCGACATCGTCGTCCTGGGTGCGGTGTGGCTCATCGCGCCGGCGACCGGCCTCGCTGATCATCCGGATGCCCGGTCGCTGCTGGTGGCACGAGCGCTCGGCACCGATCTGGTGGTCGTCGGGATGATGAACTGGATCATCAGTAGCCGCGAGGACGCAGCTGTGCGGCCGTTCCTGCTGCCGAACATCGTGATGCACGTGGTGCCGGCGGCAATCATCGTCACCCTGATCCTCGGCGGTACCTTCGGTGCTGCGGACTGGCTCGGCGCCGGTCTGCACATCGCACCGGCCGCCGTGCTGACCTGGTGCCTGGCGTCGCCGGCGCAACGCCGCGCAGCGCGGACCCAGGCGCACGCCTGAACGCTCGGCGGAAGTGCGGGCCCGCCGGCCCGGGGACCGGGACCGCAGCGCTCAGCTCCGCGCCGCGGTCCCGTCCCGGCGGCTCAGCAGCCCAGGTCGACGCCCCGTGCCCGCATGAACGGGGCCGGGTCGATCTGGTTCCACATGCCCTGGTGCACCTCGAAGTGCAGGTGCGGGCCGGTGGCGTCGCCGGTGGCGCCCTCGTAGCCGATGACCTGACCGGCCTTGACCTTCTGGCCGACCGTGACCGCGATGCGGCTCTGGTGGGCGTAGTGGGTCAGGTATCCGTTGCCGTGGTCGATGAAGACGGAGTTGCCGTAGCCGTCGGAGGCGTCGCCGGCCTGGGTGACGGTGCCGGCGGCCGCGGCGTGGATCGGCGTACCGGAGGGCAGGGCCAGGTCGATACCGGCGTGCAGGGTGCCCCAGCGCTGCCCGTAGCAGGACGTGACGGCTGCGCCCGGCATCGGGTCGACCCAGGCGGGTGTGGGCTTGGTGGTCTTCTTCGGCTTCGGCTTGACCTTCGCGACGGCAGTCCTGCTGGGGGTCGGGCTGGCGCTGACCGCCGACGGGCTGGCCGTGGGGCTGAGCGAGGGGGTGACCGGTGTGCTCGACTCGCGGATCGAGCGGTCGGCGCGGCTCGCGGCCTCGGCCCGGGACTGGGCGTCGAGGGAGACGGCGGCGGGGGCCGGGCGGTCGGCGCCGGTGGTGGCGACGGCGACACCACCGAGGCCGAGGGCTACCAGGGCTGCGGCCCCGAGCACGATGAGGCGGTTCCGCCGGCCGGTGCGCCGCGGTGGCGCGGTCTGGCTGGTGTCGGGGGTGTTCTCGTTCTGGACGGGGCTGTCTTCCTGCACGGCGGACCTTCGCAGTCGAGGGGCACTTGACCTCGAAATACTGGTGTCGGGCCGAGGTTGGGCAGGAGCGGGGACCGAATTCTGCGACGAAGAGCGGACGGTCAGCTGCCCGGATATGACCCGCTGTGCGGCGCTACATCCGGAAAAGTGATCATGTTAGCCGGTGTCGTCGGTCACAATCGACACTGTGGCCCGGGGCACATTCGCCGAAACCGGCAAACGCAAAACCGCCCGGATCGACAGATCCGGGCGGTCAATGGTCGTTACGCAACGTCAGGAGGCGGCTACCTCGCTGTAGATTGCCTCGACTTGCAGCTTGATGTCCACTCCGCGCTCCTGGAGGAACGGCACCGGGTCGATCGGCTGCCCCTTGACATGGATCTCCAGGTGCAGATGGGTGCCGTACGCGTGGCCGGTCTGACCCACCAGGCCGAGCTGGTCGCCCGCCTTGATCTGCTGGCCTTCCTTGACGCTCACCGCGGAGGAGTGGCCGTAGATGGCTTCGCTGCCGTCGGCGTGCTGGACGATCACCGCGTTGCCGTATCCGCCGAACCAGCCGGCCTTGGTGACCAGCCCGTCGTGGATCGCCACGTAGGGCGTGCCCTCGCCGGCGACCAGGTCCACGCCGGTGTGCAGCTTGCCCCAGCGCATCCCGTACGGGGAGTTGAAGTCGTAACCCTGCAGCGGCAGCAGCCAGACCTCGGGCTCGGCGCTGTCCTTGCTGCGGCTGTCGCGGGAGGCGCGGTCGGCGTTGTCAGCACGGGCCGCGGCGTCCTGACTGGTGACCGACGCCTGCTTGAGCTCGTCGAGGACGGTCGGGCTGACGTCCTTGGCGTCCGGCAGCGCGCTCGCGCCGAGGGCCACGATGCCGGCACCGACGAACGCGGTGGTGACGACCGCGGCGTAACGGCTGCGGGGTGGGGTGGGTACGCGGCGGCGACCGCGATATCGATCGGGCTCAGACGACAGGCGCTGGCGCACGCACACCCTCCGTTGTCGGGGTTCCGAAGCGGCCGGTGGCGTCCCCTGGAGTTCCAGTGAAGCGTCCGCTGACCGCGTCGTCACCCGTCCATGGACCTGATGACAACCGTGGACACGTTAGCCAAACGCCAGGCGAGTCACAAGCCAGACCGAAAAATTGGCGTGTCGATCTGTCCGTTTGCGTCCATGATTGTCATGCATCGCGACGCCGAACGGTGCCCCCGTCGCTGCCCGTTCGTCGCCGAGCGTGACCGTTCCGGCGGAGTCGTCCGGCTTGACTCGGAACGGCGCCGGATGATGTCCACGGCCCTGCCAGCGGCGCGGCGACGGCGAAGCCCGGATGGCACCGGGTCGGACCGCTCCGGGTTGCCCGGCGGGCACGCCGGGTAACGGCGGATCGTAGAGCCCGGATTTCCCGGGCCAGGCCCGCCGGGTTACCGTTCGTTAAGGTGACTGCGGTCAAGGCCGGTGAAAGGTGTGCGCTGATGAGCTCTCGTATTCGGGTCGTCGTCGCGAAGCCTGGCCTGGACGGCCACGACCGGGGCGCGAAGGTCGTCGCGCGCGCCCTGCGGGATGCCGGGATGGAGGTCGTCTACACCGGCCTGCACCAGACCCCCGAGCAGATCGTGGAGACCGCCATCCAGGAGGACGCCGACGCGGTCGGCTTGTCAGTGCTCTCCGGCGCGCACATGACGCTCTTCCGGCGGGTGCTGGAACTGCTCGGTGAGCGGGACGCCCGCGACATCGTCGTGTTCGGCGGCGGCATCATTCCGAACGGCGACATTCCCGAGTTGGAGAAGCTGGGCGTCGCGAAGATCTTCACGCCGGGCGCCACCACCCAGGCGATTGTCGAGTGGGTCCGACAGAACGTGGCCCAGCCGGTTTCCTGAGGCGCGCCGATCCGCTGCACGAAACGGATTTGGGCACGGGGGAGGGGCCGGACGCACCCCTCACACGTCCGGCCCCTCTATGCACGATGCCCCGCCGCCACCCCTCGACCGACAGGGCATCGGCCGTATCCCGTCTTTGCGCTGTTCAGCGCTCCGACATCTGACTCAACGACGCCCCCACGGCGGGGTTACGCAAGCCGGACAACATCGCCCGGACGGTGGATGCCAACCGAGTCATGGCCGGAAACCGGCCACCCCCGATGTCCGGTTGTGCATTACCGCACACCGTGCACCCGCTCGGTTGCCGGTGGTGCCGACCTCGCTAGGCTGCGGCCAATGGCCTGTTTCAACTGATGACAGGCGTCAAACTGTTTTCTGAACGCTGGTGGCGGCGCGACGGCGCGCCGCGGAGACGGGACGGGACGCGCAATCGTGGACCTGTACGAGTACCAGGGGCGGGACCTGTTCGAGCGGCACGGCTTGCCCGTGCTGGCGGGCGGCGTCGCCACTACCCCGGAAGAGGCCCGCGCGATCGCCGAACGCCTCGGCGGCCGTGTGGTCGTCAAGGCGCAGGTAAAGGTCGGCGGCCGAGGTAAGGCCGGTGGCGTCAAGCTGGCCGAGGGCCCGGATGAGGCGGTGGCCCGGGCCACCGACATCCTCGGCATGGACATCAAGGGTCACACCGTCCACAAGGTCATGATCACGGTGACCGCGGACGTGGCCGAGGAGTACTACTTCTCGTACCTGCTCGACCGGGCGAACCGCACCTTCCTCTGCATCGCCAGCGTCGCCGGCGGCATGGACATCGAGCAGGTCGCCGCCGAGACCCCCGACAAGGTCGTGAAGGCCCCGATCGACGCCGTGAAGGGCGTGGACGAGGCCAAGGCCCGCGAGATCGTCACCGCTGCCGGTTTCCCGGCCGAGGTCGCCGACCAGGTGGTCGAGATCGCCGTCGGCCTGTGGCAGGCGTTCGTCGCCGAGGACGCCACACTGGTCGAGGTCAACCCGCTCGCCAAGAACGGCGACGGCCGGATGCTGCTGCTCGACGCCAAGATCAGCCTGGACGAGAACGCCGCGTTCCGGCACCCGGACCACGAGGCACTGGTCGACCAGGCCGCTGTGGACCCGCTGGAGCAGGCCGCCAAGGCCAAGGACCTCAACTACGTCAAGCTCGACGGCGAGGTCGGCATCATCGGCAACGGCGCGGGTCTGGTCATGTCGACCCTCGACGTGGTCGCATACGCCGGTGAGCGGCACGGCAACGTCAAGCCGGCCAACTTCCTCGACATCGGCGGCGGCGCGAGCGCCGCCGTGATGGCGAACGGGCTGGAGATTGTGCTCTCCGACCCGGCCGTGAAGAGCGTCTTCGTCAACGTCTTCGGCGGCATCACCGCCTGCGACGAGGTCGCCAACGGCATCATCCAGGCGCTGGCCCTGCTGGAGCAGCGCGGCGAGCAGGTCACCAAGCCGCTCGTCGTCCGTCTCGACGGCAACAACGCCGAGGCTGGCCGGGCGATCCTGGACAGCGCGAACAACCCGCTCGTGCAGCGGGTGGACACCATGGACGGTGCGGCCGAGCGGGCCGCCGAGCTGGCAGCTGCGGGGGTCTGATCATGGCTATCTGGCTGACCAAGGACTCGAAGGTCATCGTCCAGGGGATGACCGGTTCCGAGGGTTCCAAGCACACCCGGCGGATGCTGGCCGCCGGCACCAACGTGGTGGGCGGTGTCAACCCGCGCAAGGCGGGCCAGACTGTCGACTTCGACGGCACCGAGCTGCCGGTCTTCGCTTCCGTCGCGGACGCGATGGCCGAGACCGGGGCCGACGTCACTGTCATCTTCGTGCCGCCGCAGTTCACCAAGGCCGCCGTGGTCGAGGCGATCGACGCCGCGATCGGCCTGGCTGTGGTGATCACCGAGGGCGTTCCGGTGCACGACACCGCGTCGTTCTGGGCGTACAACGTGGCGCAGGGCGAGCGGACCCGGATCATCGGGCCGAACTGCCCGGGCATCGCCTCGCCGGGCGCGTCCAACGCCGGCATCATCCCGGCCGACATCACCGGTTCCGGCCGGATCGGCCTGGTCAGCAAGAGCGGCACGCTCACCTACCAGATGATGTACGAGCTGCGCGACATCGGTTTCTCCACCTGCGTCGGCATCGGCGGTGACCCGATCATCGGGACCACCCACATCGACGCCCTCGCGGCGTTCGAGGCCGACCCGGACACCGACGCCATCGTCATGATCGGTGAGATCGGTGGCGACGCCGAGGAGCGGGCTGCCGAGTTCATCAAGGCCAACGTCACCAAGCCGGTGGTCGGCTACATCGCCGGCTTCACCGCTCCGCCTGGCAAGACCATGGGTCACGCCGGGGCGATCATCTCCGGCTCGGCCGGCACCGCCGAGGCGAAGCAGGCGGCGCTCGAGGCCGTCGGCGTCAAGGTCGGCAAGACGCCGACCGAGACCGCCAAGCTGATGCGGGAGATCATGTCCGGCAGCTGAGCCGGTCAGGCAACACGAAGGGGGTCGACCGGACACGGTCGACCCCCTTCGGCGTACGCGCGCTCCGCGCTGGTCAGTCGTTGTTCCAGAACGGGTAGTTGCCGGTCGAGCGCAGGATCGCCCCGCCGATGATGTTGATCACGCCGAACGCGATGGCGAGGTAACCGAGCAGTGGCGACTGCCCGTACCGCCGGGCGTCGCGGATGGACAGGTAGCCGAAGACGATGCCGAAGATGCCGCAGCAGATCAGCCCCAGCACGATGCCCAGCACGCCCCACAGGGTGGTTCGGTCGCGTCCCTGGGCCGGTGGTGGTGGGGGAGGCGGGTATGGCGTCGTCACAGCTTCCTCCGAGCGGTCATGGGCGACGTGCCGGCCCGGACCGCGACCGGTGGGCCCGTCCCGGGTGGCGGCGACTCGCGCCCCCTCTGGGCCGAGGCTAGACCGGCCCGGGCGGGCAGGACGCCGGTTCGGTGAACTCGCCGTCCTTAAGAGGGGTTAACGGACTGCCACCGCCCGCGCGACGTGCCAGAGTAGAGCGGATGTCCCCCGTCACCCCTGACCGTCCCAGCCGTCCCGGCGGTGTGAGCGCCGACGACCGGCCGGTCGACCGTGCCGCACCGGCCCGGCGGGTGCCCGCGCCGCGCGTGGGCGGGTCGCCGCGTGGGCGGGCGCCGTTGCCCGTCGCCGCCGGGGTGGCCGCCTGCTGGGCCGCCCTCACCTCCTACCTGCCGGTCGCCATCGTGCTCGGCCTGGTGCAGCTCGGCGCGGACGGCACCACAGTGACCGGCACCCTGCGCACCGCGCTTGCCGGCTGGCTCCTCGGGCACGGGGTGCCACTGCACACCGAGTCCGGTCCGCTCGGGCTCGCCCCGCTCGCGCTCACCGTTCTCGCGCTCTGGCGGCTGACCCGCGCCGGCGTGCACGTCAGCCGCGCGATCGGCGCTCGCGACACCCGCTCACCGCGCCGGGCACTGCTCGCCGCGGGCGCGGTCGGCATCGGGTACGCGCTGCTCGGCGCGCTCGCGGCGGTGCTGGTCGGCACCGGCGGGCCGAATGTGTCCCTGATCCGGGCGGCGGCCACGTTCGCCGTGGTCGGCACACTCGCCGCGCTGGTCGGCGCGGTCCGGATCACCGCCGTGACCCGGCTGCTCGTCACCCGGCTGCCGGGTCCGGTGCGCGACGGTGTTCGCACCGGTCTGGTGGCCGGGCTGCTGCTGCTCGGCGCGGGCGCGGGCGCTGCCGGCCTGGCCGTGGCCACCGGCGGCGGCGACGCGGCCGACATGATCGGGGCGTACCGGACCGGGGTCGCCGGGCAGGCCGGCATCACCCTGGTCAGCGCCGCGTACGCGCCCAACGCGGCGGTCTGGTCGACGAGTTACCTGCTCGGGCCGGGCTTCGCGGTCGGGACCGACACCGCGGTCCGCACCAGCGAGGTCTCGGTCGGCGCGCTGCCGGCCGTGCCGCTGCTCGCTGGCCTGCCGCGCGGCCCCGTGGACGGCTTCGGCGCACTGCTGCTCGCGGTGCCGGTGCTGGCCGGGATGGTCGCCGGCTGGCTGCTCGCCCGGCGGGTGGCCCGACTCGCCGCGCCCGAGCGGGCTGCGCAGCGTTGGGCCGAGTTGCTGGCGCCTGCGGCGCTGGCCGGGCCGGTGGCAGGGGTGGTGCTCGGTGCGGCTGCCGCGATCTCCGCCGGGCCGCTCGGCGCCGGTCGGCTGGCCCAGGTCGGGCCGGTTGGTTGGCAGGTCGGGGCGGTGGCGGCTGGCGTCATCGCGGTCGGCGCGCTGCTCGGTGCCGCCGCCACCCGGGCGCTGACCCGCAGGCCCGCGCAGTAGACGAGCGCGGGGCGCCCCGGGCAAGCCCGGAGCGCCCCGTCGAATCCGAGCCTGTCAGGGCTGGGTGGGCAGGTTGACCTGCGCCACGACGCTCAGGATGAGCAGCAGGATGCCCAGCCCGACGCCGACCGCGCCGCAGATCAGACCGGCCTTGGCCTGACCGGCGTTGTTGGCTTGACCCTGGGCCACCTTCTGCTTGGCGAGGTAGCCGGTCACGATGCCCGCGATGCCGACCGGGATGCCCAGGTACAGGCAGCAGACCAGCGGGATCGACGCGATACCGAGGATCATCGACACCAGGCCGAGGGTGTTGTTCTGCCCCTGCGCCTGCGGGTATCCGGCGTTCGGGTACGTCGGGCCGGCGCCGTACGGGGGCTGCTGCTGCGCGTACGGGTCCTGGTACGGCGGCTGCTGACCGTACGGCTGCCCCGAGGTGGGCTGCTGACCGTACGGCTGCCCCGAGGTGGGCTGCTGACCGTACGGCTGCCCCGAGGTGGGCTGCTGGCCGTACGGGGCCTGCGGCTGCTGACCGTACGGCTGGCCGGAGGTGGGCTGCTGGCCGTACGGGGCGGCCGGCGGCTGGGGAGCGGTCGGGTCCTGGTTGGGCTGCTGGCCGTACGGGTCCTGACCGGGGTTACCGGGCTGCATTCGAGAAGCTCCTTGGAATGGTTCCGTCAGTTGGTGCTCTTGTTTCCATCCATGATCGCGGTCAGTCCTCCCAAAGCCCAGTACAGCAACAGGACGACATGTCTCCCAAAGCAGGCAAACAGGTCCTTGTCGACCGCTTCGTGTGCCGGATCAGGGGCGGTGTGTGGGCCGGTGCGGCGTTCGGCCCGAGCGAGCGGCAGCGTACCGGGTCGACGCACGTCGGGACCGTCGAAGATCGGCGCGCCGCCCGGCCGCAGGGCGTCCCTGACCTGCCCGATAGGGTGGCCCGGTGACCGAGCCCGCGCCTGTCGCCCGCATCGTCGTCCTCATCTCCGGCTCCGGGAGCAACCTCCAGTCGCTGCTGGACGCCGCCGCCGACCCCGTGTACGGCGCACAGGTCGTCGCGGTCGGCGCGGACCGCGACGGCATCGCGGGCCTGGACCGGGCCGCCGCGGCCGGGGTGCCGACCTTCGTCGAGCGGGTCCGTGACCACGACACCCGGGAGGCCTGGGACCGCGCGCTCACCGCGCACGTCGCGAAGCACCAACCCGACCTGGTCATCTCCGCCGGTTTCCTCAAGCTTGTCGGTCCGCACTTCCTCGCGGCCTTCGGCGACCGCTACCTGAACACGCACAACACGCTGCTGCCGGCTTTTCCCGGCATCCACGGCCCGCGTGACGCCCTCGCCTACGGCGTGAAGCTCACCGGAGCCACCCTCTTCTTCGTCGACGCCGGCATGGACACCGGGCCGATCGTCGCGCAGGTCGCGGTGCCGGTGCTTGACGACGACGACGTGGACACGCTCACCGAGCGCATCAAGGAAGCCGAGCGGCGCCAGCTCGTCGAGCAGGTCGGTCGCCTGGTCCGCGAAGGCTGGACCATCACCGGAAGGAAGGTCACGGTTCCGTGAGTCCCACTCAGGACGGGCGTCGCCCGATCAGGCGGGCGCTGGTCAGCGTCTACGACAAGACCGGGCTGGTCGAGCTCGCTCAGGCCCTGCACGCGGCCGGTGTGGAGATCGTGTCCACCGGCAGCACCGCGGGCACCATCGCCGCCGCCGGGGTGCCGGTGACGCCTGTGGAGACGGTGACCGGGTTCCCCGAGGTGCTCGACGGCCGGGTGAAGACCCTGCACCCGAAGGTGCACGCGGGTCTCCTCGCGGACCTGCGCAAGGACACGCACGTGGCACAGCTCGACGAGCTGGGCGTGGCGGCGTTCGACCTGCTGGTCTCCAACCTCTACCCCTTCCAGGCGACAGTCGCCTCCGGCGCCGGAGTCGAGGAGTGCGTGGAGCAGATCGACATCGGTGGCCCGGCCATGGTGCGGGCCGCCGCCAAGAACCACGCCTCGGTCGCCGTGCTCACCGACCCGGCCGGTTACCCGGCGCTGATCGGCGCGCTCAGCGAGGGTGGCTTCACGCTGGCCCAGCGGCGCGCGCTGGCCGCCCGGGCGTTCGCCGACATCGCTGACTACGACGTGGCGGTGGCCCAGTGGTGCGCCCAGGTGCTGGCACCCGCCGACGACTCCTGGCCGCAGTTCGCGGGGCTGGCACTGCGCAAGTCGACAGCGTTGCGCTACGGCGAGAACCCGCACCAGCCCGCCGCGCTCTACACCGACCCGGACGCCCCGGCGGGGCTGGCCCAGGCCGAGCAGCTGCACGGCAAGGAGATGTCGTACAACAACTACGTCGACGCCGACGCCGCCTGGCGGGCCGCGAACGACTTCGCCGACCAGCCGGCCGTGGCGATCATCAAGCACGCCAACCCGTGCGGCATCGCGGTCGGGGCGGACGTCGCCGAGGCGCACCGTAAGGCGCACGCCTGCGACCCGGTGTCGGCGTACGGCGGCGTGATCGCTGTCAACCGGCCGGTCTCGGTCGAGCTGGCCCGGCAGGTCGCCGAGATCTTCACCGAGGTGGTGGTGGCCCCCGGCTTCGACGAGGGCGCGGTCGAGGTGTTGCAGGGCAAGAAGAACGTCCGCCTGTTGCGCGCACCGGCCTGGACGCCGGCGCTGGTGGAGCTGCGGCAGGTGACCGGTGGCGTGCTGGCCCAGGTCGCCGACCGGGTGAACGCCCCCGGTGACGACCCGGCGAACTGGCAGTTGGCGACCGGCGAGGCCGCCGACGAGGAGTTGCTGCGTGACCTGGCGTTCGCCTGGCGGGCGGTCCGCGCGGTGAAGAGCAACGCGATCCTGCTCGCCAAGGACGGCGCCACCGTCGGGGTCGGCATGGGTCAGGTCAACCGGGTCGACTCGGCGCAGCTCGCGGTCACCCGCGCCGGCGCCGACCGGGCCCGCGGCTCGGTCGCCGCCTCGGACGCGTTCTTCCCGTTCGCCGACGGCCCGCAGATCCTCATCGACGCCGGCGTCCGCGCCATCGTCCAGCCCGGCGGCTCGATCCGCGACGAAGAAGTCATCGCAGCAGCCAAAAAGGCAAACGTGACGATGTACCTAACCGGAACTCGCCACTTCTTCCACTAGTCCCCGCCCCCGGGCTGGACCCCGTCGATCATGAAGTTGTTGCCCTGCACGCCGGCGTGTCAGGGCAACAACTCTATGATCAACGGCAGGGGGCGGTGGGGTCAGGCCGGGAGGGCCGGGCGAAGTTCGGCGAAGTGGCAGGCGGACGGGTGGGGGTCCGCCGCCCGGGGGACCGTCTGGGGGTCCTCGGTGGCGCAGATGTCCTGGGCCTTCCAGCAGCGGGTCCGGAAGTGGCACCCGCTCGGCGGGTCGGCCGGGCTGGGCACATCGCCGACCAGCCGGATCATGTTGCGCTGGTCGCGGGCCTCCGGGTCCGGCACCGGCACGGCAGAGAGCAGAGCCTGGGTGTACGGGTGGGTGGCCCGCTCGTAGATCTCGTCCTCGGTGCCGATCTCGACGATCCGGCCGAGGTACATCACCGCGACGCGGTCGGCGATGTGCCGCACCACTGACAGGTCGTGCGCGATGAAGATGTACGAGAGCCCCAGCTCGCCCTGGAGCTGCTTGAGCAGGTTGATCACCTGGGCCTGGATGGAGACGTCCAGCGCCGACACCGGCTCGTCACAGACGATGATCTCGGGCTTCAACGCGAGCGCACGGGCGATGCCGATGCGCTGACGCTGACCGCCGGAGAACTGGTGCGGGTACCTGTTGATGTGCTCCGGGTTGAGCCCGACCAGGTCCAACAGTTCCTGGACCCGCTTCTGCTTGCTGCCCTTGGGCGCGGCATCCGGGTGGATCTCGAACGGCTCGCCGATGATGTCGCCGACGGTCATCCGCGGGTTCAGCGAGGTGTACGGGTCCTGCATCACCATCTGCATGTTGCGGCGCAGCCGGCGCAGCTCGCCCCCGGAAGCCTTGAACAGATCCTTGCCCTCCAGGGTGGCGCGTCCGGAGGTGGGCGTCTCCAACCGCATCAGCAGCCGGGCGAGGGTGGACTTGCCGCAGCCGGACTCGCCGACCACGCCGAGCGTCTCGCCCCGACGCAGCTCGAAGCTCACCCCGTCGACGGCCTTCACCGCCCCGATCTGCCGCTGGAACAGC
This sequence comes from Micromonospora sp. NPDC005171, assembly GCF_040608575.1. Classification (NCBI taxonomy): domain Bacteria; kingdom Bacillati; phylum Actinomycetota; class Actinomycetes; order Micromonosporales; family Micromonosporaceae; genus Micromonospora; species Micromonospora sp. NPDC005171. Next base: position 31,617 of record NZ_JBEXIM010000026.1, on the reverse strand, counting down.
ACGCCCTGAGTGATCGGGAAGTGCTTCACCAGGTTGTCGACGGAGAGGATGGTCTCGCCGCGGACCTTTGTGGAGTTAGCGGGCGACGCTGTCATCACGGACCTCCTGCGCGAAGTGGCAAGCGCTGGTCCGGCCGTCGCCGAGGACCAGGTCGTGCGGCACCTCGTCCACGCAGACCTGCTGGACGTACGGGCACCGGGGGTGGAACGGGCAGCCGGACGGGATGCGCATCAGGTTCGGCGGCAACCCCTTGATCGTCGACAGCTCCTGGCCGCGGACGTCCAGGCGCGGGATCGACTCCAACAACCCCTTGGTGTACGGGTGGGCGGGCGCCTTGTAGAGCGAGCGGACGTCGGCGTGCTCGACGATCCGTCCGGCGTACATGACCGCGATCCGATCCGCGACGCCGGCGACCACACCCAGGTCGTGGGTGATCAGGATCATCGCCATGTTGAGTTCCCGGCGCAGGTCGGCCAGCAGGTCCATGATCTGGGCCTGCACTGTCACGTCGAGTGCCGTGGTGGGCTCGTCGGCGATCAGCACCTTCGGGTCCAGCGCCAGCGCCATGGCGATCATGACGCGCTGCCGCATGCCGCCGGAGAACTGGTGCGGGTAGTCGCCGATCCGCTTGGCGGCACCCGGGATTTTGACCAGGTCCATCAGTTCGATGGCACGACGTCGAGCGTCGGCTCGGGACATGCCGGCGCGCTGGCGCAGCGTCTCACCGATCTGCCAGCCGACCGGGAAGACCGGGTTGAGGGCGGAGAGCGCGTCCTGGAAGATCATCGCGATCTCCTTGCCGCGTACCTGCCGGCGCTGCTCCTCGGAGCGGGTGAGCAGGTCTTCGCCCTGGTAGAGGATCTGGCCGGAGCGGACGAACGCGGGCGGGGTGTCCAGGATGCCCATGATCGCCTGGGCGGTGACCGACTTACCCGAGCCGGATTCGCCGAGCACGGCAAGCGTCTCGCCGGCGTCCAGGTGGTACGACACGCCGTTGATCACCCGGGCGACACCCTCGTTGGTGCGGAACTCGACGTGCAGGTCCCGCAATTCCAGCAGGTGACCGCCCTCTGGTGTGGCGGAGGCGGGAGTGGGATTGATGGTCATGAGGGATCACCGCAGCTTCGGGTCGAAGGCGTCACGGATCGCGTCGCCGAGCATGATGAACGCCAGCACGGTCAGCGCCAGGAAAGCCGACGGGACGATCAACGGGGTGGCCGCCTCCCGCATGTGGATCCGGCCGGTGTCGATGTCCTGACCCCACGAGATGGTGGGCGCCTTCAGGCCGATGCCCAGGAAGGAGAGCGTCGCCTCGGCCGCGATGAACGAGCCGAGCGCGATGGTCAGCACGACGATCGCCGGGGCCAGCGAGTTCGGCAGGATGTGCCGCCACATGATCCGGCTGTTGCCGGCACCGAGCATCCGGGCCGCCGCGACGTAGTCCTGCTCCTTGGCGGTGATCACCGAGGACCGGACCACGCGGGCGGCTGTGGTCCAACCGAGCAGGGCCAGCACGAAGACGACCGCGCCGATCCGAGCCCACTGGCTGTCACTGGACACCCGCTTGAGCAGCACGATCGCGGCCAGCAGCAGCGGGATACCGAGCACCACGTCGATCACCCGGGAGAGCACCGCGTCGACCCAGCGGCCGAAGTAGCCGGCCAGCATGCCGATCACCAGCGCGATGATCCCGGTGCCGAGGGCGGCGAGTGCGCCGACCAGCAGCGACGCCCGGGTGCCGTAGACCGCCCGGGAGTACGTGTCGCAGCCCTGGAAGTCGTACCCGAAGATGGCCCCGCCGGACGGCCCGGCGTGCTGTCGGGAGAGCAGGCAGTCGTTCGGGCTGTTGGCGGTGAACACCCCGGGGAACAGCGCCATCAGGGTGAAGATGACGACCAGCGCCAGCGAGATCCAAAAGATCGGGTTGCGGCGCAGGTCGCGCCAGGCGTCTCCGGCCAGGCTGCGAGGCTTCTGCGGGGCACCGACCTGGTTGGGCGCGCCCGGCTCCCCTGAAGGGCCACGTCGCGCGGCCTGGTTCTCGGTGGCCGCCACAGTCTCAAAGTCACTCATGCCCACACCTCGCTGCGCTCGGCGCCGGCATGCACGCTGCGCTCATGATTCGTTCGCTGCGCTCACTCATGCCCACACCTCGCTGCGCTCAGCGCCGGCATGCACACTGCGCTGAATGATTCGTTCGCTGCGCTCACTCATAGCGGATCCTCGGGTCGAGTACGGCGTACAGGACGTCCACCACCAGGTTCGAGACCAGGTAGACCACGACGAGCACGCTGACGATGCCCACCACCAGGGGGCCGTCCTCGGTGCGGATGCCGCGGAAGAGGTTGAAGCCCACGCCGGGGATGTTGAAGACGCCCTCGGTGATGATCGCGCCGCTCATCAGGTTGCCCAGTTCCACACCGAGGAAGGTGACCACCGGGATCAGGGAGTTGCGCAGCACGTGGACGACGACGATGCGCCGCTTGACCAGGCCCTTGGACCGGGCGGTCCGGACGTAGTCCGCGCGCAGGTTCTCCGCCACCGAGGCCCGGGTGAGTCGGAGGGCGGTGGCCAGCGACAGCGAGCCGAGCACGATGCCCGGCAGGAGGAGCGCGTAGAACGTCGGGTCGGAGCCGGCGGTGGGTGGGAAGAGCTGCCACTTGACGCCCAGGAAGTACTGCGCCAACGGCGCCAGCACGATGGTCGGGATGCCCAGCACCAGCAGGGTCAGGACCAGCGTCGAGTTGTCGAAGATGCTGGCCCGGCGGATGCCGGCGAGTACCCCGGCGGTGACGCCGAAGATGATCGCCACAGCGAGCGCGATGAGCGCGAGCCGCACGGTGACCGGCCAGGCCTGCTGGAGGATGTCACCGATGTTCCGACCGGTGAGCGACTCGCCCAGGTTGCCCTGGAGCAGGTTCTTCACGTAGTCGAAGTAGCGGTAGAAGAAGCCGCCGACGCCAGTGGCGTCCAGGTGGTACTTCTCGGTCAGGTAGGCCCGTTGCGCTGGCGTCACCGGCCGTTCGCCGGCGAGCGCCTGGATCGGGTCGCCCTGCCCGGCGAATGTCAGCGCGTAGACGATCAGGGTGGTCCCGAAGAACGCCAGGACCATCTGCAGTAGGCGCCGCAGGATGTAGCGGAACATGCTTAGCAGTCTCTCCGGAAATGTGCGAAAGGGTCGCAGGACGGCATCTCTGGTCGTACCCGAAATATCCGAGACATGCCGTCCGGCCCGGGGGAGCCGGCACCACCGACGCCGGGTCCGCTGCTGCGGCCCGGCCCCGGTGGTGCGGTCCGGGCCACCCGGGCTTCGACGCCCGGGTGGCCCACACCATGCTCAGCTCAGCTGGCTGCTTCGATCTTGACGAGGTTGACCCGCTGGAACAGGTCCATCTCCACGTTCTTGACCTTGGACGAGTGGCCGAACACGTTCTCGCCGAAGCGGAGCGGGATCACCGGCATGTCCTTGGCCAGGATGTCCTCCGCCTGCTGGTACTTGGCGATCGCCTCGTCCGGCGTCTTGGCGGCGGAACCCTCCTTGACCAGCTTGTCGAACTCCGGGTTGCTGTAGCCGTAGTAGTTCGACGAGCCGTTCGTGCTGTACAGCGGGCCGAGGTAGTCCTCCATGGTCGGGTAGTCCATGACCCAACCCATCCGGAACGCACCCACCGGCGTCTTCTTCTCGACCTTGGTCAGCAGGTCGGCGAACTTCGGCTCGGCCGAGCCGACCGCGTCCACGCCCAGGTTGGTCTTGAGCTGGTTGACAGTGGCGTCGACCCAGTCCTTGTGCCCGCCATCGCCGTTGTACGAGATGACGATCTTCGACGGGCCGCCGGCGGCCTGGTAGAGCTTCTTGGCCTCGGTCGGGTTGAACTCGCCGGCCTTGCCAGCGGTGTTCTCCCGGTAGCCCGGCAGGACCGGCGAGACGAAGGAACGCGCCGAAGTCTGCGAACCCTTGAAGACCGACTTGGTGATCTCGTCACGGTCGATCGCCATCGAGATGGCCTTGCGCACGTCCGGGTTGCTGTAGTCCTTGTCGAACGTCGGGAACGCCAGGAACTGGAACGACGACATCGGGCTGGTCCGGTACCGGTCACCCAGGTCGGTCGGCGCGGTGCTCAGGCTCTCGGTCGGGATCGTGGGCAGCACGTCCAGGTTGTCCGCCAGGACGTCCGCGTAGGCCGCGGTGAGCTGCTGGTAGATCCGGAACTCGATGTTCTTGACCTTGGGCTTCTCGCCCGGGTACGCGTCGTAGCGCTCGACGTCGATCTTGCTGTCGTGCTGCCAGGTGCCCTTCATCTTGAAGGGGCCCTGCCCGATCGGCGCCTGCTCGTAGGAGTCCTTGAGCACGCCCGGAGCCGAGAACGCGGCGTCCGGCATCGGGTAGAACGCGTTGTAACCCAGCGTCGTCTTGAAGTCGATGTACGGCTCGGACAGCGTCGTGGTGAAGGTGAGGTCGTCGACCTTCTTCAGGCCGGACATCTCCTTGGCCTTCGGCGCCTTGCCCTGCAGGTCGGCGTAGCCAGCGATCTTCTCGAAGAAGAAGTTGCTGTCCTGGCCGTTCGGGGCGTACGCGCCGTAGTTCCACGCGTTGATGTAGTCCTCGGACGTGACCTTCTCGCCGTTGTGGAAGGTGAAGCCGTCCTTGAGCTTGATCGTCCAGACCTTGTTGTCGGACGAGGTGATCGACTGCGCGGCGACCTCGTACGGCTTGTTCTGGGCGTCGTAGTCGACGAGCGGGCTGAACAGGCCGGCGAGCACCTGCGACCCGGACGTCTCGGTGGTGTTTGTGGGAACCAGGTGCTTCGGCTCGGCGATCTGAATGCTGACCGCCGAACTGTCGCTGCCGCCGGATCCACCGTCTCCGCCGCTGCCGCAGGCCGCGAGGCCCAGCGTCACCGCGAGCGGGAGGGCGGTCCAGGCGGCGAGTCTACGAACTCGCATTGAGCCTCCTCATCTCCTCACGCTGCGCAGTCAGGCCCGACGCTGGGTTACGCTGCGCAACAAGCGGTAACGGTAGGTCGGCGGCGGGCCTTCGGCAACGACGTGGTTGCGGGTGAGTAACGGTCCGGGGGTGCCCCCCTTGTCGGGTGCGAACAAATCTGCTAGCCGAAAGCGGGTTTATCGACGATGAACTGCGGAAAGCCGAGGATCTGACGAGCTGGTTGGGCCCGCCTGTGTTCGTTCGGGGTCTGCTGGGTGAAGGTTCCGGCCTTCGCTGACGACGACCAGTCCGTCTGGTTCGACCGTGATCGAATCCACAAACCGTGACCGAGAGTGACGAGCAACACGTCACACACGGTCACTCGTCCGGTAGGCCGGCGGCCCGCGCGTCGTGGGAGCGGCGGACGGCCGGAGCGAGGTCGTCTGAACCGCGGGTGCTGGTCGTGAGACGATCAGGTCGTGACGGCGACGCTTCTGGACGGCAAGGCAACCGCAGCGGAAATCAAGGACGAGCTGCGAATCCGGGTGAAGGCACTCGCGGAACGCGGCATCATCCCGGGGCTCGGCACGGTCCTGGTCGGGGCGGACCCGGGCAGCCAGGCGTACGTCAACGGCAAGCACCGCGACTGCGCCGAGGTGGGCATCGCCTCGATCCGCCGCGAACTGCCGGCCGACGCCACCCAGCAGCAGGTCGACGACGTGCTGGCCGAGCTGAACGCCGACCCCGCGTGCCACGGCTACATCGTCCAGCTGCCACTGCCGGCCCACCTCGACACCCAGCGGGTGCTGGAGTTGATCGACCCTGACAAGGACGCCGACGGCCTGCACCCGGTCAACCTGGGTCGGCTCGTGCTCGGCTACGACGGCCCGCTGCCGTGCACCCCGAGCGGCATCGTCGAGCTGCTCCGGCGGCACGACGTGGCGCTGCGCGGCGCCACCGTCGCGGTCGTCGGGCGGGGCAACACCGTCGGTCGCCCGCTCGGTCTGCTGCTCACCAGGCGCAGCGAGAACGCCACCGTCACCCTGTGCCACACCGGCACCCTCGACCTCGCCTCGCACACCCGCGCCGCCGACATCGTCATCGTCGCGGCCGGCGTACCGGGTCTGCTCACCGCCGACATGATCAACCCGGGCGCGGTGGTGGTGGACGTCGGCATCACCCGCGTGATCGGCGCGGACGGCAAGGGCCGCTACACCGGCGACGTGGCCCCGGAGGTGGCGGAGAAGGCCGGCGCGCTGGTCCCCATGCCCGGCGGCGTGGGCCCGATGACCCGCGCCATGCTGCTCACCAACGTCGTGGAGCGCGCCGAGCGCGGCTGACCCGCACGTCGGGCCGCGCCGAACCAGGACGGCGGTGACGTTCACCCCATCCCGGCGATGGCCGCCGCCCCTGGCCCGATCGGTGCCAGGATGACTGATACGGTCCGGAAAACCGACTGGTATCAGGGAGTGGGACGACCATGGGTAAGAAGGTCACTGTCGTCGGGGCTGGCTTCTACGGCTCCACCACCGCACAGCGCCTGGCCGAGTACGACGTCTTCGACACCGTAGTGATCACCGACATCGTGGAGGGCAAGCCCGCGGGCCTCGCGCTCGACCTCAACCAGTCCCGGGCCATCGAGGGCTTCGAGACCAAGGTGGTCGGTGTCACCACCGGCCCCAACGGTGAGGGCTACGAGGGCATCGAGGGCTCCGACGTCGTCGTGATCACCGCTGGTCTGCCGCGCAAGCCCGGCATGAGCCGGATGGACCTGCTGGAGACCAACGCCAAGATCGTCCGTCAGGTCGCCGAGAACGTCGCCAAGTACGCCCCGAACGCCGTCGTCATCGTGGTCTCCAACCCGCTCGACGAGATGACCGCGCTGGCGCAGCTCGCCACCCAGTTCCCGAAGAACCGGGTGCTCGGCCAGGCCGGCATGCTCGACACCGCCCGGTTCAGCAACTTCGTCGCCGAGGCGCTGAACGTGCCGGTCGCGTCGGTACGCACGCTGACCCTGGGCTCGCACGGCGACACCATGGTCCCGGTGCCGTCGAAGAGCACCGTCAACGGCAAGCCGCTGCGTGACGCGATGCCCGCCGAGCAGATCGAGGAGCTGGTCGTCAAGACCCGCAACGGTGGCGCCGAGGTGGTCGCGCTGCTCAAGACCGGTTCGGCCTACTACGCACCGTCCGCCGCCGCGGCCCGGATGGCGAAGGCCGTCGCGGAGGACTCCGGCGAGGTCATGCCGGTCTGCGCCTGGGTCGACGGCGAGTACGGCATCTCCGGTGTCTACCTGGGCGTCGAGGCCGAGATCGGCGCCGAGGGCGTCAAGCGGGTCGTCGAGACCGACCTGGACGACGACGAGCGCGCCAGCCTCCTGGAGGCCGCCGAGGCCGTCCGCGCCAAGCAGGGCGACATCTCCAGCATGTAGTTCCCCCGAACCACCGCTTCACCGAAGGGCGCGCCGACAACCCCGGCGCGCCCTTCGCCGTCCAGCCCTCCGATCCTGACCGTCCCGCAACGGGTGATCTACGGGGACGGGTGAGGAGTGAAAGCCGTGGACAGGTGCGGGGTGGCCAGGATGGTGGGGGAGTGGGTGTGCAGGGCGGTCAGCCGGGAGGTGCGGGCGAGTTCCGGGTCCACCTCGTGGGCGTACGCCAGGTCGGGGTCGACCAGCTGCACCATGTGCACCAGCAGGTCGCCGGTGAGCAGCATCCGTTCGTCGGCCGAGGTCAGCAACACCGACTGGTGACCGGGGGTGTGGCCGGGGGTGGGCAGCAGCCGTACCGCTGGGGTGAGGACGGTTTCGCCGTCGACCACCCGGAGCTGGCCGGCGGCGCGCAACGGCGCGATCAGGCCGGCCGGTAATCCGGGGTTGAGCGTCTCCGCCGCGTCGAGTTCGGCGCGCTGCACCAGGTAGCTCGCGTTCGGGAAGTACGGCCGCCCCGGCGTGCCGGTGACCGCCCAGCCGATGTGGTCGCTGTGCAGGTGGGTCAGCACGACCGTGTCGACGTCGGCCGGGTCGATGCCCGCGGCGGCCAACTCGGCGGGCATCCGGCCGGGCACGGGTGCCCAGCTCGCGGCGGGCGCGTCGGCCGGGCCGATCCCGGTGTCGACAAGCGTGACCGGCCCGTCGCCGGCGCGGATCGCGAAGCTGCGGAACGGCAGCCACCACTGCCCGTCGGCGGTCACCGAGCCGGGGTCGCGCCGGTCGGCCTCCGCCCAGTGCGCCGCCGTGGCCTGCGGAAACGCCTCCGCGCGGGGCTGGAAGAAGGCGCCCTCGCCGTCGGTGAGTGCGGTGACCGTGATAGACCCGAGGGTGCGGTTCACTGGCATCGGACGATGATTCCAGGGCATTCCTGTTCCGCGCAGCCCGGTTCCGCCGGCCGGTCGAGGCCGGCTGGGGGCTGCCGGCCCAATTGCAGTACGCTCGTACTGCTTGAGCACGTGTCCCCCGAGAGGAGCGCCGGCCGATGGCGAAGATCAAGGTAAACAACCCGGTCGTAGAACTCGACGGCGACGAGATGACCCGGATCATCTGGAAGCAGATCCGGGAGCAGCTGATCCTGCCCTACCTCGACGTCGACCTGCACTACTACGACCTGTCGATCCAGCACCGCGACGAGACCGACGACCAGGTCACGATCGACGCCGCCAACGCCATCAAGGAGCACGGCGTCGGCGTCAAGTGCGCGACCATCACCCCGGACGAGGCCCGGGTCGAGGAGTTCGGCCTGAAGAAGATGTGGCGGTCGCCCAACGGCACCATCCGCAACATCCTCGGCGGCGTCGTCTTCCGTGAGCCGATCATCATGTCCAACGTGCCGCGGCTGGTCCCCGGCTGGACCAAGCCGATCATCATCGGCCGGCACGCCCACGGTGACCAGTACAAGGCCACCGACTTCGTCGTCCCCGGCCCGGGCACGGTGACCATCACCTACACCCCGGCCGACGGCGGCGCCCCCATGGAGATGGAGGTCGCCAACTTCCCCGGCGGCGGCATCGCCATGGGCATGTACAACTACGACGAGTCGATCCGGGACTTCGCCCGCGCCTCGTTCCGGTACGGGCTGGACCGCAACTACCCGGTCTACCTGTCCACCAAGAACACCATCCTCAAGGCGTACGACGGCCGGTTCAAGGACATCTTCGCCGAGGTGTTCGAGACCGAGTTCAAGGCCGAGTTCGACGCCGCCGGCATCACCTACGAGCACCGGCTCATCGACGACATGGTCGCCGCCGCGCTCAAGTGGGAGGGCGGCTACGTCTGGGCCTGCAAGAACTACGACGGTGACGTGCAGTCCGACACCGTCGCGCAGGGCTTCGGCTCGCTGGGTCTGATGACCTCCGTCCTGCTCTCCCCGGACGGCCGGACCGTCGAGGCCGAGGCCGCGCACGGCACTGTCACCCGGCACTACCGGCAGTACCAGAAGGGCGAGAAGACCTCGACCAACCCGATCGCGTCGATCTACGCCTGGACCCGGGGCCTGGCCCACCGGGGCAAGCTGGACGGCACCCCGGCGGTCACCGAGTTCGCCAACACCCTGGAGCAGGTCATCGTCGACACCGTCGAGGGCGGCCAGATGACCAAGGACCTCGCGCTGCTCATCTCGCGCGACGCCCCGTGGCTGACCACCGACGAGTTCATGAACGCGCTCGACGAGAACCTGGCTCGCAAGATCGCTGCCTGATCTGTACTGCGTCATCGGAGCCCGCCGGCACCCCTGCCGGCGGGCTTCGGCGTGTCCGGCGTCGCCGCGCCGATTGGCGTCACTGCGGCCGGCGCGCCTCGTTGACCAGGATGGACGAGATGCCAGTCGAGTCCAGGAAGGTTGACCACGGTCGACCCGCGGCACCCGTGCTTCGATCAGCCAGCCTTCCCGGCTGTGCCGTTGCACAGCCAGCCGTCCCTTCCCTGCGGGGGGCCCTGTCCCGGGCCCCCCGCGCCCTGTTTCCCGCCAGGCTCATGCCGGGCCAGGTTCATGCCGGGCCGGACTCGGGCCGCGCCAGGCTCATGCCACGCCGGACTCGGGCCCTGCGCCCGGCAGGCCGCAGGGCTGGTCAGGCGGCGCGCAGCAGGTCCGCGGCGCGTTCCGGGGCGATGTCGTTGATGAAGACGCCCATCCCGGACTCGGAGCCCGCCAGGTACTTCAGCTTGTCCTGGGCCCGCCGGATGCTGAACAGCTGAAGGTGCAGGTGGCCCAGCTCGCGGTCGATCCGCACGGGTGCCTGGTGCCAGGCCGAGATGTACGGCATCGGCATGTCGAACAGGCCGTCGAAGCGGCGCAACAGATCCAGGTAGAGCGGCCCGAAGGCGTCCCGCTCGCTGCCGCTGAGCGCCGGGATGTCCGGCACCACGCGGTGCGGCGCGACGTGCACCTCGAACGGCCAGCGCGCGGCTGCCGGGACGAACGCCGTCCAGTGTTCGTTCTCGACGACCACCCGGTCACCGGTGGCGCGCTCGGCGGCCAGCACGTCCGCGTACAGGTTGCCCCCGCTGGTCCGCTCGGCGTGCCGGTGCGCCGCGGCCAGCAGCGCGCGGGTGCGCGGCGTCACGAAGGGGTACGCGTAGATCTGCCCGTGCGGGTGGTGCAGCGTCACGCCGATTTCGACGCCCCGGTTCTCGAAGCAGAAGACCTGCTCGACGCCGGGCAGCGCGCCGAGCACCTCGGTGCGGTCGGCGAGCGCGTCCAGAACGGTGCGGACCCGGCGCGGCGGCAGGCTGGCGAAGGAGGCGTTGTGGTCGGAGGTGAAGCAGACCACCTCGCACCGGCCGAGGCCCGGCCGGACCGGTGTGAACGGGGTGATCTCCCCGGGTTCCTCGGCCACTCGACCGCTCAGCGACGGGAACCGGTTCTCGAAGACCACCACGTCGTAGTCGGGTGCGGGGATCTCGGTCAGCCGATCGCCCACCGACGGGTCGAGGGGGCACTCGTTCGCCGGCGGGAGGAAGGTGCGGGTCTGCCGGTGCACGGCGACCGCCACCCACTCGTCGGTCAGCGGGTCGTATCGCAGCTGCGAGGCGGGGGGAGGTGGCGGCAGGTCCCGGCGGTCGGGCTGGTCGCGGACCGCGTCGTCGCGCTCGTCGAAGTAGATCAGCTCCCGGCCGTCGGCCAGGTCGATCGCGGTGCGCTTCACGGCGCCGTCCCCTCAGTTGTCGGCGTGCGCGTCACGCGGCCCGCCCCCTGTCGCCTTCACCATGATCAGTTCGCCCACCTGTTCGCCGAGTACCCGTCGTGCGGGTGGAGGCAACCGGTCGTCGCTGACCAGTACGTGGGCCGCCGCCAACGCGACGATCGAGGAGATGCCCACAGTGCCCCACTTGGTGTGGTCGGCGAGCACCACCAGTTGGTCGGCCGCGGCCACGAGCGCCCGATCGGTCTCCGCCTCCATCAGGTTCGGGGTGGTGAAGCCGGCCCGCTCGGTGATGCCGTGGACGCCCAGGAAGAGCAGATCAAGGTGCAGTGACCGGACGGCCCCGACCGCGAGTGGACCGACCAGCGCGTCCGACGGTGTGCGTACGCCGCCGGTGAGCACCACCGTCTGGTCCGGACGGCCGCCGGCGTGCATGATCTCGGCCACCGGCAGTGAGTTGGTGACGACGGTCAGCTCGGGCACGTCCACCAGCCGGCGGGCCAGCTCGGCAGTGGTGGTGCCGGCGGAGAGCGCGATCGCCGCTCCCGGCCGGACCAGCTGAGCCGCCCGGTCGGCGATGGCGGCTTTCTCCGGCAGTTGGCGGACCGACTTGGCGTGGAAACCCGGCTCGTCGGTCGAGCTCGGCCCGGTTGTGGTGGCACCGCCGTGCACCTTGGCCAGCAGACCACGCTCGTGCAGCGCGTCCAGGTCACGCCTGATGGTCATGTCGGAGACGCCGAACTCGCCTGCCAACTCGCTGACCCGGACGCCGCCGGTCGAGCGGACCCGCTCCAGGATGGCCGCCTGCCGCTGCTGAGCGAGCATCAGCAGTGCCTCCCCGGACGTCCACGACCTCACGCGGTCAAACGTGTTCCAACAAAGATGAACACTAGCGCGTACGGGTCAGCTGTGGAAGAAACGGGTACGGCGACGCCTCAGGCGGTGGCGATCTTCAGCTCCACCCAGCCGGTCTCGGTCAGATGGTGCAGCACGGCCTGCACCGCGTCCGCCACGCTCAGGTCGGTGGTGTCGAGCACCAGATCGGCGTCGGTAGGCTCCTCGTACGGGTCGTCGATGCCGGTCATCCCGGTGAGCAGGCCGGCCCGCGCCCGCGCGTACAGGCCCTTGCGGTCCCGCCGCTCGCACACCTCCAGCGGGGTCGCCACGTGCACCAGCACGAAACCCGCCCCGGCGGCGAGGGCCATCTCCCGGGCGGTGGTCCGGGCCGCCGCGTACGGGGCGATCGGGCAGCAGATGCCCACCCCGTGGTGCCGGGCGATCTCGGCGGCCACCCAGCCGATCCGCCGGACGTTGAGATCCCGGTCGGCCTTGCTGAAGCCCAGCCCGGCGGAAAGTTCCCGGCGCACCACGTCCCCGTCGAGCAGGGTCACCGTGCGGTCGCCGCTCTCCCGTAACGCGTCCGCGAGCCCTCGGGCGATCGTCGACTTGCCGGAGCCGGAGAGGCCGGTCAGGAAGACCACAAGCCCTCGCTGCCGACGCGGCGGCCGGGCCCGGGCCAACTCCCGCGCAACGGCGGGCGGGGTGTGCCACTCCGGCAGCGGAAAGCCCCGGTCGAGAAGGTCGTCGATCTCCGGCTGGGTCAGCGCGAGCCGGCGATTGCGCGGCGGGATGTCCTCCCGCCAGCGCCACTGCCCGTCCCGGTTGTCGTAGGCGAGTTCGCGCGGCACCAGCACCCGCAGCCCGGCACCGGAGAGCATCTCCCCGGTGGAGAGCAGATGGGTGACCCCGTACGCGGCGGAGACCCGGGCGCGCAGCAACGCGTCACTGATCTCCTCGCGTCGGTGCGACAGCGGCACCGCGACCAGGGTGGCGGGCGGCATCCGGTCCCGCGCGGCGAAGATCGTACGGACCAGCGCCTCCGGCGGGAGCCCGTCGGCACCACCCTCACCGACCGGGATCATCACGAGCAGATGTGCGGCCAGGGTACGGGCGGCATGGGCGATCTGGGCGAGCTGCGGACGATGCAGCGGCCGATCGGCGATCACCCCGAGCACCCGGCCCGGGGGCAGCAGCGCGCGGACCTCCTCCGGGTTACGGCGCAGCCGCTGGAACGGACCGTGGCCACCGTCGCCCAACCGCCGGACCTGACCGCCCACCCCTGCCACGCCGTCGCGCACCGGCCAGACGTCGGCCACGTCCACGGCGGCCGCCGGGGCACCCTCCCCGTCGGTCAACACGAGCGCCCGGCGGGCCGGGTCGCGCGGATCGAAGCTCTGCGCCAGTGCGGCCGGCACCTGGAGGACGACCGCGACCTGCCACGGTGTGCCGTCGGCCAGCCGGCCGCGCCGGCTGACCGAGACCAGGTCGGCGCGGGTCATGAAACCAGTCAGAGGGGCGTACGCGCCGGTCAGTAGCAGCTCCAGATCCGCGAGCTCACCGGGACGTGGCGTGTACGCCGGTGCGTCCCGTAGCACCTCGTCGGGCAGCACCCAGCCGTTGCTCATCCACACCCCCCACTCGCTGACCGGCACACAGTTTCGCAGCCGACCGCCGATCGGTCGAGGGCGCCACTCCACGACCCCGGCGGGCGGATCAGCGCTTGATCCGCCGGCCTACCGCCGACCGCACCCGGTTCCACACCTTCCGCTCGTCGCGGATCCGGGGTCGCGAGCCGTCGGCCCGGCAGATGAACACCAGCGGCAGTCGCGCGTCCTCGGTCCAGCCCACGTTGGAGATCCGGGCCTTGAGCATCCAGCTGCCCCTGGTCCGGCCACCGTTGAGGGCGGCGAAGTCGATAGTGGCGGTGGCCCGGTGCACCAGGTGCACGATGTCCGCTCCGGTCCCGCCGGTGATCCGCTCGGTCTGGAAGGTCATCGGAAGGAAGATCTCGCCGCCGGTCTCCCGGTGGCGGGCCACCAGGTCCAGGCGGGCCTTGCGCACCTGCGCGGTGGCGTCCAGCACCTCGGGGGCGATCTCCTCCATCGGGAGCATCAGCACGTCGCGGCCATCGTCGGCGCGGAAGCCCACCGGCTGGTCCGCGGAGCGCAGCTCGGCGGCGACGGTCACCGTGACGGCGTGGTCGGCGTGCTGGAGTTCGTCGATCCGGCCGTGTGCGGCGATGCCCGCTTCCCAGCTGGCGAGCCGGCGTAGATCCGCGACGCGGCCCCGCTCGGCCAGGTACGCCACGGCTCGGAGCAGGGGTGGCAGCCCGGCGGCGACGCCAGGGGCGAAGCGGTCCTGGATGATCTTCTGGGTCTCCAGCGCGACCTGGTCCAGCCAGGCATCGGGGGCTTCCAGCAGCCGCTTGCCGCGCAGTCGGCTGAGCATCTCGTTGCGCAGCCAGCGCCGGTGCAGCCGGTCCCGCAGCGGACCCGGCTCGGTGTGGGCGTCCACCACGTCCAGCGCCTCCCGCACGCTGGCGAAGTAGCTCGACGGGTCCATCTCGCCGGCGGTGACGTTACGCCCGTCGCCCCGATGGACGTGGTGGTAGCAGGTGTAGTCGGACAGCACCGAGGTGCGCCGGGACAGGAAGTAGGCCCGGACGACCAGCGAGTGGTCCTCCAGCCGGCGCTTGCCGCCCTCCGGGAACCGCAGACCGTGCTCGTTGAGGAACGACCGCCGGAACAGCTTGTGGCAGGTCAGGCTGTCGATCAGGGGGGAGTTGGCCAGGGTGGCGTCAAAGCGGTTCTTCCGGAACAGCTCCCGCGGCACGGGGCGCCCGTACCCGGCCATCTTCCCGACCACGATGTCGGCGTCGTTCGTCGTCGCGCAGGCGTAGAGCCGCTCCAGCGCCTCGTCGGCGAACCAGTCGTCGTCGTCGGCGAAGAAGACGTACTCGCCCTGGGCGTGCTCGATGCCGAGGTTGCGCGGACGCGACGGCCACCCGGAGTTCTCGATGTGCAGCACCCGGATGTGTGGGTGTTCAGCGGCCAGCCGGTCCAGTCGCTTGGCCGTGTCGTCGGTCGAGCCGTCGTCGACGAAGATCGCCTCGAACTCGTCAGCGGGCAGTGACTGCCGCAGCAGCGAGGCGACAAGCTTCTCGATGTGCGGGCCGCAGTTGTACGCCGGCACCACGACGCTCACCTTGGGGACGCCCACCTTGGCTTTCAGGATCCCTCCCACGTCGTCAGTCGATCACCAGGCCGGTCGATATCTGGTGAACGGGAGGTGAATGCTGCCACCCCGGATTCGTCTTTCCCGAGGCGGGGTCGGGCCGAACGCAGGACCGGCGCAAACGTCGCCAGGGGTCGGGCGGGGACCTTAGGGGTCCGGCACGAAAAGGATCAGGGGAGCGCCGGGGGGCGTGCCGGTGTCCGGGCTGGGCATCGACTCCCTACGCTGGGCTCGTGACACTGATCGCGACCCAGTCGCTCACCAAGACGTACGGAGGTCGGGTCACCGCGCTGGCCGACCTCACCGTCGCCGTCGAGCCCGGGATCATCGGCCTGGTGGGCGCGAACGGCGCCGGAAAATCCACGTTGATCAAGATTCTGCTCGGCCTGATCGCACCAACCAGCGGGCAGGTCTCGGTGCTCGGCATCGACCCGACCGCGGACCCGGCGGCCGTCCGCAACCGGGTCGGCTACATGCCGGAGCACGACTGCCTCCCCCCGGACCTGTCCGCCGCCGAGCTGGTCACCCACCTCGGCCGGATGAGCGGCCTGCCCCGCACCGCGGCCCGCGAGCGGGCCTCGGAGGCGCTGCGGCACGTGGGGCTCTATGAGGAGCGCTACCGCCCGGTCGGTGGCTACTCCACCGGCATGAAGCAGCGCGTCAAGCTGGCCCAGGCGCTGGTGCACGACCCCGACCTGCTGCTGCTGGACGAGCCGACAAACGGCCTGGACCCGGCCGGCCGCGACGCCATGTTGGCGCTGGTGCACCGGATCGGCACCGAGTTCGGCATCTCCGTGCTGGTCTGTTCGCACCTGCTCGGCGAGGTGGAGCGGATCTGCGACACGCTGATCGCCATCGACGGCGGCAAACTGCTGCGCGCCGACAACATCTCCGCGATGACCTCGGCCACCGACGTGCTCGCCGTGGAGGTCAGCGAGGGCACCGAGGAGCTCGCCGCCCGGCTCGCCGAGCTGAAACTGCCGGTCGCCCGGGACGGGCGACTGCTCCTCGTGCCGCTCGCCGACGACGGCACCTACGACCTGATCCTCGGTGCGGTCGCCGAACTGGACCTGCCACTGCACCGACTGGACCAGCGCCGGCACCGGGTGGCCGAACTCTTCGCCACGAGGGAGCTCACTCATGCCTGAGTCGTCCACCGCCGCCGTGCGCCCCACGCCGACCGGCGTCATCCACGACATCGGCTACCAGCGCTACCAGGGTCCGCGGCTGGGCCGCCGACAGGTCTTCGGCGCGCTCTACCTGCACGGTCTGCGTACCGCGTTCGGGTTCGGGCGCAGCGCCAAGGCCAAGATCTTCCCGTGGCTGGTGGTCGGCATCGTCTCCCTGGTCGCGGTGGCCCTGGCCGCGATACGCAGCCAGATTGGCGAGCCGGTCGCCACGTACGCCCAGTTCGCCGACGCGATGAGCTGGCTGGTCATCTTCTTCGTCGCTGTCGTCGCTCCGGAGCTGGTCTCCCGGGACCTGCGCAGCGGCGTGCTGCCGCTGTACTTCTCCCGACCGCTGCCGCGTTCCGACTACGCGCTGGCCAAGCTGTTGGCGCTGGTCACCGCCCTCTGGCTGCTGCTCGGCGGGCCACAGCTGCTGATGTTCCTGGGTGCCGCGTTCACCACCAAGCAGGGCGTGCGCGGGGTGTGGAACGAGCTGCTCGACCTGCTGCCCGGGCTGCTCTACGCCGGGCTGTGGGCGGTGGTCTTCGCCTCGGTCGGGCTGCTGGTCGCCTCGCTGACCGGCAAGCGTGCCTTCGCCGCCGGCGGCGTGGTCGCGGTCTTCCTGATGACCACCCCGATCGTGGGCGTGCTGAGTATCCTGCCGTCGCGCGCCGCCAACGAGCTGGCCGGGCTCGCCTCGCCCTCCACGCTGGTGCAGGGGGTGGGCATCTGGTCGCTGGGTGACCTGCTGGTCGAGGGCGATCCGGGCGAGATGATGATCGGCGGGTTCGGCCCGGTCTACGCACTGGCCGCGGTGCTGCTGGTCGCCGGCGCCACCGCCCTCCTGCTGGCCCGCTACCGGAAGGTCGCCTCCTGATGAGCACGCTGAGCCTGACCGGGGTGTCCCGGTGGTACGGCAACGTGGTCGCTGTCAACGACATCAGCATGGCCCTGGGGCCGGGCGTGACGGGGCTGCTCGGCCCGAACGGCGCCGGCAAGACCACGCTGCTGCACATGATGGCCGGGTTCCTCGCCCCGTCGCGCGGCACCGTCACACTCGACGACGAGCCGACCTGGCGCAACCCGGACGTCTACCGGCGGCTGGGGCTGGTCAGTGAACGGGAGGCGGTGCAGGGTTTCCTCACCGCGTACGAGTTCGTGCTGGCTAGCGCGAAGCTGCACCGGCTGCCCGACCCGGCGGCTGCGGCCCGACGGGCGATCGACCTGGTGGAACTGGAGTCGGCGCAGGACCGCCGGATCGGCACGTACTCCAAGGGCATGCGGCAGCGCGCCCGGGTTGCCGCCGCTCTGGTGCACGACCCGCAGGTGCTGCTGCTCGACGAGCCGTTCAACGGCATGGACCCCCGTCAGCGGCTGCACATGATGCAGCTGCTGCACACCCTTGGTGACGCCGGCCGGACGATCCTGTTCAGCTCGCACATCCTGGAGGAGGTCGAGCAGGTCTCCGGGACGGTGCAGGTGATGGTGGCCGGGCGGTTGGCTGCCTCCGGCGACTTCCGGACCATCCGCCGGTTGATGACGAACCGCCCGCACGTGTTCGCGGTGCGGTCGACGAACGACAGGGCCTTGGCCGTCGCGCTGATCGCCGAGCCCTCGGTCAGTGGGGTCGAGTTGGACCCGACCGGCCTGACCGTGCGGGCCGGCGACTACGGCGCGTTCACCCGGGCGCTACCCCGGATCGCGCTCAAGCAAGGCATCCGGGTGCGCCAGCTGGTGCCGTCCGACGAGTCTCTGGAGAGCGTCTTCTCCTACCTGGTGGAGGCCTGACATGTCGACAATTACCTGGATCACCGCACGCGGGCTGTTCGGCCGGCGTCGGTTCCTGCTGCTGCTTCCGTTGCCGTTGGTGCTGCTCGGGCTGGCCGTGCTCTGCCGGTCGCTGGGGGTGGACCCGGGCCAGTGGGGGCCGCCGGTGCTGGTCGGCCTCGGGCTGGCCGTGGTGCTGCCGGTGGTCGCGCTGATCGTCGGCACGGGCGTGCTGGGCGCCGAGATCGACGACGGCACCGTGGTGCACATCCTGACCAAGCCGCTGCCGCGCTGGCAGATCGTGCTGCCGAAGCTCGCGGTGGCCGCCGGGGTCAGCGCGGCCACGGTCGCGGTGCCGCTCTACGTCGCGGGCGTGCTCGCCGATTCGGTACGCCTCGGTCTGGCGCTGGCGGTCGCGGCGGCGCTTGGCGCGCTGGCGTACTCGGCGTTGTTCCTCGCGCTCAGCCTGGTCACCAGGCGGCCGGTGCTGCTCGGGCTGGTCTACGTGCTGATCTGGGAGGGGCTGCTGGGCAACTTCGTCAGCGGCACCAAGGTGCTCTCCATCCAGCAGTACGTGATCGCCCTCGCCGACCGGCTCGCCCCCACCGGGCTGCTGGAGACCAGCGTGTCGGTGCCGGTGGCGTCGGTGATGACCGCGCTGGTCAGCGTCGGCTTCACAGTGCTCGCCATCGACCGCCTCCGCTCGTTCAGCGTGGCGGGCGAGACGAGCTGACGGCGGTGCGAGCCGCTGTTCCGGCCAGCCCCCGCGCGGCGGTAGGGCTGGCCGGATGGACCGGTCGGGCCACATCGGGCCAGGCTGAAGGGCGTGAGCGTCGAAGCGGAGCGGACGTCGTTGGCTGAGCCATACTCCCGGAGCAGCCGGCCGTGGCTGACCAGCCTGGCCGTCGCCGGGCTGGCCTGCGCCACTGTCGCCACGGCGGCTCAGGGCAGCGGCCAGTTCCACTGGTGGGCGGTGTTCATCCTGATCCCGGCCGCGTTGATCGCGGCCAGCGGAGGGCCGTTGCTGGCCCGCGCCGGTGGCCGGGCCTTCGCCGGGTACATGCTCGCCTGCGTCGGCACGCTGGTCTTCGCGGTGGGCGCGCTGCTGATGTTCGGCGTGATGGGGCGGGGTTGGCCGCTGATGGTGGTGCTGCCCTGCCTGGCGGTCGCCGGCACCTACGGCTGGCGGGCGGCCCACCCGCTGGCCCGCGGCCTGCACCGGGCGGTGGCTTTGCTCGCGCTGACCGGGGCGCTGCTCGGCCTGACCCTGCAACTGATCCGGGTGGAGCTGATCCACCTGGAGACCGGTTGGTGGGGCGCGTTCCTGATGCTGGCCGGCGCCATCGTGCTGGGCAACGCGGGGGAGCTGACCCGGCACCGGATGCCGTACCGCCTCCAGGCGATCACCCTGCTGGTGGGGCCCGCCGTTATCGCGTTCCTGCTCGGGCTGCGCTTCCTGCGCGGTTGGTGACCCGACGACCCGCCGCCCGGGCGGCGGCGGCCACGGGTCAGAAGGCGCAGGCGATGACCAGCTCCGGGGTACGGTCCGGGAGCAGGTCGAGTTTGCCGATCCGGCCTGCCGCCCGTAGGTCGTCGGCCACCAGCGTGAGCTGCTCCAGCAACGCCGCCGGGCCGAGCGCCTCGGCCAACGGCACCTCTGCCTTCATCGACAGCTTTCGCTCCGACTTGGCCCGGCGCACCTGGCTCAACGCCTCACCGGCGAGCCGCAGCAGCGCCGGCTCACCCGACCCCTCGATCGTCCGGGCCACCTCGTACGTGGTGGGCCACGGCGCCTGGTGCACCGAGCCGTACCGCCACCACGACCAGACCTCCTCGGTCACGTACGGCAGCACCGGGGCGAACAGCCGCAGCTGCACCGAGAGCGCCGAGGCCAGCGCCGCCCGGGCGGAGTCGGCCGCCGCGCCGGTGCCGTAGGCGCGCTCCTTGACCAGCTCGATGTAGTCGTCGCAGAACCGCCAGAAGAAGGCCTCGGTCACCTGCAACGCCGCCGTGTGGTCGTACGAGTCGAAGGCGGTGCTCGCGGCGGTGACCACGGTGGCCAGCTCGGCGAGCATGGCCCGGTCGAGTGGTGTGGTGGCCGACGACTCCAGGTCGCGGCGTGGCGTCAGACGCGCCGAGCTGGAGTTGTCGTACGGGGCGCGCAGCGCGTCCGCCGCGCCCAGCCCGAGCGCGAACTTGGACGCGTTCAGCAGCTTGGTGGCCAGTCTCCGGCCGACCTTGATCTGCGCCGGGTCGAAGGCCAGGTCCATGCCGGGCTTGCCGCTGGCCGCCCAGTAGCGCACCGCGTCCGAGCCGTGCTGCTCCAACAGGGCCAGCGGGGTGACCACGTTCCCCTTGGACTTGGCCATCTTCTTGTGGTCGGGGTCGAGGATCCAGCCCGAGAGCACGGTGTCCCGCCAGGGCAGCACCCCGTGCTCGAAGTGCGAACGGACCACGCTGTCGAAGAGCCAGGTCCGGATGATCTCCTGCCCCTGCGGCCGGAGGTCCATCGGAAAGACCCGGGCGAACAGGTCCGGGTCGGTTTCCCAGCCGCCGACGATCTGCGGGGTCACCGACGAGGTGGCCCAGGTGTCCAGCACGTCCGGGTCGCCGATGAAGCCGCCCGGCTGGCCGCGCTGCGACTCGTCGTAACCGGGAGCCGGATCGGTGGACGGATCGACCGGCAGCGCGGACTCGTCCGGCGTGAGAGGGTGGGACCAGTCCGGCTCGCCAGTGTCGTCGAGCCGGTACCACACCGGCACCGGCACCCCGAAGAAGCGTTGGCGGCTGACCAGCCAGTCCCCGTTCAGGCCGCCCACCCAGTTGTCGTAGCGGTGTTTCATGTGCGCCGGCACCCAGTGCAACTGCTCACCCCGGGCCAGCAGCGTGGCTCGCAGCGCCTCGTCCCGGCCACCGTTGCGCAGATACCACTGTCGAGTCGAGACGATCTCCAGTGGCCGGTCGCCGCGTTCGTAGAACTTCACCGGGTGGGTGATCGGGCGCGGCTCGCCGATCAGGTCACCGGCGTCGGCGAGCATCCCGACGATCTCCCGCCGGGCACCGTTGACGGTCTGCCCGGCCAGCGCCGCGTACGGCTGCGCGGGCACCCCGTCCGGCGGCTCGGGGAGCAGCCGACCGTCCCGGCCGATCACCACCCGGGTGTCCAGCCCCAGCTCACGCCACCAGGTCACGTCGGTCAGGTCACCGAACGTGCAGACCATCGCGACACCTGTGCCCTTGCCCGGCTCGGCGAGTGGATGGGCGTACACCGGCACCTCGACGTCGAACAGCGGGCTGCGCACCGTGCCGCCCACCAGGTCGGCGTACCGCTCGTCGTCGGGGTGACAGACCAACGCCACGCAGGCCGGCAACAACTCGGGTCGGGTGGTGTCGATGAGCACCTCACGCCCGTCGGCCGCGACGAACCGCAGCCGGTGGTAGGCGCCGGGGCGCTCCCGGTCCTCCAACTCCGCCTGGGCGACAGCGGTGGCGAAGCCGACGTCCCAGAGGGTCGGCGCCTCCGACTGGTACGCCTCACCGCGACGCAGGTTGCGGACGAACGCCCGTTGGCTGGTGGTCCGGGCCATCCGGCCGATCGTCGTGTACGTCAGGGACCAGTCCACCGAGAGGCCGAGCCGTCGCCACAACGCCTCGAAGGCCTGCTCGTCGGTGACCGTCAACCGTTCGCACAGCTCGATGAAGTTGCGCCGGGAGATCGGCGTGGGGTCGCGGCGCGCCGCGTCGTCGACCGGAGCCGCCGGTGGTCGCCACACCGGGTCGTACGGCAGCGCCGGATCGCAGCGCACCCCGTACACGTTCTGCGCCCGACGCTCGGTGGGCAGGCCGTTGTCGTCCCAGCCCATCGGGTAGAAGACGGCCTTGCCGCGCATCCGCTGGTACCGCGCGGTGGTGTCGGTGTGCGTGTACGAGAAGACATGCCCCATGTGCAGCTCGCCCGATACGGTCGGCGGCGGAGTGTCGATCGAGAACACGTCGCTCCGCTGCTTCGAGCGGTCGAACGCGTACGTGCCTTCCTCCTGCCAGCGGCGTGCCCAGCTCTCCTCGAGCCCGTCCAGGGTGGGACGCTCGGGAACGCTGGCGCGGGCCGTCCTCGCCGTATCGGTCATCCTGCGATCGTAGGCACCTGCCGGGTGCGGGGCGACGTAGTTGCGGCCGAACACACCGGCCGGCCGGGATCGGCCACGACCGGGGCGGCCCGGCTAGATCAACGAGTCGCGCCACTGGCGGTGCAGGGTGGCGTACCTGCCGTCGGCCTCGGCCAGTACGGCGGGTGGGCCGTCCTCGACGACAGTTCCGCCGTCGAGGACGAGCACCCGGTCGGCGGTCTCCACTGTGGAGAGCCGGTGGGCGATCACCAGCGCGGTGCGGTCGCGCAGGATGGTGCCGAGTGCCCGCTGCACGAGACGTTCGGTCGGCACGTCCAGCGACGAGGTCGCCTCGTCCAGGATGAGCACTGTCGGGTCGGCCAGGAACGCGCGGGCGAACGCGACCAGTTGGCGTTGCCCGGCGGAGAGTCGGCCGCCGCGTCGGTGCACCTGAGTGGCGTACCCCTCGGGTAGTGCGGCGATGAAGTCGTGCGCGCCGATCGCCCGCGCGGCGGCCTGGACGGCGGCGTCGTCGGCCCCCGGGCGACCGAACCGGATGTTCTCCGCGACGGTCCCGCTGAACAGGTGGTTCTCCTGCGTCACCAGCACCACAGCGCGGCGCAGTTCCGCGTCGCGTACGTCGCGCAGGTCGACCCCGTCCAACCGGACCGTGCCGGTGTCGGGGTCGTGGAACCGGGCGACCAGCTTGGCGATCGTCGACTTGCCCGCCCCGGTGGGTCCGATCAGCGCCACCGTCTGCCCGGCCGGCACTGTCAGCTCCAACCCGCGGAGAATCGGGGTGTCGGCCCGGTAGCCGAAGCTGACCGCCCGGAAGATCACCTCACCCCGGCCGGGCCCGGTCGGCAGGGGCGTGGGCCGGGCCGGTTCGGCGACGGCCGGTCGTTCGTCGAGCACCCCGGCCAGCTTCTCCAGTGCGGCGGTGGCCGACTGCAACGAGTTGTAGAACTGGCTCAGCTCCTGCATCGGCTCGAAAAAGCGGCGCAGGTAGAGCAGGAACGCGGCCAGCACGCCGACCTCGGTCTGCCCGCCGAGCACCCGCCAACCGCCGTAGCAGAGCACCACCGCCACCGTGACGTTGCCGATCAGCTTGATCGCGGGCGAGTACGTGGCGATCAGCCGGAACGCGTGCAGGCTGGTTCGGCGGTAGTCGTCGCCGAGCGCCACGAAGATCCGTTGGTTGCGGGGTTCCCGGCGGAACGCCTGCACCGCCCGGATGCCCCGCATCGACTCGACGAAGTGCACGATGACCAGCGCGACCGCGTCCCGGCTCCGGCGGTACGCGCTGGCCGACGACCTGGCGAACCAGCGGGAGAGCCCGAACAGGAACGGGAAGGCGAACAGGGTCACGGCCGCCAGCGGCAGGTCCAGCCAGAGCAGGATGGCGGCCACCGACAGGATCGAGAGGCCGGCCAGCACCAGACTGTCGATCCCACCGTCGGCCAGCTCGGCGATCGAGTCCAGGTCGCTGGTGAGCCGGGACACCATCCGGCCGGACGTGTACCGCTCGTGGAAGCCCACCGACAGCCGCAGGAAGTGCCCGAACACCCGCTGCCGCAGGTCGAGCAGGACGGCCTGGCCGATCTGGGCGGAGAGGGTGAGGAAGCCGCGGCGGGCCGCGTACTCGGTCACCGAGGCCACCGCGAACGCCCCGGCGACGGTGATCAACGGGCCGGGGTCGCCGGCGCGCAACGGCGGGATGGCCCGGTCGATGCCGATCATGACCAGGTACGGGCCGGCCATCGCGGCGCCGTTCTGGGCCAGCAGCAGGCCGACCGCCGTGGCAATCCGCCTCCGGCGCGGGCGGAGCAGGTCGCCCAGCAGGGTCCGGCTGAGCCGGCGCAGCCGGGCCACCGCCTCGGGGCTGGTGTCCTCGGCGCGACTGCGGTCGGCCTCCGGGTCGGTGGCGGTTCCGCGCCAGCGGGTGAGCTCGGGCTCGTCCTCGGGCGGCGGGTCGGCCTGTTTCGGCACGCTCACGAACGCACCAGCCCCCACCCGTCCGACGGGGACGAGCTGGGCCCGCTGGCTCCGGCCGGCGGTGGCTGCCCGGCGGGCGGCTCGGCGGCGAGCAGCGCCCGGTACGCGGGGACGGTGGCCAGCAGGTCGGAGTGCCGACCGGTCGCGGTGATCCGTCCGTCCTCCAGCAGGGCGACCCGGTCGGCCAGCGCGATCGTCGACGGCCGGTGCACCACCAGCAGCGCGGTGCTGTCGCGCAGGACTCGCCGCAGCGCCGCTTCGACCAGGGCCTCGGTGTGCACGTCGAGAGCCGAGAGCGGGTCGTCCAGCACCAGCACCGCCGGTCGGCCGAGCACGGCCCGCGCCAACGCGAGCCGTTGCCGTTGCCCGCCGGAGAGGGACAACCCCTGCTCGCCCACCCGGGTGGCCAACCCCCAGGGCAGGTCGTACGCGAAGTCGGCCTGGGCCAGCGCGAGGGCAGCGCGGACCTCGTCGTCACCGGCGTCCGGGCGACCCAGGGTGAGGTTCTCCCGCACCGACATGGAGAAGAGCGTGGGCTCCTCGAACGCCACCCCGACCAGCCGGCGCAGCGAAGCGAGCCGCAGCTCGCGAAGGTCGTGCCCGTCCAGGGTGATCCGGCCGGCGGTCACCTCGTGCAGTCGGGGCACCAGGGAGAGCAGCGTGCTCTTGCCGCAGCCGGTGGCGCCGACCAGGGCCAGCGTCTCGCCCGGCTCGATGCTCAGGTCGATCTCGTGCAGCACCGCTGTGCTGGCACCCGGGTAGGTGAACGCGACCTGCTCGAAGCGCAGTCGGCCGTGCACCACGTCGCGCGGCAGCGCGACCGCGTGGGGGCCGTCCACGATCTCAGGTGGAGTGTCCAGCACCTCCTGGATCCGGTCGGCGGCGGTGGCCGCCTCCTGACCGTTGGCGATGATCCAACCCAGTGACTGCACCGGCCAGATGAGCATCAGTTGGAGGCTGACGAACGCGACCAGCTCGCCGATGGTGAGCGCGCCGTGCGCGGCGGCGGCCGCCCCCGCCGCGAGCACCACACCCAGGGTCACGTTGGGCACCAGGTCGAGCAGCGCCGAGGTGTTGGCCAGCAACCGTCCCTTACCGACACCCGTGTCGTGCAGCCGCCGGGCCGCACCGGCGAAGCGGGCCGCCAGTTCGGGCCCCCGCCCGTACGCCTTCATGGTGCGCAGACCCTGCGCGGTCTCCTCGACAAGCGTCGCCACGTCGCCCTGCTGGTCCTGCATCCGGCGGGACGCGGCGTGGTAGTGCCGGCCGAACCGGCGACTGATGAGCAGCAGCGGCACCGCGCTGGCCGCGACCAGCACCCCGAGCGCCGGGTGCAGGTTGATCAGCAGCACCACCACGACCACGTACGTGGTCAGGTTGAGCACCAGGAAGAACACGCCGAAGGAGAGGAACCGGCGGATCACCGACAGGTCGCTGGTGATCCGGGATAGCAGCTGGCCGGACTGCCAGCGGTCGTGGAAGCTCGTCGGCAACCGTTGCAGGTGGGCGTAGACGTCGGCGCGCAGCGCCGCCTCCATGCCCACCGCCGAGGACGACTGCACCCACCGACGGATGAAGATGAGCACGGCCTCGATGACGCCGAGCAGCAGCGCCAGGCCGCCGAGCTGGAGCAGCCCGGCCGGTTCGTGTCGGGCCACCGGCCCGTCCACGACCCGCTGCACGACCAGCGGTACGGCGATCCCGGCCGCGGTGCCGGCGAGCCCCGCGACGAGCAGCCAGGCGAACTCGGCGGCGTACGGGCGCAGGTAGGGGCGCAGCCGCCAGAGGTTGTGCACGGGGTGGGTGCCCGCGGCGGCCCGGGCGGCTGGCTCGCCGTCGTTCTCCACAGGCACTACCAGACGGTAGCGTCAATGAGTGTCGATGCTTCTGTCAGCTTGTTGTCAAGCGGCGCTCATGACCGAGAAGCCATTTCTTCACGTCCAGCCCCCAGCGATAGCCGCCGAGCGTGCCGTCGGTGCGAAGAACCCGGTGGCAGGGCACGAAGAGGGCTGCCGCGTTCCTGGCGCAGGCGGCCGCGGCGGCCCGCACCGCCGGTGGTCGACCGGCCAGCGCGGCGTACCCGGTGTAGGTGACCGGGGTGCCCGGTGGCACCTCGCGCAGCACCTGCCAGGCGTGCGCCATGAACTCGCCAGCGGTGTGTTGACGCACCGGCACGGTGTCGATGGCGGCGAGGTCACCGTCCAGGTAGGAGCGGACCGCCGCACTGACCGGGCCGAGGTCGGCCCGTTCCCGTAGCGGTGCCCGCAGGGCGGGGTGGACCAGGGGCAGCAGCGCTGCCGGGTCCGGGGTGAAGCCGGCCGCCCGTACGTCACCGTCGGGGCCGGCGAGGATGCTCAGTGGGCCGGCCGGCGTGCTCAGTACTGTGCTGTCGATGTTCATGCCGCTCTCCAGAGTCTGATCGTGGCGTAGGACCGCCAGGGACGCCAACGCTCGGCGTACCTGTCGAGGGTTGGCGGGGTGTCGGGCAGGCCGAGCGCGGCGGCGCCGCGTCGGACGGCGAGGTCGGAGCTGAGCAGGATGTCCGGGTCGCCGAAGGCGCGCATGGCCAGGTAGTTGGCGGTCCACGGGCCGACGCCGGGCAGCGCGAGCAGCCGCCGAACGGCCTCCTCCCGATCCACCCCCGGAGCCAGGTCGACGGACCCGTCCACGACAGCCCGAGCCAACCCCCGCAAAGCCTCCCGCCGCCCGACCGGCATCCCGAACCCGGAGTCCGGCAGCGCCAAAAGCTCCTCCGCGCTCAGGAACCCCCGCAGCCCATCCCGTCGATCATGAAGTTGTTGCCCCGACATGCCGTCGTCAGTGGCAACAACTTCATGATCAACGCGAGCGTGGGTGGTCAGCAGGCGGGTGAGGGTTGTTCTGGCTGAGGTGACCGAGACCTGTTGGCCGATGATGGCGCGGACGGCCTGTTCGAACCCGTCGACCGCGCGGGGGACGCGGATGCCGGGTTCGGCGGTGACCGTCGGGGCCAGTGTCGGGTCGGCGGCCAGCGTGGCGTCGATGGCCGCCGGGTCCGCGTCCAGGTCGAGCAGCCGGCGGCAGCGGGCCACCGCAGGCGCCAGGTCGCGCAGGTCGGCGAGGCGCAACGTCGCCGCCACGTGCCCGTCCGCCGGGGTCAGCGCCACCTGGCCGGTGCCGTGCGGCAACCGCAGACCCCGGTGGTACGTCCCGTCGCGGACCTCCTCCACGCCGGGCAACGCCCGCACCGCGAGGAAGTCCAGCAGCGCGCGGGCGTGCAGCGGCGGGCGGTACGCCAGCCGGAGCGCGATGGTCCCCGCCCCGGCCGGCGCCTGCTGGCGGCCACGGGCCGCGCGCAGGTCCGACGGGGCGCTCGCGTACACCTCGCGAAGCGTGTCGTTGAACTGCCGCACGCTGCCGAAGCCGGCGGCGAACGCGATCTCGGCCATTGCCAGGTCGGTCGTCTCGATCAGGATCCGGGCGGTCTGGGCGCGTTGGGCCCGGGCCAGCGCGAGCGGCCCGGCGCCCATCTCGGCGCTCAGCATCCGGTGCAGGTGCCGCTCGGTGTAGCCCAGCCGGGAGGCCAACCCCGGTACGCCGTCCCGGTCGACGACCCCGTCGGCGATCAGCCGCATCGCCCGACCGACGACGTCCGCCCGGACATCCCAGAGCGGGGAGCCGGGCGCGGCGTCCGGCCGGCAGCGGCGGCAGGCGCGCAGCCCGGCGCCCTGCGCGGCGGCGGCGGACGGAAAGAACCGGACGTTCTGCCGCTTGGGCGTGATCGCCGGACAGGACGGCCGGCAGTAGATGCCGGTGGACGTCACACCGGTGTAAAACCAGCCGTCGAACCGCTGGTCACGGCTGTCCACGGCCCGGTAACACCGTTCGAAGTCCATCTCCATGTCACCGATGATGCCCCGCTCGACAGGTGATCGGCTGGCGGGAATCGGACCTGGGTGTGCCGGTGCGAAGAGGCCCGGTCAACGGGGGCGTCGACGGCGCCGGTGCGGCTGGCCGGATCCGGTGGCCTGGCCGGATCGGCTCGGCTGGGCGGATCGGCTTGGCTGGCCGGCGCGGCTCGGCTGGCCGGCGCGGTTCGGCTGTGCGGCGCGGTTCGGCTGGCCGGTCAGCAGGGCCGAACGGAACACGCCGTCCGGGTCGTACCGCTTCCACAGCCGCCGGACCCGGGCCCCGGTCTCGCCCGGGTAGATCCGGGCGAACGCCGCCAGGTCCGGCCGGCTCTCGAAGTTGACGTACGCGCCGTCGGCGCGCGCCCCGAGGGCCCGCCAGGCGGCGTTCAACGCGGCGTCGGCCTGCGGCGGATACACCGAGGCCACGATCAGCGTGTCCTGGTGACGATGCCGGTACGCGGTCGCGTCGGAAGCGACGTCGTTGACCGCCCCACCCAACGAGCGGAGCTGGATCACCGCCCGCCCCGGCCCGGTCACCGCTCGCGTCACGGCCCGTGCCCCGGCGTCGTCCAGCGCGGTGAACAGACCGTTCGTGGTCGTGGCGCGCTGTTGCCCGACGTTCGGGTTGAGGTGCGCGGTCGGCACCAGCGTCGGGTAGGGCAGCAGGTCGGTCCGGTGTTCGAGCACCTTGCCGATGGCGAGCAGCGGTTCGACCGCCGGTCGGGCCCGACGCAGGCTCTCGGCGGCGACCACGGCGGTGATCGACATGAGGACCGATCGACCCTCCGCGAACACCACGGCGGCGGCGGACAGCTCCCGTGGCGCCTGCGCGAGGTAGGTCGTCCACTCGCGGACGGTGCGACCGTCCGGATGCGCCTCGACGACCAGCTGCGCGACACCGACGTTGCGTTGCTCGGCCGCCTCGATCTCGAAGGCCACCACGATCCCCGCGCCGGCCCCGGCCCCGCGGACCAGCCAGAACAGCTCCGGCTCGTGGTCGGCGTCCGCGCGTACGAGCGTCCCGTCCGCCAGCACCACCTCGACGGCGCGGACCCGGTCGATGGTGAGGCCGTGGGCGCGGACCAACCAGCCGACACCACCGCCGGTGGCCAGGCCGCCGACTCCGACGCCGCCGTAGTCACCCGAGCTGATCACCAGGCCGTACGGGGCGAGCGCCTTCGCGACGTTCGCCCAGCGGACCCCGGCCTCGACCCGGACCAGCCCGGCCCGCTCGTCGATCACCTGAACCCGGTTGAGCATGGAGAGGTCGATGACCACCCCACCGTTGTTGGACGAGGCTCCGGAGAGGCCGTGGCCGCCGCTGCGGACCGCGATGGGCAGCCGCTGCTCCCGCGCGTAGCGCAGCGCGTCGACCACCTGCGCGGTGGTCTTCGGCAGCAGGACGGCGGCCGGAGACGCCGACCTGGTGTACGTCGAGCGCAGTTGCGCGTACCGACGGTCGCCGGGGGTGACGATCTGCCCCCGCAGGGAGTCGGGCACCCGGGCCATGGCGGTGCTCATCGTCGCCCCCGCAGTTGGCGACTCGGGTGTCCGGGATCGGTCATGGCCCCAAGGATGAGCGGGCACACCGGCCTCGACAAATTCGGTGGACCGGTGCCCGCCGGTCGCCGCGGGGCGCGACGCTCGCCGGTACCGGGGAGTGGCGCCAGAGGGTGACCGGGATCTCCGACCGGTTCCCCGCCTCCGGCTCGGGAGGCCAGTGGCGTGCCGGCACCACCGTGGCCGGCGATGACAGTGGGACGGCTGGTCCGGCCGGCGGGAGGAAACCGCCGACCGGACCGGTGGTGCTCAGCGCGACGGGGTCGGCGACACCGTCGGTCGGCCCGGCACACCGGGCGGGCCGAGCGAACTCGACGGGCTTGGTGAGGCGGTCGGTCCGGCTGGTACGCCCGGTGCCCCCGGCCTGCCTGGCACGCCCGGCGGAGCCAATGGGGTCGGCGAGACCGTCGGCCGTTCCGGGATGCCGGGCGGGCCCGACGGATTAGCGTCCGCGCCACCGGGGCTGGGTTCGACCGTCGGCACCGCTGTGGGCGCGGAGGGGGTGGGGACCGGTGGGCTGGGCACGGCCGCCGGGTTGGCCGGGCTGGGCACGGCCGGGGGAGCCTCGTCCGAGCCGGTCGCGGCCAGTGCGAGCGGAGTGGCGATCAGGATCGCCGCCAGGGTGCTCACCGCCCCCACCGTCACCGTGGCGCGACGTCTGTTGCGCACCCGCCGTTCCGCTCGGCTCAACTGGTCATGCACGATCGGTGCCTCCTCGGCCAGGTCGGTGAGGGTGGAGCGGATGAGGTGCTCGAAGGGTTCGGTCATCGCCGTACCTCCAGCATGTCGACGTCCGGCAGCAGGTCGCGCAGTCGCTTCACCGCGCGATGGGTGCGGCTGCGCACGGTGCCCACCGAGCAGCCCAGCAACTCGGCCACCCGGGCCTCGGGCAGGTCCTCGTAGTAGCGGAGGACCACCACCGCCCGCTGCGCCGGTGGCAGGTGGCGCAGCGCGGCCCGCATCGCCAACCGCACGTCGGAGCCGCCGCTCGGGTCGCCGCCGACCGGTTCGTCCGCCGGGTTGAGCGGTGTCTCCCGCCACCGGCGAAGTCGCCGCCACCAGCTGATCTGCTCGCGGTACATCACCACCCGCAGATAGCCCTCGGGATCGGCGTGCCGAATGGTTCCCCACTTCGGGATGGTCCGCGCCAACGCCGACTGGAACAGGTCCTCGGCGGCGTTGCGGTCCCCGGTCAGCAGGTACGCGACCCGCATCAGCGCCGGAGTCCGGCTGCCGACGAACTCGGCCAGCCGCGCGCGCTCGTCCTCGTCCACCCACCACCCCCGTTTCGTTGTCACAGCTACAGACGCCCCAGGTCATCGTCGCTATCCACGATCGGTGGGGTTTTTCGGCCCGAAAGTGTCGGTCGTGCCGGGTAGCGTCCGGCCACCAACTGAAGAAGGGGTGCGGCGAATGACGAGCGTGGCGGGTTGGGCGGCGGCGTCGACACCGGGTGCGTTCCCGCCGTTGCCCCGCGCGGTGGCGCAGTCCTTCTACCGCCGGATGCGGGCTGTCGCGCCGGCCGCCGTGGGCGCCATCGAACGGGACCGGGCGGGCGACCCCGAGCAGAGCTTCCCCGACACCGCCTGCGGCCGGTTGGCCGGCTCGCTGGACGACGCGGGCCTGCGGGCGCTCGGGATGTGGACGCACCACTGGTGCATGCGCTTCTACGACGACGACACGAGGGTCGGCCGGCGGTTGGTCCGCGAGATCGCCGCGCGGCCGGGGCTGGGCTGGACGGCCGACGAGGTGCGTTGGATGTTGCGCGAGTCGGTCTCGGCCGGGCCGGCCGCCGCCGACCGGTTCACCCTGCCGCACGCCGCCGCCGCGCAACTGCCCCCGGCCGACCGTCCGGCGCTGGACTATTGGCCCGAGGTCGAGGTGCCCCGCCAACGGCGTCCAGGCCAGTCTCACTGATCATCGGGCGGGTGTTCGACCGCCACCCGCGGGGCAACGGCGGGAACGCACCCGGTGTCGACGCCGCCGCCCAACCCGCCACG
>NZ_JBEXIM010000025.1:0-80262 GCF_040608575.1 Micromonospora sp. NPDC005171 | reverse complement strand
ACCTGCACCGTCTGCGCAGCATCGGTCAGGGGCATGTCCTGCCACCCGTCGACCTGCTTCAGACCCTTGAGGAACGCGGTCGTCGAGTACTCGGGGTCGGTGATCTGCTCCGGCGTACCCCAACCACTGGACGGGCGCTGCTGGAACAGGCCCAACGAGTCGTGGTCGTTCATGTCGCCGAGGTGGCCCAGGTTCTCCAGCTTCGACTCCTGCAGGCTCGTCGCGATCGAGATCACCGCGGCCCGCTCCGGCAGACCGGCCTTCTTCGTGGCGGCGATGATCGCCTTGACGTTGGCGGTCTGCTCATCGTTGAGGGAGATGTGGGACTGCTCGCCCTGCGGCTTCGGCGCCGCGGACTGCACCGCAACGGCGGCGGGCTTGGCGTCCACGGGGTTGGCGTGGGCGGCGATCGGGCCGGCGAAGACACCACCGGCGAACGCGAGACCGGCAACAGACAGCATGCTCTTACGGAAGATCGTGTTCATGGGGGTAGCTCCTTCGGGGGTAAGACACCCGCACACCGCTCGGGGGGAACGGCAGTAACGGGTGTGAGCACCTCGTCCGGCGCTGCACGAACAAAAAGGGGGAAAAGTCTGGGGGGTGACGCCCTGCGGGCGTCCGGGGTCGGCGACCTAGCGAGCGGGGGCTCGTGGCACCGGGTCCCTGTGTAACGACCGGGGGGCCGGGGTCATTCCGGGGGCGGCCCACCTGCCGGCACCCTCATCGAGGCGGTGCCCTGCGGTCGTTCGTGGGGATCACAACGACCCGGGGCCCGGGGTCATTCCGGGTTGGCCCATCTGCCGGCACCCTCATCGAGGCGGCGCCTGCGGTCGCTCGTGGGGACGGTAACGACCCGGCGGAGGCTGGCATTCCAACCTGCGCGACCTGCGTCCCAGCCCGGGTGCGGGCCGGGCGGCGGGTGGTGGTGCTGCGATCGTCAGGGTATGTAACGACCCCGCCCCGGCCATGATTCCAGCCCACCGGTGCACCCGGTCACCACCCACAGCACCCAGCAGCACCCACCAGCACCCACGGCGGACAAACCGCCCACACGGCATCCGGCCTGCGGCGTCGAACCGCCCCCCCACCCGGGTGATCGACTCGGGTTCACGGAAGTCGGGGCATCCGGGACGCCCGGACACCCCGACATCAAGAAACCCGAGTCGATCAAGCCGACCGAGCCAGCTCCAACCCCGAATTGGTCGTGGGCCGGTCAGGTGCCGAGGTAGCGCAGGACCGCGAGGATTCGTCGGCTGTAGCCGGTGGTGTGAGCGAGGTCGAGTTTGTCGAAGATGGCGTTGACATGCTTCTCAACCGCGCTCTGCGACACGTGCAACCGTTCGGCGATGGCGAGGTTCGTGTGCCCCTGGGCCATCTCGTGCAGTACGTCCCGTTCCCGGGGTGTGAGCCGACCGAACGGGTCGGGCCGTTCCGAGCCGGCCACCACCTGTCGGACCACCTCCGGGTCGAGGGCGGTGCCTCCGGCGGCCACCCGGTCGAGTGCGTCGAGGAAGTCGTCCACCTGGGCGACCCGGTCCTTGAGCAGGTAGCCGACCCCCTCGGGGCGGTCCGCGAGCAGCCGCCCTGCGTACCGCCGCTCCACGTACTGGGAGAGCACGAGGACTCCGGTGTCGGGCCACCGACGGCGGATCTCCAGTGCTGCCCGCAGCCCGTCATCGGTGTGGGTGGGCGGCATCCGGACATCGGTGACGACCACGTCGGGGCGGGACCGTCCGACCGCCTCGACGAGCTCATCGGCGGTGCCGACCGCCGCGAGCACCTGGTGGTCCTCGTCGGCGAGCAACCGCGTCAGGCCCTCTCGGAGCAGCGTCGAGTCTTCGGCGAGGACTAGTCGCACGGCAACTCGGCCAGCACGGTAGTCGGACCGCCGGCCGGGCTGGTCACCCGCAGCCGGCCGTCCAGTGCGGCGACCCGCCGCGCCAGCCCGGACAACCCGCGCCCGGTCGGTTCCGCACCGCCGACGCCGTCGTCGTGCACGCGCATCCGGATCCACCCATCCCGTACCCCGATATCGACTGTGACCAGGGTAGCGGCGGCGTGTTTCGCGGCGTTGGTGAGCGCCTCGCAGGCCACGAAGTACAGCACCGTCTCGACGTGCCGCTCGGGGCGGACCGGCAGGTCGCAGCGGATCCGCACCGGCACCTCGGCGCCGCGGGCGACGATGGCCAGCACCTCGCCCAGGTCGCTGCCGTCAAGTGCCGACGGGTAGACCCGCCACGCCACCTCGCGCAATTCCTCGATGGCCCGTTGCACGTCCTCGTGTGCCTGGGTGAGCAGCGCGTGCGTGCGGTCGGCGTCGCGGGTGCGCCGGGCCCGGCCGAGCAGCATGCCGAGGGCGACCAGCCGCTGTTGCAGGCCGTCGTGCAGGTCGCGTTCGATGCGCTGCCGTTCGGCGTCGACCGCGGCGATGACCCCGGCTCGACTGGTGGTCAGCTCGTGGACCCGCCGGGTCAGCTCCGCCCGACTTCCCGGGCCGAGCAGGCGTTGAGCCAGTCGGATGTCCAGCGCGGCGATGCTGGCGACGGCCTGGACGTTGAGCAGGAGCAGCACCGCCCCGACGGCGATCTGGGACAGGGCGTCGAGCACTGTCAGTTCTCCGCGCACCGCGGCCCGCAGCACGATCCCAGCCAGCACCACGCCGACGCCGAGCACGGCGTAGGCCAGCAGGCCGAGCGTGCCGGGTAGCAGTCGGGCGGCCAGGTAGCCGACCTGGCGTCGGGTCGGCACCGCGTTCGGCGCGGGCAGATCCGCCGCGGCGAGCAGCCCGGCGAGGCGGCGATGTTCCATCCGCACCAGTCGCCCGCCGTAGCTGCCGGTCAGGGCAGCAACCCGACGGCCGGCCGCGGGCGCGAACACACACACGCTGAAGGCGACGGCCGCGACGACGAGGAAGGCGAACTCGACGGCGGCCGTCGCGATCCCGACGGCGACGCCGACCGGCAGCCGGAGCCGTCCCCACCACCTGCCGGTTCGCCGTTCCTCCACCACCTCGCCCACCTTTCGCACCGAGCCTGTGCTGTGTTGCCCTGCGTCGGGTGACGTTCCCGCCGGCCACCCCGGGTGTCGCATGGAGGGCAGCAGAGCAAAGGAAACCAGAGGGCTGATCAGCGCTCGTCCGAGGCCCACGATCCGCTCCGGTAGAGGGTGCCGCGACCGCCCGGGTCGGGAATGGCGTTCGGTGCGCTCTGCTCGGGTTCGGTCGGCTCGGGGTTCCGCGCGGCGCGACGGGCTTTCCACACGCGGGACCCGACGAACCAGGCGGCCGCCGCCCCGCAGACCACGATCACCACCTTCTGGAGCGTGCCGACGTAGCCCTCGACGAGGTGCCAGTTGTCGCCCAGCAGGTAGCCGGCGAGCACGAAGGTGGTGTTCCAGATCAGGCTGCCCAGCGTGGTGTAGAGCAGGAACGTGCTCACCGGCATCCGCTCCACGCCGGCCGGGATGGAGATCAGGCTCCGGAAGATCGGGATCATCCGGCCGAAGAAGACAGCCTTCACACCGTGTCGCAGGAACCACGCCTCGGTCCGGTCCACGTCGCTGAGCTTCACCAGAGGGAGCCGGGACACGATGGCGCGCATCCGGTCGCGCCCCAGCGCCGCGCCGATCAGGTAGAGCGCGAGCGCGCCCAGCACCGAGCCCAGCGTGGTCCAGAAGATCGCACCGACCAGACTCATCCGTCCCTGCGCGGCGACGAAGCCGGCCAGCGGCAGGATCACCTCGCTGGGGATCGGCGGGAAGAGGTTCTCCAACGCCACCGCCAGGCCGGCGCCCGGCCCGCCGAGCCGTTCCACCAGGTCAGTGACGTAGCCGACGATCCCGTCCTGCGGTGGTTCCGCTGCGGCGGCGGGGGTTCCGGTGGCGAACACGGCGTGGGACGTTCGAATCATGCGCCCACGTTACGAAGTCATCCTGAGAGTCGACCATGAGGCCGACCGCCCGGCCGCGCGGGTCGACCACACTGGTGGGGGTGCGGAAAGCCGCACCCCGCTGCGGCTCGCGGTGGTGCAGCCGCCGTGCGTACCCCTGGATGTCGCGGCGAACGCGCGAGCGCACGCCGGCGCGGTCCGCGCGGCGCGCGCCCGGGTGGTGGTCTTTCCGGAGCTGTCACTTACCGGGTACGAGTTGGACGCGCCGGCCGTGTCGGTCGACGATCCGCGGTTGGCGCCGCTGGTCGAGGCGTGCGCCGAGACGAACGCGTTGGCCCTGGTCGGCGCGCCGATCGCGGGCGACCACATCGCGATGCTGGCGGTGACCGGCGGCGGTGCGACGGTGGCGTACCGGAAGATGTGGCTCGGGGACGCGGAAGCCCGTCGCTTCCGGCCCGGCGACGCGCCGGCAGTGCTCGATGTGGACGGTTGGCGGGTGGGGCTGGCGATCTGCAAGGACACCGGCGTGGCCGCGCACGCGGACCGGACCGCCGCGCTCGGGATCGACGTGTACGCGGCGGGCGTCCTGGAGTCGGCCCGCGACGCCGCCGTGACAGACCAGCGGGCGCACCGGGCCGCCACCGCGCATCGGGTCTGGGTGGCGGTGGCGAGTTTCGCCGGGTCGACCGGCGGTGGCTACACCGAGGCGGCGGGGCGGTCGGGTGTCTGGATGCCGGACGGCGAGGTGTACGCCCGCGCGGGCACCGACCCGGGCGAGTCGGTGAGCGTCAGCATCGGCTGACCGCTCAGTAGATGTCGCATCCAACCCCGAGCGTCGCCGCGCTGCCGTCGTTCCACAGGTGTGCTGTTTGCACGGCGGCGATGACCTTGAAATGCTTCGGGAATGACCTCCTTTCCCCCGACCTTCGCCGATGGTGTCGTCGGCCAGTCAGCCCAAACGCAGTTCGAGGCGTTCATCGACGAGCACCGCAGGGCGCTCAACGGCTACCTGGACGGGCTGACCGAGGAGCAGGCGCGCCGGTCGTTGGTGCCGTCCCGGACGACGCTGCTGGGTCTGGTGAAGCACGCCGCGTTCGTGGAGAAGGTCTGGTTCGACGAGGCCGTCACCTGCCGGCCCCGCTCCGAGATCGGCATTCCCGCGACGCCGGACGAGTCGTTCATCCTCGACGACGACGACACGATCGCCTCGATCCAGCGAGCGCACCGCGAGGCGTGCGAGGT
The DNA here is from genome assembly GCF_040608575.1 of Micromonospora sp. NPDC005171. Classification (NCBI taxonomy): domain Bacteria; kingdom Bacillati; phylum Actinomycetota; class Actinomycetes; order Micromonosporales; family Micromonosporaceae; genus Micromonospora; species Micromonospora sp. NPDC005171. The sequence goes on along the minus strand of NZ_JBEXIM010000025.1, from coordinate 75,133 downwards.
CTCCCGCCGCGCGACCGCGTCGCTGGGCCTGGACGACGTGCTGCGCGGCAACCGGCGCGGCCCGCTGCCGCTGCGCTGGGTCTACCTGCACGTGCTGCGCGAGCTTGCCCAGCACTGCGGGCACGCGGAGATCCTGCGCGAGCAGATCCTGGCCGGCGAATAGCATCGCCGGATGCCAGAGTTGGTCGCGCCCACCGTCCGACTGCATGCCCCCTGGCTGGAGGCGCACGACGAGTGGGGGCCGGGCCTCCACGAGGACGGTTTCGGGCTGCGCCCGACCGACGAGGTGCGCTCGCCCGACGGGTTCGCGGCCTGGGTGACCCGGCTGACCGACCAGTCCGACCCGGAGAATCCGCCGGACGCTGGTCGGGGACGGTGCACGTACCGGTGGATCGTCGAGGACGACCGGGTGCTCGGCGGGATCGCGTTACGCCACGAGCTGGACGACTATTTGCTGCGGGTTGCCGGCCAGATCGGTTACGGCATCCGACCGTCCGCGCGACGTCGGGGGCTGGCGAGCTGGGCGCTCGGCCGGATCCTCGCTGAGGCGCGGGCGCTCGGGTTGAATCGGGTGCTGCTCGTCTGCGGGGCCGGCAACGCCGCCTCGGCGAGGACGATCGAGCGCCAGGGCGGCGTCCTGGAGGAAATTCGGGACACCGAACTCGGCCCGGCCCGCCGGTACTGGGTCACGCTCTAGCCCACCCACCGGTGTCGGCGAAGCGACGCAGCGTCCAGCGGGCCGGCGGCCAGCCGCCCGGGTCGTGGTCGGTGGTCCATTCGGTGATCGAGGCCGGGGGCACGTCCAGGTCGAACGCCCGGAAGACCGGCTGCGCGGCGAGCGCGTGGAAGCCGCCCTCGACGGTCTCGCTGTGGCCGACCAGGATCACAGTGGAATTCCGGTGCCGGTGGGCGATCTCCATGATCGCGCGACTGACGCGGACCACCAGTTCGGCCCAGCTCTCGTTGCCCTCCTCGAACGGTCGGAACACGCCGCCACCGGGCACCGCGTGGTCGGTGCGGAAGAGGGCGGTCGGCAGGCCGTCGGCGTACGGGGGTGTGTGCCAGGTGCAGAGACCACAGTCGGCCACGGGCCGGACGCCCAACGCCGCGCCGATCGGTTGCGCGGTCTCGACGGCTCTGCGCAGCACGGACGAGTAGACCGCCACCGGCCCGTCGGCGGCGACCTCACGGGTGAGCCGGTTGGCCAGGTCGTGGGCCTGCTCGTGGCCGAGGGCGGTGAGGCCCCGACAGCCACGCGGCCCCCCGACGATTCCTTCGAGCTGGTGGACCGACTCGCCGTGTCGCACGAAGATCAGACGTGTCCGCATCGGGACATCATGCCAGCGGCATCGACGGGGGTATCAGTCGTCCGAACGGCCGGTGGAGAAGCTGCTGGCCTGGCTGAGCAGAGCGTCGAGTTTCGCGCCCGTCTGCGCTGGTAGGCGGTCCCGCCGCACCAACTCGGCGATGTGGTCCCGCAGGTCGGCGACGCGCTTGGCGCGGTCCCTGGTGCGGCGGTTGAGGTCGTCGAGGTCGTCACGCAGATCTTCGGCGGTCTTCGGGTCGACGTCGCCGCGGGCGACAGCGGTGGCCAGGACGGCGGCGAACTCGCTGCTCACCTCCCGGAAGCTGACCGGTATCTGCTGCCCGACGGCCGGTGGCGCGGTGCTGGCCGCTGAGGATGGCGAGGGCGGCGCGGCCGGCGTCGGCGAGTGCGTCGTGGGCGCGGGGGCCGGGGCGGAGGTCGACGGCGCGTCGGCGACCTCGGCCGGGTCGGGGGTGCTCGGGTTGCCGAGCGGATCCTCCGCGAGCAGGGCACCGACGCCGATCAGCACGGCGAGCACGGCGGCGACGAGCGCGGCGAGGGGCCGACGCGATCGGCGTCGGGGCGGCGCGGCGGGCGCCGGGACGGGGCGGGCGGCCACCGACCGGTCGATCAGGGTGGGCGGGTGGGCGGCCGGTCGGATGCGCAGCAGCTCGGTGGGCGGCTCGATCGGCTGACCGGCGCCGAACCGGCGGGCCAGGTGCGCGGCGCTCGGCCGGTCGGCCGGGTTGGCGGCCAGGCAGGCGACTGTCAGTTCGGCGATGTCGTCGGGTAGGCCGGGCACCCGCAGCGGCGGCACCCGGGTGCCCCGCCGGTGCACCTCCAGCGCGTCCTCCCAGCTCTGCACGGGCAGTGGCGCCCGCCCGGTGAGGGTGCGGTAGAGCAGCGCGCCGAGGGCGTACACGTCGCTCGCCGGGTCGGGCGGGCCGGCGGTCAGCCGTTCCGGGGCGAAGTAGGCGGGGGTGCCCATCAGCGGTTCGCCGGACTGGCTGTCGAGGCCGCCGAGCGCGGCGATGCCGAAGTCGAGCACCTTGGCGCCGGTGTCGGTGAGCATGACGTTGCCGGGCTTGACGTCGCGGTGCACGACGCCGATGCGGTGCGCGGCGGCCAGCGCTGCGGCGATCTGCCCGGCCACCCGGACCGCCTCCGGCCAGGGCAGCGGCCCGGACCGCATCCGGTCAGCCAGGTTGTGACCGTCGACCAGCTCCATCACCAGGTACGGGACCACGACGCCGCCGGCCAGGGTCGCCTCGGCGTAGTCGTACACCTGGGTCACGTGTGGGTGGGTCAGCCGGGCGGCCGCGCGGGCCTCGCGTTGGATGGTGGCCCGCAGCTGTGGGTCGGTGGCGAACTGCCCGGCGAGCACCTTGATCGCGACCGGCCGCCCGAGCACCTCGTCGTCGCCTCGCCACACCTCGGACATGCCACCGAGACCGATCCGCTCGTGCAGTACGTAGCGGTCGTGGAGGCGGAGAGTGGGCATGAGCGGTGACATGGCTTCACCAGTCTGCCTGGCAACGCCGCGCTCGGCCACTCTGCGTGCCCGGCCCCACACTGTTCGTCCCGTGCGTACCGGAATGGGGCTGGTTCGGGTCAGGAGCAGCGCGGGGCGCCGGGCAGCGGTCGCGGCTGGATGCGGTCGGCGAGCCGCCGCAGGGCGAGGGCGGTGGCCTGCCGGGTCGGGGCGAGCAGGGGCCGACGGGGGTGCTCGACCTGGACCGGAGCGTCCGGTCGGGCCGAGTTGACGTGCCGGTTCATGGCGTCGAGCGCGGTGACGTATCCGGTGGGAAGTTCCATGGTCAACTCCTCGGGACAGGTCCGGTGGAGTTCCGGACGACGAGTGCGGTGGGCAGCAACACGTGACCGGCCGCGGCGTCCGCGGGCGGGTCGAGCAGCAGTTCGGCGGCGATTCGGCCCTTCTCCTCGGCCGGTTGCCGGACGGTGGTGAGGCCGGCCGCGGCGGCCTCGGGAACGTCGTCGAAGCCGGTCACCGAGACGGTGGGACGATCGTGCGCCGGCCGCGCGGCCAGGGCGTCCAGCACACCGAGGGCGAGGACGTCGGAGCCGGCCAGTACGGCGGTCGGCGGTGCGGGTTGATCGAACAGCCCGGCGATGGCCGCGGCTGCCGCTGGGCGGCTGTTGCCGGGGACGTTAACCACTGTCAGCTCTGCCCAGCCGACGCCGACCTCGGCGAAGGCGTCGGCGAACCCGCTGAGCCGACCTCGGGTGGTCGGATGCGGCACCTGGTCGACGCCGGCCAGGGTGAGCGGGCCGGCCGGCGCGTCGGGCAGCACCGAGTCGGCGAGCAACGCCACCCGACGGTGCCCGAGCCCAGCCACATGCGCGGCCGCACTGCGCGCGGCGGCCCGCTCGTCGATGCCGACGAACCGTTCGCCGGCATCGGCGTTGTCCCGGGCGGCCGTGCTGACGAACGGCAGCCCGCGTTCGCGGATCACGTCCAACGCCCATTCCTCGTCGGCGACGCAGTAGACGCAGAAGCCGTCGACAGCGGCGTTCTCCACCGCCCGGCGGGCGTCGGTCACCGCCCGCGCCAGCGGCACCAGCAGCATGCTGGTGCCGTGCCGCTCGGCCGCCGCGCCGACACCGGCGAGGAAGCGGACCGCGAACGGGTCGGTGAAGGCGTACGACAGTTGCGAGGTGAACAGCACCCCGATCGACCCGACGAAGCCCCGGCGCAGGGAGCGCGCGGTGGGGTTGGGCCCGGGGTAGCCGAGTTGCCGGGCGGCGTCCAGGATCCGCTCGCGCAGGGCGGCGGAGAGCTGGTCGGGACGGCTGTAGGCGTTGGACACCGTGCTGCGGGAGACGCCGACGGCGTCGGCCACGGCTTGCAGTGTTGGCTTCACCGGCACCCCTCTGTATCGATCCAGTCTGTATCGATACAGAGATTAGCCCGGCCGGTTGGCGCCGGTCAATACCTGAGCTGAGAGTCCCGCCTGCGGGGGCCCGCGACCGAGGGGGTCAGGCGGGGTAGGTGTCGTCCAGCAGGCGGCCGAGGATCTCCGCCGTACGCTCCGGCGGCTCGGCCTCGACGCAGAGCCGCTCCATGGCCACCGCGTAGTAATCCAGGTCGTCGCGCTTGTCGAGGTAGATGGCGCTGGTGAGCTGTTCGATGTAGACGATGTCCGGGAGCTCCTGGTCGCCGAAGCGCAGGATGGTGAACGCGCCCCCGGCGGCGGCGTGGCCACCGGCCGCGAACGGGATGACCTGGAGCCGGATGTGGGGCGACTTGGTCGCCTCGATGAGCGCGGTGAGCTGGCCGCGCATGACCTCGGCGCCACCGATGGGCCGGCGCAGCGCCGCCTCGTCCACCACTGCCCAGAGCTGCGGGGGGTTCTCCCGCTGGAGCAACTGCTGACGCTGCATCCGCAGTGCGACGCGTCTGTCGATCTCACCCGGATCGGCCGCGCCGTGACCGAGCAGCACGACCGCCCGGGCGTACTCCCGGGTCTGCAGAAGGCCGGGCACGAACTGCACCTCGTAGCTGCGGATCAGCGCGGCGGCGGCTTCCAGGCCGAGGTACGACTGGAACCAGGACGGCAACACGTCGCCGTAGCGATGCCACCAGCCGGGGCTGTTCGCGTCCCGCGCGAGCTTGAGCAGCGCGTCACGCTCCTGCTCCTCGGTGACGCCGTAGAGGGTCAACAGGTCGGCGACGTCGCGCTCCTTGAAGCCGACCCGGCCCAGCTCCATCCGACTGATCTTGGATTCGGAGGAGCGGATCTCCCAGCCGGCGCCCTCCCGGGTCACCCCGCTGGATTCCCGCAGACGGCGCAGTTGGGCGCCGAGCAGCATGCGCAGCACGGTCGGCCCGGTTGTCGGGCCGCCCTCGGCGGGAACCATCGTCACGTGCGGACCTCCGGACACCGACCCACGACGGCCGGGCGCCCCGGCCCGGCCGACGTGTAAGCATGCCATGGACCGACAGTGAGGTGAACTCCTCCGCGCCGGTGAATAAGTCCCGTCACCGGGACGACCCACCCCCGGACGGTCAGTTGATCAGATGGTCGAAATCGCCGTCCCGCGCACCGAGAACGAAGGCGGCGATCTCATCCACCGTGTAGATCAGCGCCGGCCCCTCCGGGTGTCGTGAGTTGCGGACCGCGATGCCCGCTCCCTCGGGCAGCTCGGCCAGTTCGACGCAGTTGCCGCTGGGATTGCTGCGGCGACTCTTCTGCCAGCTCAGCGGAGGCAACTGGTGGATCGGTACGCCATTGGGTGGCTGCTGCATGGGGGCGTCTTTCTGTTACGAGCCCGCCGGTGGCCGTGGGAGGAGCGGTAACGGCGAGGGGGTGCGGTATCGACATTGGACGGTTCTGCACGTGCATCTGCTATTGCATCTGCACCCGACGGCGAGCATGATAACGCACATGATCGGTGCCCATCCGTTCACTTTGTGTTACCGGCAGACGGGCAACGATCAGGCAAAACTGGGCCTGACGCGGCGCGCCGCGTCAACCGAAGGCTGGAGGCGGTCGCGGCGATGGGAGGGTTCGTGCCGGATCCGATGAGTGTCGCCTCCGGCGTCTGCGCGGCCGGCGCGCTGCTCTCCTCCTGGCAACTACGCCGACGGGCGGTGCGCGCCGAGGCCGAGATCGACCACCTCCAGGCCGAGCTGGCCGCCGAACGGCACGCAGCAAGCCACGACCCGCTCACCGGGCTGCCCAATCGACGCGCCTTCTACCGCCTGGCAGCCGCCCTGCTCACCGACGCCGCCGGCCAGCCGCTGATCGCCGTGGTGCTCGACCTGGACGACTTCAAGCAGATCAACGACCGCTACGGGCACGCCGCTGGCGACCAGGTGCTGATCAGTGTTGCCGAACGGCTCGCCGGCTTCGCCGGTGACAATCTCGTCGCACGCCTCGGCGGCGACGAGTTCGCCGGGCTGCTCTCCAGCCCCACTGTCGACCGGCGCTGGATCGAGCACTCCACCCGCCGGCTCAGCGAGACCGTCGCCGCGCCGATCCGGCTGAGCGGTTGCAGCGTCCGGGTCACCGCTTCCGTCGGGCTCGCCCCGGTGACCGGCCCGGCCCAGCTCACCGACGCGCTCAGCCGCGCCGACGCGGCCATGTACCAGGCGAAGAGCCTCGGTGGCGCCCGGTCGCCCCGCCAACTGGTCGACAGCGCGTTCCTCGGGGAACGCTGACCGTTCAGGTGACGGGCGCGCCGAACCACCTGGGCAGCTGACCGAGCAGGTCGGTCTGGTCGTCGCCGACCCACGCCACGTGGCCGTCCGGCCGTAGCAACACGGCGGGCACGTCCAACTCCTCGCTGACATCGATGACGTGGTCGACCCGTTCCGCCCAACCCGCGACCGAGAGCTGGCCGGTCTGGTCGAGCAGCAGCCCGCGCCCGCGGCGCATCAGCTCGTAGAGGCGTCCCCGCTCGAGTCTCACGTCGCGCAGGTGACGCCCGAGCAGGTGGTGACCCGCGCCGAAGTCGTAGCGGACCCCGATCGCGGTGATCTTCTCGATCAGGTACCGGTTGACGTCCTCGAAGTCCAGCAGCTCGGACAACAGCTGGCGCACCGACCGAGGCCCCGGCTCGGGTGAGAGCAGCAGCATCTGCGCCCGGGTGTTGTTCAGCACGTCCGCGGCCACCGGATGCCGTTCGCTGTGGTAGCTGTCCAGCAGCCCGTGCGGCGCCCAGCCGTTGATGTCGGCGGCCAGCTTCCAGCCGAGATTGAACGCGTCCTGGATGCCGAGGTTGAGCCCCTGCCCGCCGGTCGGCGGGTGGATGTGCGCCGCGTCGCCGGCCAGCAGCACCCGGCCCACCCGGTAACGCTCGGCCAGCCGGGTGGCGTCACCGAAGCGGGAGAGCCAACGCGGTGAGTGGACGCCAAAGTCGGTGCCCGCGTACACCCGCAGTTGATGTCTGAAGTCCTCAATGGTCGGTGCGACCGTACGGTCCTCGACCACGCCCTCGGCGGGGACGAGGACGCGGTACACCCCGTCCCCGAGGGGGCCGAGGCCGAACCGGAGATGGGTCTTGCGGACCTCGGTGACCACCTCGGCCACCCTCTCCGGCGGCACGCCCACCTCCATTTCGCCGAGCAGGGTCTCGACGCTGCTGGGCTCGCCGGGAAAGCCGACACCGAGCAGCCCGCGTACGGTGCTGCGGCCACCGTCGCAACCGACGAGGTAGCGGGCACGCAACTGACCGCCATCGGCCAACCGCACGGTCACCCCGTGGTCGTCCTGGCTCAGCCCGACCAGTTCGCTGCCACGCCGGATCTCGACTCCCACCTCGCTGGCGTGCTCGTGCAGGAGACGGTCGGTGATGGTCTGCGGGATGCCGAGGACGTACGCGTGCGCGGTGTCCAGCCCGCCCGGCGACGGCTTGGGGATCGCGGCGAAGAAGCCCCCGACCGGGTACTGCTGTCCGAGCGCGAGGAACCGCTCCAACAGACCTCGCTGGTCCATCACCTCGATGCTGCGTGCGTGCAGGCCGAGCGCGCGAACATAGCTGGTCGGCTCGGTCTCCTTTTCGAGCACGAGCGCGTGCAACCCGTGCAGCCGCAGCTCGCTGCCCAGCATCAAGCCGGTCGGCCCACCGCCAGCAATGATGACATCGATCATGGAATCCCCCGATTTTCCCAGATTTGGGCGTCGGCTGGAGATTCTGCTGCACCCTCCGGGTCTTGCCGCAAGTCCCCCGGTGCGATATATGTTGGAGGTGGCAGGGAGCGTTTCCGCTCTTTGCCTTACTTTTTGCCCGAGGTGGACGACGTGGTCACCGCTCAGTGCTGCCCGTCAAGCTCGCGCAACGCCGCCTCGGCAAGGGTGACCAGACCCACCGGTGACACCAGCCCTCGCACGATCCGCGCCGCCCGGCCCCGGTCGGCCGCCGCGGCGTCGAGGTCCAACGCCTGACGGGTCCAGTCGCTGAGGTCGTCGAGCGCGCGCACCGCGAGGAACCAGGCCAGGCGCAGCGGGTCGACGTCGGCCGTGCCGTACCCGGCGAGCACGGCCTGCTGCTGCTCGGCAGTGATCGGCGCGAAGGCGAGCACCCCGCCGAGGACGAACATGAGGTCGCACTCGGGCGGGGCGAGCACCGCGTCGTCCCAGTCGATCAGCCAGACCTGGCCGTCCGCGCCGAGCAGCAGGTTGCCCAGGTGCGGGTCACCGTGGCAGACGACGTCCGCGCCGGGTCGGTCGCGCGTGTCGCCGGCGCGGCGCTCGACTTCGCCGACCAGGACCCCCAGCCGGTCGGCCACCGCGGACCACACCCCGGCCAACTCAGCGACCAGCGGGTCCACGAGGTTGGCCGGGTCGCGCAACCGCGCGGCCATCGCGCGGGTCGCGGTCACGATCGAGGGGTACGCGGCGCCGCCCGCCGGCAGCAACCGGCTCAGCTCGTCGGTCACCGGCACCGCATGCACGGCGGCCAGCACCTCGCCGTACGCGCGCCAGTGCGCGCCGGTCATCGGGCCGTCAAGCGCCCGCTGGTCGGAGACCCACGGCACCACCGAGAGGCGGCGGCCGTCATTGTCGATCGACAGCCCTCCGTCGTCGGCCCGCAGCGGCGCGACGATGCCCGGCACCGCCTGTTCGGCCAGGTACGCCGTCACCACCAGGCCGGCCGGGGTGCCGCCACCGCTCAGCTTGACCGCGTACCGACCGCCGTCGGCGGCCTGAGCCAGCCACAGCCGGGCATTCTGGTCCGCGCCGGAAGTGACCGGTTCCATCGTGGAAAGCCGCAGCCCGAAGCCCGTCCGCACCTGCTCGGCCACCTGCCGGGCGACGTCGGACACCATCCGGACACCATGCCAGCGCCTCGGCCACCGACCCAGCGATTTTGCTGGCTTCCCACCACACCCGGCCGGGGTGTTCTGCGACGTCCTAGCCGGGTATGGGGGAACCTGTAGCTGAACACCACCGCCGAGAGGAACCGACGTGGCGACCATCCGCGCCCTCGTACTCAACTGCACCCTCAAGCCGTCGCCGACCCCGTCGAGCGCCGAGCAGCTCGGGCGGGAAGTGCTCGCCGAGTTGGCCGGGCAGGGCGTGGAGGGGGAAATGATCCGGGTGGTCGATCACGACGTGCGCTTCGGGGTGTCCACCGACGAGGGCGACGGCGACGGTTGGCCCGCGATCCGCGCCAAGCTGATGGCGGCCCAGGTGCTGATCATCGCCACGCCCATCTGGCTCGGTCAGCCCGCCAGCGTCTGCAAGATGGTCCTCGAACGCCTCGACGCCGAACTCTCCGAGACCGACGCCGAGGGCCGGCTCCTCACCTACGGCAAGGTCGCCGGTGTCGCCGTGGTCGGCAACGAGGATGGCGCCCACCACACCATCGGCGAGGTGCAGCAGGCACTCAACGAGGTCGGGTTCACCATTGCCGCCGCCGCCGCGACCTACTGGGTCGGCGAGGCACTGCACACCGTGGACTACCGCGACGCCGGCCCCAAGCCCGACACCACCGGCCGCACCACGAAGGCACTGGCGCTCAACACCGCACACCTGGCCCGGCTCCTCGCCGACCAGCCGTACCCGCCGCCGGACGAGAAGGGTGCCGCGGTTGGCCCGAGCCGCGATTGAATCTGACCGTCAAGGGCAACACCGTCGGGAGCCCTCTGTGCCGGGGCAGCCCGGCGGCGGTCAGCGCCAGCCGTAGCCGGCGCGCAACGCCTGCCCGACCCGGTCGAACCGAGGCCGATCCAACACGGCACCCTCCCGACGGATGCTGTCCTCACGCATGGTGAGCACCCGGTCCAGCCGGACCCAGCTCGGCCGGTTGTCGCGGTCCCACTCGCCCGGCCCGAGCGCGAACCAGTGCCGCTGCCCGTCCCGCTCGCTCTGGCTGGACAACATCAACCCGAACAGGGTCCGGCTGTGCCGCCCGACGACCAGCACCGGCCGGTCCTTGCCCTGACGGGGGTCGTCCTCGTACGGCACCCAGGTCCAGACGATCTCGCCCGGGTCCGCCTGACCGTCGCGCTCCGGAGCGTAGGTCAGCTCCCGACGCTGCAACGCGCTCACCTGGCGGCGGCGGGCCACCTGCGCGGGCGCCGGCCCGGTACGCCGGGGCGACGGGATCACCGCACCGACCCGAGAGATACGCGCCGCGACATTCCTCAACAGACCAGCCACGGCGGGCAGCCTACCCGCCGCCGATGCGGGCGGTACGACAGACTGGCCCGATGAACGAGCTGCCTCGCGACCTGCCGATCCTTGAGCGACGCGCGGTGCGGGTGGTGGTCACCGACGGCATTGACCGGGTGTTGCTGTTTCACACCCACGACCCGGACCACGCCCGGCTGGGCACCTGGTGGGAGCTGCCGGGCGGCGGCATGGATCCCGGTGAAACCTATCGCGACACGGCGGTGCGGGAGCTGCGGGAGGAGACCGGCATCGTGATCAGCGTCGACCAGGTGGGCGCGCCGGTGTGGCGGCGGCGGGCGAGCTTCCTGCACCGCCAGGTGCGGCACGTCCAGGACGAGGTTGTCGTCGCGGTACGGCTGGCCGGTCCCGGTCCGGACGTGAACGAGGCGCACCGGCTCGACTACGAGCGGGAGGACTACTTCGACTTCCGCTGGTGGCCGCTGCCGGAGGTGGTGGCCAGTCGGGAACGGTTCTATCCCGGGCAGCTCCCCCGGCTGATCAGCCCCTTCCTCGCCGGCACGGAGATCGACGAGCCGTTCGAACTGTGGTCGTGAACCGGGCCGGCGGGCAGAGTGGGGACATGAGGACCGATCTGCACGGGCCGCTCTGCGCGTACGCCGCGCGGCTGCACGCCACAGCCGGCGACCGGCACCACGTCGCCTCCCCGCTCGGTGCCTGGCTGCTGCTCGCGGTCGGTGCCACAGCGGCGGTCGAGCCGGCCGCCACGCAGGGAGCAGCCACGGAGCTGGCGCGGGCCCTGGGCACCGATCTGCCGAGCGCTGCCGAGGTGGCCCGAACGCTGTTGAACGCGCCGCACCCGCTGGTCGGGTCCGCCACCGCGCTCTGGCACCGGTCGGGGCAGGGCGACGGCGGGCCGGCGGCGTGGCGAGCCACGCTGCCCGGCACGACCGAGGTCGGGGTACTGCCCGATCAGGCCGGGTTGGACGCCTGGGCCCGCGAGCACACCCTCGGCCTGATCGAGACGTTCCCCCTGCGGGTCGGGCCGGACGTGGTGCTGGCCCTGGCCAGCGCGTTGGCCACCCGGGTGTCCTGGGCGACCCCGTTCGACGTCGCCGACGCACGCGCGCTCGGCGCTGGCAGCCCGTGGGCCGGCCAACTCCGGCGGGCGCTGCGCAGCCCGAGCCAGGGCCACCGGTGCGCGATCGTGTCCACCGAGGGTGCCGGTGACGTGATCGTGCACACCGCACCGGCCCAAACGACCGACGGCGCGGGGCTGGTGGTCCTCTCGGTGGCAGCCGCACCGCAGGTGCCACCGGCCGAGGTGCTGGCCGTTGCGTACGACCTCAGCGCCGGCGCGGCCGACGGCGCGCAACCGGCGGGCAGCCGCTCACTGTTCGACCTGCCCCTCGGCGAGGCTCCGCTGTGGACGCTCACCGAGGAGCGGGTACGCACAACGGCCCGCGACGGCCGCGAAGAGCGGCACAGCGCCGTCCTCCCCTGCTGGTCGGCCCGGAGCGAACACGACCTGACCGCCCCGGCGCTCGGCTTCCCGGCGGTGGCGGCCACGCTGGGGACGGCGCTGGCGCTACCGGTGGAGCACTTCGAGGCACGGCAGACGGCGGTGGCCCGCTTCGACAGGTACGGCTTCGAGGCGGCGGCGGTGACCGGCATGTTCGGGCTGACCAGCCTGCCACCGGAGGGCGTGGCCCGCACCGCTGAACTGCGCTTCGGTCACCCGTACGCGGTGGTGGCGGTCGCCACCGACACCCGGGCCGACGGCGGCACCGGCCCCTGGCACGGGGTGCCGGTCTTCTCCGCCTGGGTCGCCGAGCCCGAGGAGCTGACCGAGTCACCCGTCTGATCAGCCACCCGAGCACGCAGTGGGCGGGTGACGTCGGCTCGGCGGTGACGGATCAGGATCCACCGAGCACCCGCAGCACGCCGCGCCTGGCCAGTCTGGACAATTCCGACACGAGGTCGGTCGCTGGCCCGATTGATCGACTCGGGTTCACGGAAATCGGGGTATCCCGGGCGCCGGGACACCCCAACTTCAAGAAACGCGAGTGGATCTAGCCGGGCCGGGCCGGGCCTGGTCATGGTCGGGCCGAGTCATGGTCGCGCCAGGGCCGGGCCGGCGCTGGTCATGGTCGGGCCGGGTCGGGTCAGGTCAGGGCCTGCCGTTGCGCGGCAGGCGCGCCACCATCTCCCGGAACTCCCGTACTGTCATCGCCGCCCGCAAGGTGGCGAAGACGGCGCCGGTTCCGGCCCGGGCGGTGGCGGGGTCCACCCCGGCACGCTGCTCCACCCGGCGCAGGAACTCCGTCGGGCCGGCCGCCACCGGGGTCGCGCCAGCCCCGCCAACCTCCAGGCCCACCCCGGTGGTCAACCCGTCGGCGCCACCATCCGGGCCGAGAGCCCCGGCCGCATCCGGGCCGAGAGCCCCGGCCGCATCCTCGCCGAGAGCCCCGGCCGGGTCCGGACCGGAGGCCCCGGCCGGGTCCGGGGTCGGGCCGGTCAGGTAGCCGTCGACCTCGTTCGGCAGGTGCCCGACCAGGTCGTCGGGCGGGCCGCCGGTCACCCGCTCGGCCAACGTCTGCAGCACGACGCGGGCCAGCACGGCGGCCTGCTCTGCCGGCAGCCCGGACCGTTGGGAAACCGCGTCGATGAAGTACGGGAACGCGTCGCCGTCGGTCACGCTCGGGCGGTTACCCCTGGCCGGCCGCGACAAACTGCCGCTAGGCCAGCAGACCCTCGGCCAGCAGGTGGTCGAAGATGATCTGGTCGACGGGCGAGGTGCGGTGCCGGTCCGCGTACCCGAGCCAGGCCATCTCGGCGATCTCACTGGCCGGCCGCAGCTGTCCCCGATAGCCGGCCCGGTAGCAGGTCATCCGCACGGTGATGCCGGTCGCGTGCCCGTGCGCCTGAGCGGTGAAGGTGCCCAGGTGCACGGCGCCGGGCACGTCGACCTCGACGCTCAACTCCTCGCCGATCTCCCGGCGCAGGGTCTCCAGGTCGGTCTCGCCGGGCTCGCGCTTCCCACCCGGCAGGTACCAGACGTCCTTGCCCGCCGACCGGGTGCTCAGCACCCGATCGTCCTCGATGAGGATCCAGGCCACCTTGTCGATCTCGCGCACGATGTTCCCTCCGGCCGCCGGACCGGGGACGCTACCAGCCGGCACCGCGCTCAGTCGGCCAGCAGGTCGAGCAGCAGCGCGGCCGTCCAGCTGAACGCCGGTGAGCCGAGCCCGGCACCGGTGTCCGGGTGGAAGTACTCGTGGCAGCCGGCCCCGGCGACCAGACCGATCATCGAGCGGCGCAGCCCTGCGGCCAGCTCCGGGCGCCCGTGCGTGAGCAGCCCACGCCGGACCAGCCAGCCGATGTTCAGCCAGCTCGGCCCCCGCCAGTAGCGCAACGGCTCGAAGTCGGGTGCGGTGCGGTCGTAGGTGGGAAGCGGGCGGTCCATCCGCTGGGCCACCCCGAAACGCGCCGAGCGGGCCTCGACGACGAGCGCGTCGGCCTTCCGGGTCGGCAGGTCGGGCAGGATCAGCGGGGTCAGCCCGAGCACGGTACGGGCGTTCACCAGCCGGTCGGTGCGCAGGTCACGGGGTTGGAACGTGCCGGTGTCCGGGTCGTACAGCCGGCTCACGAGAGCTTCGGTGATCCGGGCCGCGCGGGCCCGGTGCGGCCCGGGGTCGTCACCGACGAGCGCGGCGATCTCGGCGAGGGCGTGCTCGGCGGCCCCGAACGCCGCGTTGAACAGCGGGCACTCCACCAGGAACGGATGACCGGTGGCAAGGTCGTGGTCGGAGTAGCCGTGGTCGCGGTAGGCGGCGACGATCGCCAGGTAGCGCGCGTAGTCCAGGTCCGTGGGGCGGTGCGCGGCGTCGGCGTGCCTGGTGTCGTGCCGACCGTACGCGGACATGACGGCCGCCTCGGCCGGTACCGCGGCCATCGGCTCGTCCCACGCCGGGCTGTTGTCCAACCCGGACTCCCACGGGTGCACGATGCAGACCAGCCCGTCACCGGCCACGTCCCGCCGGTCGGACAGGTAGCGCTGCTGGGCGACCAACGCGGGATAGAGCCGGCGCAGCGCGGCCAGACCTGTGGGGTCGGGCGCCCGCCGGTACGCCAGCAACGCGGCGAGGGCGTGCACCGGCGGCTGGACCATTCCGGAGGTGGCCACGTCCGGTGTTCCCGGCACGTCGGCCGAGCGCCACATCTCCGGCCCCGGGAAGTACGCGCCGACCCGCAACGCGGGGTTGAACACGATGTGCGGCACCCGTCCGTCGGCCCACTGCGCCCGGAACAGGCTCGCCAGCTCCCGCCAGGCGCGGTCGGGGCGAACCTGGGCCAACCCGATCGCGATGAAGGCCGAGTCCCAGCTCCACTGGTGCGGGTAGAGCGTGCGCGAGGGCACTGTGTGGTCGTGCTCCCAGTTGGCGTCGAGCGTGTCGACCGCGAGTCGACGCAGCCCGGTCGCGCCGGCCGGGCCACCCGTGCCGGCGGCCTCGGCGCGCGTCGCCCCGGCGTCAGCGATCCCGTCGACACCGGCGGTCGCGTGGACGCTTGTCGGCCCGGCGTCGGCGGTCACGCGGCGGCCCGCCGGGGCAGCGCGTGTCGCAGCACGGTGGCCGCCTGTTGCAGGGCCCGGACCGGGTCGCCGCGGAGCCGGCACTCCAGGGCCAGCCAACCCCGGTAGTCCAGCTCCAGCAGGGTACGCACCAACGCCGGCCAGTCCAGGTGCCCGGCGCCGGGCTGGTACCGGTTGGAGTCGCTGACCTGCACGTGCCCGAGGTACGGCGCGGCGGCGCGCAGCGCGCGGTGCACGTCGTCCTCCTCGATGTTCATGTGGAAGGTGTCGGCGACGACCCGGACCGACGGCAGCGCGAGCGCGGCGCAGAGCGCCACCGCCTCGTCGAGACGGTTGACCATGTGGTCCTCGTAGCGGTTCAAGGGTTCCAGGAAGAGGGTGACCCCCTCGGCCCGGGCGTGCTCGCCAAGCTCGCCGAGGGCGTCGAGGAGCACCTGCCGATCGCCGTCCGGGGTGCGGGGCGGCTCGAACGGCGGCAGTCGCCGGGAGAACATCCCCCAGGCGGCCGGGGTCATCACCCCGACGCCGCCCAGCTCGGCGATCACCGTGAGCTGGGAGCGCAGGTTGCGGACGGCGTCGGCGGAGCGGGCGGGGTCGAAGTCCCCGATGAAGTGGTCCATCTCGACGCAGACGGTGGGCATCACCACCCCGGCCGCGCGGGCCCGACGCAACTCGGGCAGCCGGCGGGCGAACGCGAGGTCACCACGGCCGCGTAGCTCGATGCCCTGGTAGCCGAGGGCGGCCGCGAGGGCGTACTTCTGGATCAGGTTGGTGCCCGGCAGGAGTTGTTCCTGGCAGGCCAGCGCGATGGTGGTCATTTAGAACCTCAGCACGACTTGGAGGACGTCACCGGCGCCGCGGTCGAGCAGCGCGAGGGCGTCGGCGACCGCGCTGGCGTCGACGATGTGGCTGACCAGCGGCAGCGGGTCGACGCTGCGGTCGGCCACCAGGTCCATGAAGGTCTGCGCGACCCGGTCTCCGGTCCACCGGCCGGCCATGCTCGGCGCGGGGGTGGGCCCGGAGACCTGGGCGGCCACCAACTGGATGCGGTTGTGGTGGAACTCCTCGCCGAGGCCGAGCGCGTCGGCCTGGCCCTGGTAGAAGCCGGCGGCCACGACCCGGCCGGCGTGGGTGGTCGAGCGGATCGCCTCGTGCAACGCCGGGTACGCGCCGGACAACTCCAGGCAGACGTCGGCCCCCCGCCCGTCGGTGGCCTGGCGCAGCACGGCGGCGGCGGACGTGACGGTGGCGTCCACAGTGGATCGCGCGCCGTATCGGGCGGCGTACTCGAGCCGGTCGGGCACCGGGTCGACGGCCACCACCCGGGCTCCGGAGAGCACGGCGAGCCGGGTGGCGAGCAACCCGATGACGCCCTGCCCGAAGACGCCGACCCAGTCGCCGAGGTGCAGGTCGCCGGCGAGCACCGCGGTGAGCGCGATGGCGCCGGGGCGGGCGAAGACCGCGGCGAGCGGATCCAGCCCGGGAGGGAGCGCACGGACCACGTCGGCGGCGAGGACGGCCTCGGCCCGGTGCCCCCAGATGCCCCAGACGAGCTGCCCCGGATGCCGGTCGGTGACCTCCGGCGCGACCTCGACGACCTCGCCGACCTCTTCGTAGCCGAAGCCGATCAACGGGTAGGGCACCGGGGTCTGTCGGGGGACGAACATCCGGGCGGCGTCGTCCCAGTCTTTGCTGAGCCGGGGGTTGCTGCCCCGGTAGAGGGTCAGCTCGGTGCCGGCGGAGATGCCCGAGTAGCAGGTGCGGACTCGGACCTGGCCGGGGCCGAGCGGATCCGGCGGGCAGGGCTCGAGGCTGATGCGTCGAGGCCCGGCGAGAGATACCACCCAGTTGCCCATGTGTCACATCCCGGTAGCACTGGGTTCCAGGATAGCAAAAAATCGCCATATGTCTTGCTATTGATCAATCGAAGGTGTTGGATCCGTCATGTACCCTTCGAGAGGAGTGCCACCGATGTCAGCACCTCCGAGGCGGATACTCGCCACCACCCTGATCATGGCACTGACCACGTCCACCCTGCTGGCCTGCGGCGACGACGAACCGGACAGCAACAGCAAGAAGATCACCGTCTGGAGCCTGGAGGACGTGGCCGACCGGGTCACCGCCACCAAGGCGATCATCGCCGACTTCACCGCCAAGACCGGGATCCAGGTCGATCTCGTGACCGTCAACGAGGACCAGTTCCCCTCCCTGATCGCCGCCAACGCCGCCGCCGGCGACCTGCCCGACGTGGTCGGCTCCGTCTCCCTCGCCGGCATCCGCACGCTCGCCGGCAACGAGCTGCTGCACGCCTCGGCGAACGCGGAGGTCGTCGACAAGCTGGGCAAGCAGACGTTCTCCCCCCGGGCGCTGGAGCTCACCGCCGACGACGGCAAACAGCTCTCCGTGCCCAGCGACGGGTGGGGGCAGCTGCTCGTCTACCGCAAGGACCTGTTCGCCGCCGCCAACCTTCCCGCCCCCGACACGTACGAGCGGATCACCGCCGCCGCGGCGGCGCTGAACACCGGCGGCGTCGCCGGGATCACCGCGGCCACCGCCCCCAGCGACGTGTTCACCCAGCAGACCTTCGAGCACCTGGCGTTGGCCAACGGCTGTCAACTCACCGACGACTCGGGAAAGGTCACACTCGATTCGCCCCAGTGCGTCGAGGCGTTCCGCTTCTACGGTGACCTGATCCGCACCAGCTCGGTGAAGGGCGCGCAGGACGTGGACACCACCCGGGCCACCTACTTCGCCGGCAAGGCGGCCATGGTGATCTGGTCACCGTTCATCCTCGACGAGCTGGCCGGGCTGCGCAACGACGCCAAGCCGACCTGCCCCCAGTGCCAGGCGGACCCGGCGTTCCTCGCGAAGAACAGCGGGTTCGTCACCGCGATCAAGGGCCCGAACGGCACCGAACCCGCGCAGTACGGCGAGATCAGCTCCTGGGCCGTGCTGGACGGCGCTGCTGCCGACCCGGCAAAATCCTTCGTGGAGTACATGCTCAGTGACGGCTACCCGCGCTGGTTCGGCATGTCCCCGGAGGGCCGCTTCCCGGTACGCAAGGGCACCCCCGCCGAGCCGGAGGCGTACCTGACCGCCTGGAACACCAGCCAGGCGGGCGTGGACGCGAAGAAGCCCCTCACCGACGTGTACGGCGACGAGGTGCTGGCCACGCTGCGCCGCAGCCCGGACACCTTCGGACGGTGGGGCCTCAGCCAGGGGCAGGGCAAACTGGTCGGCGCCATGCTCGGCGAGTTGCCGGTGCCCAAGGTGCTGGGCGACCTCGTCTCCGGCAAGTCCGACGCGGCGGCCACCGCCAACCGCGCCAAGAAGGACGTCGACGCCATCAAGGCGGGCGTCAATTGACCACCACCGCGCCCGGCCCCGGCCGCCCCCCCACCCGGGAGCGGCCGGCGCCACCCCGACGCCGCCCACTGACCCTGCGCCGCCGCGAATCCCGGGCCGGGCTCGCGCTCGTCGCACCGACACTGCTCGTCACCATCGCGGTCATCGGCATCCCGATCGTGTGGACCGTGGTGCTGGCCTTCCAGCGGGTCCGGCTCGCCACGCTGCGCAAGACCGGCCTGTTCGGCGAGTTCACCATGGACAACATCGACCGGGTGCTGCACACCCCCGGCTTCGCCGAGACGCTGTGGGTCACGCTGATCTACAGCATCGGCGGCACCGTCGGGTCGATACTGCTCGGTCTGGTGGCCGCCCTGGTCGTCCGCCGGCCGTTCCGGGGCCGCACCCTGGTCCGGGCGTCCATGCTGCTGCCGTACGTGGCGCCGGTGGTCGCTGTGACGTTCGTCTGGCAGGTGATGCTCGACCCGCAGCTCGGCATCGTCAACGCGTGGGGTCAACGCCTGCTCGGCTGGGACGCCCCGGTGCCGTTCCTCACCCAGGAGTCGACCGCGCTGGCCACGGTGATCGTCTTCGAGGCGTGGCGGTACTTCCCGTTCGCGTTCCTGTTCCTGCTGGCCCGGCTCCAGGCGGTGCCCGGCGAGTTGGAGGAGGCCGCCCGCGTCGACGGCGCCACCCCCACCCAACGGTTCCGGCACATCCTGCTGCCGCAACTGCTGCCGGTGATCGCCCTGCTGGGCGTGCTGCGCTTCATCATGACGTTCAACAAGTTCGACGACGTCTACCTGCTCACCGGCGGTGCGGCCGGCACCGAGGTGGTCAGTGTGCGGGTGTACGAGTTCCTCACCGCCCGTACCGACATCGGTGCCGCTGCCGCGCAGGCGGTCGTGCTGGCCGTGGTGCTCATCGTGTTCGTGCTGATCTATCTGCGCTTCTTCGGACGGAGGGTCGGTTGATGGACCGGGACATGGTCGAGACGGTGAGCCTGCGTTGGCTGCGCCGCCTGGTGATCGCCGTGTTCCTGGTGATCACGGTCTTCCCCTTCTACTACATGCTGGTGCTCTCGGTGCGCCCCATCGAGCGGCTGCTGCTCGACCCCGGCGCGCTGGTGGTCGGCTTCGGTGAGCTGACCGTTGCCACGTACGCCGAGGTGCTCAAGGCCACCGACGACGGCGGCCAGGGTTTCCTCACCTTCATTCGCAACAGCGGGTTGGTCGCCGTCGCGGCGACCGTGCTCACCCTCCTGGTCGCCATCCCCGGCGCGTACGCGGTGGCCCGGCTGCGGTTCTTCGGCCGGCGGCAGGTGGACTTCCTGTTCCTGGCGGTCTACCTGTTCCCGTCGATCGTCATCGCGATCCCGCTGTTCGTGGTCTTCACCCGGGCCGGCCTGCGCGGCTCGCTCTTCGGTCTGGTGCTGGTCTACATCTCGCAGACGTTGCCGGTGTCGGTCTACATGCTGAAGAACTACTTCGAGACCATCCCGGTCAGCCTGGAGGAGTCCGCCGCCATCGACGGCGCCGGTCGGCTCGGCATCCTCCGGCGGGTCAGCCTGCCCCTGGCGATGCCGTCGATCATGGCGGTCGCGCTCTACGACTTCATGATCGCCTGGAACGAGTTCCTTTTCGCCCTGCTGTTCCTGGTCGACAAACCCAACCGGTGGACGGTGTCGCTGGGTCTGTCGCTGCTCGCCGACGGCGTGGAGGTTCCCAAGACGGTGCTGATGGCCGGGTCGGTCGTGCTCACCCTGCCCATCGTGATTCTTTTCTTCGCCAGCGAGCGACTGCTCACCGAGGGGCTGACCAGCGGCGCGGAGAAAGGCTGAGCCGGCCGGTGTCACAGTCCGGAAACGCCGGGCTGTGATGTCCCCCACGATCCCTCTCATGTCCGTACCATCGGCACGTTCTTAACCGGCACAGCTGAGGGAGTTCGGCGCATGAGTCAGGCAGGACGGCGTCATCCGACCGAGACGGCGGGCGAGGATTACACCGATCGGCTACAGCGCCTCGGTGGTGCCCGTTGGAAGCGGATGCTCGACGTGCAGGCGCCGTACCGGTGGAATCTGCGCCGGCTCAATCTGGGCACCACCCTCGACGTCGGCTCCGGCCTGGGCCGCAACCTCGCCAACCTGGACGGCAACGGCGTCGGCGTCGACCACAACCCGACCTCGGTGGCGCACTCGCGGGCCGCCGGGTTCGAGGCGTACGAGGTGGAGGAGTTCAAGGACAGCCCCCACGCCCGGCCCGGGGCGTTCGACTCCCTGCTCGCCGCGCACCTGCTGGAGCACCTGCCAGCCGAGCAGGCGCTGGAGGTCATCTCGTCCTACCTGCCGTACGTGCGCTCGGGCGGGCAGGCCGTGTTCATCACGCCGCAGGAACGCGGCTACGCCAGCGACGCCTCACACGTCCGGTTCGTCGGCTTCGCCGAGGCGGCGCAGGCCTGCGCGGACCTTGGTCTGACCGTCACCCGGCAGTATTCCTTCCCGTTCCCCCGGCCGCTCGGGCGGGTGTTCACCTACAACGAGTTCGTGACGGTGGCCCGGCTGCCCTGATCCGGGCTGTCCCGGGTCGACCGCCGGGCCGCCACCGGCCCGGTTACGGTGGCCACATGGCCAACCCGACCCGCTGGGCGACCGACACCGGTCCCGAGCACTCACAGTGGTATATCGACCGGTTCCGCAAGCTCGTGGCCGAGGGTGCGGACCTGGCCGGCGAGGCCCGACTGGTGGACGCCCTCGTCGCGCCCGGCTCCCGGATTCTCGACGCCGGTAGCGGCACCGGCCGCGTCGGTGCCGCACTGGCCGAGCGGGGGCACACGGTGGTCGGGGTGGACGCCGACCCGGCGCTGGTGGACGCCGCCCGCGCCGACTACCCCGGCCCGACGTGGCTGGTCGCCGACCTCGCCGAGCTGGACCTACCGGCGCTGGGTGAGGCCGAACCGTTCGACGCGGCGGTGCTGGCCGGCAACGTGCTCGCCTTCGTCGCCGTCGGCACCGAACCGGAGGTGCTGCGTCGGGTCGCCGCGCACCTGCGACCCGATGGCGTGCTGACGGTGGGCTTCGGCACCGAGCGTGGCTACCCGCTGACCGCGTTCGACGCCGACGCGGTGGCCGCCGGGCTGCGCGTGGAGCAGCGCTTCGCCACCTGGGACCTGCGCCCGTGGCGCGACGACGCGCCGTTCGCGGTGAGCGTGCTGCGCCGCCCGGCCGAGTGACACCCGCCGGGCCGCGTCAACCTCAGTCCGGGGCGGCGACGGCACGGGCGGCGGCCGGGTCGAGAGTGGCCCCGGCGGGCACCAGGCTGACCAGCCCGGCCGGCAGCCGCACCGGCCGCACGTCGCGGTAGCCGAGCATCGGGAGCACGTCCCGGTCGGCCAGCACGTACCGTCGGCCCAGGTCGGTGACGACGGAGACCGCGCCGCCGGTCGCGCCGGGCGCCGCGGCGGCCTCGACCACCGCGCCGCGGCCCGGCTCCACCACGACGTGGTCGGCCAGCACCATGCCACCGGTCGGCGCGGTGCGAGGCGCGGCCGTCAGGTCCCGCAGCGGTACGCCCCAGCGCACCTCACCCACACCGCCGTCGTCGCCGATGCGGGTGCAGAGCGCCCCGCCGTCACCGGCGGCGAGCCGGGGCGGGGTCGGCGGCGGGGCGTTCGGACCGGTCGGGGCGAGGTCGGGCACCGTGGGCAACGCGGCGAACCGGCCCAACGTCATCGGCACCGGCTCGACCTGCCCGGTGCGGGCCAGCAACAGCCCCGCCTGCAACTCGGTGATGCCGGCCAGGCCGGCGTCGAGCGCCACCGCGTACTGCCGGCCGCCACCGGAGTTGCTCACCAGGTAGACCGCGCCGATCGTGGCGCCGGGCACCCGGGTGGCGGGCCGGCCCAGCGCCGGCAGGTCGAGCGGGGCGAGGTCGGCGCCGGCGGGCAACGAGTTGAGCAGTGCCGGCGCCACCGGAACCGCCTGGGCCCGGGTGGTGGCGAGCGCCGCCAGCACCCGGCTGGGATCACGGACCAGGTAACGCCGCTGGTGCCAGACCAGGTGCAGCCCACCGTCGGGGTGGCGCAGCAGCAGCGCTTCGTCGCCCAGCGGCCGGCCACCCTCGGGCTCGGTGCCGATCAGCAACGCGGAGCGGGGCGCCTCGACGCCCGCGCCGGCAGGGACGGTCGAGCAGACCGTCCACGCCGTGGCGGCCAGCCGGCCGGGGGCGGGCAGCGAGTCGGGTGCGTCGGCGATGCCCAACGGCAGCCCGCGCGGCACCCCGTCGATCGTGCGTCGGGACACCAGCACGGTCTTCGACCGGTCCGCGCCGACGATGAGCAGCGCCGAGGCGTAGTTGAGCACTGGGTGCAGCTTCTGCTCGCGATAGACGAACCGGGCGCCGGACTCCTTCTCCACGATCACCGCGCCCGGGTCGCGCCACCCCTTGCCGCCGCCGGCGAACAGGCCGTAGAGGGCGAAACCACCGAGCCCGATCGCCGCGACCAGGACACTGGCCAGGCCGGCGCCGGCCAGCCGCCGAAACGGTGACTGCGCGGGGTCGGTCTCCCGCATGACCAGGGCGGCGACTGCCCGCTGGACGCTGAACTGGTAGGAGTGCAGCTGGTCCTGCCGCGACGGCATGAGTCTCCTCCGGTGGATCGGCCGGGCACAGGATATGCGCTGCGTCGATCTCCCGTGGACCCTGCGTGGCCGTCCGCCGCCGGGCAACCGGTACCATCCGTGGACGAATCCGGCGGCGAGAGGGCACCCGTGGGCGCGCGTTTCGAAGAGCTGGCCTGGCGGGAGACCCCGATCGGCGCGATCAGCCTGCGCCGACGCCGGGACCCGGCGCTCCAGGTCGAGGTGTACGAGGTCAAGCTCGACGACGAGTACCTGATGTCCAGCCTCTTCCCGGTGGCCGAGATCGAGCTGGCCCGACTCGGCCTCGCCGAGGTGGCCGGTGACTCGCTCGACGTGGTGGTGGGCGGTCTCGGGCTGGGCTACACCGCCTGCGCGGCGCTGGGTGACCCCCGGGTGCGCTCGCTGCTCGTGGTGGAGGCGATCGAGGACGTGATCGACTGGCACCGGCGGGGGTTGCTGCCGTTCGCGGCGGGGCTCGCCGAGGATCCGCGGACCCGGTTCGTGCAGGCCGACTTCTTCGCGGCGGTGGCCGGTGACACCGGCTTCGACGCTGAGGTGCCCGGTCGGCGGTTCGACGCCGTGCTGCTCGACGTCGACCACTCCCCGCGCAACGTCCTGCACCCCAGCCACGCGGCGTTCTACCCGCCGGCCGGTCTGCGCCGGCTGGCCGCGCTGCTGCGCCCCGAGGGGGTCTTCGCGCTCTGGTCGGACGACCCGCCGGACGTCGAGTTCACCGCCGCGCTCACCGAGGTGTTCGTGGACGTGCGAGCGCACGTCGTGCCGTTCGCCAACCCGCTGACCGGCGGGGAGTCGGCAAACACCGTCTACGTGGCGCGTACCGGCCCCTGATCGACTCCGGTATGCCGCTCGCGCATGGTGTCGGCCGGACGGGGAACGAGAACCCGGGCCGGCCGCACCAGGCGCGGCCGGTTACGGGAGGTCGACATGCGTGCACTGCTCTGGGTCGTCGGCGTGGTCGCCGGTGTGCTGATCCTGCTCGGGTTGATCCTCGAGGCGGTCCGCTGGCTCATCATCATCGGTCTGATCGCGCTGGTGATCGTGATCATCCTGGGCGTCGTCAAGGGGCGGCAGGCGATGAGCCATCAGTCCCGCCGACGGTGAAGACACCAGGTTCGGTCAGAACCAGTCCGGGCGCATGTCGAGGGTGGTCCGATCCCGGCTCTCCAGCAGGTCGAACTGCGGGCCGGTCCGGGGCAACTCGACGGTGAAGAAGTAGCGCGCGGCCTGACGCTTACCGGCGTGGAACGCGTCGCCGGCCCCCTCCGGCGGCAGCGCCAGCACCTGCTCCAACCACATCCACGCGATCACCACGTGCCCGACGGCCTCCAGGTAGGCGCTGGCGTTGGCCAGCGCGAGCACCGGGTCACCGTCGGCCCACAGTCGACGGGTCACCGCGGTGACCCGGTCCACGACAGCGGCCAGCCGGCCCGCCAGCTCGGCCGCCTCTCCCCCGGCCTTGCGGGCCCGCTCGACGGTGTCACCGATCGTCGTGGTCAGCAGAGCGAGACCGGCGCCGCCCCGCATGGTCATCTTGCGGCCCAGCAGGTCCAGCGCCTGGATGCCGTGGGTGCCCTCGTGGATGGGGTTGAGCCGGTTGTCCCGGTAGTGCTGTTCCACGTCGTGGTCACGGGTGTAGCCGGCGCCGCCGAGCACCTGGATCGCCAGGTCGTTGGCGGTGAGGCACCACTGTGACGGCCAACTCTTGGTGATCGGGGTGAGCACGTCCAGCAGCAGGTGCGCGCGCTCGCGGTCGGCCTCGGCCGGGGCGGTCTTCTGCTCGTCGAGCAGCCGCGCGCAGTAGAGCACCAGCGCCAGCGCCCCCTCCACGTAGCTCTTCTGCGCCAGCAGCATCCGTCGTACGTCGGGGTGGTCGATGATCGGCACCTGCGCGGTAGCCGGGTCCTTCGCGCCGACCGGCCGGCCCTGCGGCCTCTCCTTGGCGTACGCCAGGCTCTTGAGGTAGCCGGTGTAACCCAGTGCGGTGGCGCCCGCCCCGACCCCGATCCGGGCCTCGTTCATCATGTGGAACATCTGCGCCAGACCCTGATGCGGCGCGCCGACCAGGTGACCGACGGCCCCGGCGCGGCCGGCCGGGGTGTGCGCGCCGTCGCCGAAGCTGAGCAGGGTGTTGGTGGTGCCCCGGAACCCCATCTTGTGGTTGAGCCCGGCCAACACCACGTCGTTGCGCTCACCGAGCGACCCGTCCGGACCGACCAGCACCTTGGGCACGATGAACAGCGAGATGCCCTTGACCCCGGGCGGCGCGCCGGGGATGCGGGCCAGCACCAGGTGGACGATGTTCTCGGACAACTCGTGGTCGCCGCCGGAGATCCACATCTTGGTGCCGAAGAGCCGGTACGTGCCGTCCGCCTGGGGCTCGGCACGGGTGGTGATGTCGGCAAGTGAGCTGCCGGCGTGCGGCTCGGACAGGCACATGGTGCCGAAGAACCGGCCGTCCAGCATGGGTCGGACGTAGGTGTCCACCTGCTCGGGGCTGCCGTGCGCGAGCAGCAGGTTGGCGTTGCCCAGGGTGAGGAACGGGTACGCCGAGGTGGCCACGTTGGCGGCCTGGAACCAGGTGAAGCAGGCCGCGGCGACCGCGTGCGGCAGTTGCAGGCCACCGACCGAGGCGTCCAGGCCGGCGGTGAGCAGGCCCGTCTCGGCGAAGCTGTCCAACGCCGCACGGACCTGCGGGATCAGCCGCACCCGCTGCCCGTCGAAGGTGGGCTCGGCCAGGTCGGCGGCGCGGTTGTGCGGGGCGAACTGTTCGGTGGCCACCCGTTCGGCGAGGTCCAGGGCGTCGTCGAAGGTCTCCCGGGAGTGCTCGGCGTAGCGGGGACGCTCGACGAGTTCGGACACCCGCAGCCACTCGTGCAGCAGGAAGTCGAGGTCACGGCGGGAGAGCAGGGTGGACGGCACGGCACTCCTCAGCGGGCGCGGGGGGCGGGTCAGGCCGGAGCGACGGCCCACTGTCGCCCCGGCCCATCCTGGCCGATCGGTCGGGCGCGCACCACCGGGCCGGGTGGGGTTCGGCGAGCGGAACGTGTCACACCGACCGGCTAGCGTCGTTGCCCGTGACCGCACCCGGAGACGTCCCGCCCGAGGTCCTCGACCGGCTGCGGCCGATCTGTCTCGGGTTGCCGGAGACCTACGAGGAGCCCGCCTGGGTGGGCGTCCGCTGGCGGATCCGCAAGCGGACCTTCGCCCATGTGCTCACCGTCGACCCCGACCGCCAGCCGGTCCACGCACGGGCCGCCGCACTCGACCAGCCCGCCTGCCTGCTGACCTTCCGGTCGCCACTCGACGAGATCGCCGGGCTCCTCGGGATGGGGCACCCCTTCTACAAGCCGGACTGGAGCCCGAACGTCCTGGGCATGGTCCTGGACGGCAACACCGACTGGGAGGAGGTGGGTGAGTTGCTCACCGAGAGCTACTGCGTGATGGCCCCGAAGCGGCTCGCCGCCCAGGTCGGCCCGCCGGCGTCGGCGTCCGGTTGAGCGTCGGCGGGTGCGGGGAGGCCGCCGAGCGTCGGCGGCGCCCTGCAATCGGCGTGCCCTGCGACCGGCGGTTTCGGCCGGCAGTCGCCGGGGATACCGCGCCGGATGGCCGGAGCCGTCGGCCACCCACACCGCGCTGGCCCACCCCGACCGGGTGAGCGCGCACTGGAGCCGAGGACGCCGCCGGGCGGGTGAGGAGCGGGTCGATGTCGTCGCTGCCCACCGAGGAGGATCCCCGGTTGACGCCCGTGTTGCACGAGGACCGGGTGTGCACCGGCGTGACCACGGTGCGCGGCCGGGTGTTCCTGAGCTACCCGTTGGCGGACCGGCCCGGCGTGCAGGTGGTCGAGGCGCTGCCGGACGGCCGGCGTGACCCGTACCCCGATGCCGGGTGGAACCGCGCCGACCAGCCGCCGGACGCGGCGTTCGTGCACGTCAACGGGTTACGTGCCGGCCCGGACGGCCGGTTGTGGATCGTCGACTCGGGCACACCGCAGGTCGGCGGCGCGCAGGTGCCGGGCGGCGCTCGGCTGATCGCGGTCAACCTGGACGGCGACCGCGTGGAGCGGGTCTACCACCTCGACGAGGCGGTCCACCCGGACAGCTACGTCGACGACGTCCGGTTCAACGGGCGGATGGCGTACCTCAGCGACGCCGGAGCGGCCGGCCTCATCGTGCTCGACCTCGATTCCGGTCGGTCCCGACGCGTGCTGGACAGGCATCCGAGCACGGTGGGCGGCGCGGTCATCGCCGACGGTCGAGCGCTGCGCGACCCGGACGGCGCCGAGGTACGCCTGCACGTCGACCAGTTGGAGGTATCGCCGGACGGTCGCTGGCTCTACTACCAACCGGCCTCCGGCGGGATGTCCCGGATCGCCACCCGCTGGTTGGACGACCCGTCGGTGTCCGCCGACGAGATGGCCCGGAGGGTCGAACGGTGGTGTGACACGCCCAGCACCGGCGGCACGGCCATCGACGCCACCGGCGCCATCTACCTCAGCGACCTGGAACGGCGGCGCGTCCTCGTCCTCGCACCCGACCGCGGCGTGCGGACGCTCGTCGCCGACCCCCGGCTGGCCTGGGTGGACGCGATGTGGCTCGACGCCGAGGCCCGGCTCTGGATGCCGGCGGCCCAGCTGCACCTGACCGCCGGGCTCAACGGCGGGCACGTGGCGGTCGACTACCCGGTGCAGATCTTCCGGATGCCCGTCGACACCGGGCCTCCCGCACTGGACCACGCCTGAGTGGACACTCCCGCGACCGCGGCTCCGCGGCGGTGACCTCCGGGGCCCGGGTACGAAATCCCGGAGGAACGGGTGCGGTCCGATGGTCGACGATCGCAGGGTGTCCGTTCCCGCCCGTCAGATCCGTGCCCGTTACTCGGCCGACACGATCACCGTCTACCAGGCGTACCCACCGGAGATCGCGCTTCCGGCGCGGGGGTCACGCGCCGCATCGAGCAACATGTCGCCGTCCTCGATATCCTGCGATGCATGCACCGCAGCCGCGTGTACGCACTACTGATCGACGCTCCCGAGGCGGAGGCCGCCCGGGCGGCGGAGTTCTGGTCGGCGGCGCTCGGCGTCAGCACCCGGTCGGATCCGGCGGAGCCGCAGTTCGTCGGCCTGCATGAGGCGCTGCCGGGGTTGGTCACCGCCGTTCAGGCGGTCGACGACGCGCCGCGCTTCCACCTGGACATCGAGACCGACGACGTGCCGGCCGAGACCGCGCGGTTGACGGCGCTGGGCGCCACCGAGGTGTCGCAGTGGCTCGAGTGCCGGATCCTGCGGGCGCCCGGTGGTCACCTGCTCTGTGTGCTGCCGGTGGCGAGTCCACCGGAGGTGTTCGCCGCCGAGGCCCGCAGCTGGTCGTGACCCACCGACGTGTCGCAGGTCGGCGTTAGGCTCCCGGCCATGGCTGATTTCGTGTTGGTGGCGGGGGCGTGGCTGGGCTCGCGGGCATGGGACGAGGTGGTGACGCCGCTGCGGGCGGCCGGCCACGGCACGCACCCGCTGACCCTCTCCGGCCTCGCTGAGAAGCGGGGCGTGCCGGCCGGGCAGCAGACCCACGTGCAGGACGTCGTCGACGAGGTCGAGCGCCGCGACCTGCGTGACGTGGTGCTGGTCGGGCACAGTTACTCGGGCATCCCGGTGGGTCAGGCCGCCGAGCGGATCGGCGGCCGGTTGACCCGGGTGGTCTTCGTCGACTCCGAGGTGCCGGTCGACGGTGGGTCGTTCGCGTCCGGCTGGTGGCAGGGTCAGGCGGCCTTCGAGGCGCAGCTCGCCGACAATGGTGGCTACTGGCCGCCGCTGGGCGCGGCCGACTTCGACGGTCAGGGGCTCACCGACGAGCAAATCGCCCGGCTGGTCGGCGGCTCCACGCCGCACCCGGGGGTCACGCTTACCGAGCCGGCCGTGCTGACCCGGCCGTTGAGTGAGCTGCCGGCGACGTACGTCAAGTGTCTGCTCGACGGGCCTGAGCCCAACGGCACGGTGGCCAAGCTGCTGGCCAGCGACCAGTGGCGACTGGTCACCATGGACACCGGCCACTGGCCGATGTTCTCCCAGCCCACCGAGCTGGCCCGGATTCTGCTGGCGGAGGCCGCCTGACCTGCTTGAGCTGGGGCCGCACCCGATGCCGACGCCGCACTGACCGCTGACGTGGGGCGACCGAACGGTCAGTGCATGAGCGACAGCGACGCCCGCACGACCAAGCGGTGCCCGCACGACCACGCCCGCCCCAGCGGTCAGGCCGCCGGTTCGTCGAGGGTTCTGATGTGGCGTACCGGCGACGCGACCAGCCAGAGCACGGCGAGCACGCCACCCAGGCCGGCGATGGCCAGGGTGGGCCGCAGCCCGATGGTGGTGCCCAACGCTCCACCGACCAGCGCGCCGAGCGGCCGGATGCCGTAGTTGACGGCACTGTAGGCGCCGGCTCGGCGCCCTCGCGCGTCGTCCGGTGTCACGGCGGTGAGGAGGGCGTTGAGGTTCACGTCCATCAGCATCACCCCGACGCTGGAGACCAACTCGATGGCCGCCAGCATGGCCACCTTCGTCCAGGTGGGTCCGCTCACCAGCGCGGTCAGCGCCAGCGGCGCGGGAAAGAGCACCGCGCCGATCATGGCGGTACGGCCCAACCCGATGGCGCGGGAGATCCGTGGGGCGAGCGCCGCGCCCGCGAGCCCGCCGAGTGCCCCGAACCCGAAGGCGATGCCGATCGCGCCGGCCGACAGGTCGAGTTCGCGACTGGCGTAGAGCACCAGCAGGGCGCTGGCGATGAAGGTGAAGAAGTTGACAGTGCTGGTGCAGCCGAGGGCGGCCCGCAGCACCGGGTGGCGCAGCACCAGCACGAGCCCTTCGCGGACCAGGCTGAGAGTGGACGTCCGACGCGACGGCGGCGGCTCGGTCACCGGGATCCGTCCGAGCAGCAGCGCGGAGCCGACGAACGACATCGCGTCGACGACGATCGCGACCGGCGCGCTGAGCACCTGGATCAGCCCACCGCCGACTGCAGGGCCGGCGATGAAGGACAGCGACCGGCTCATGCTGAGCTTGCTGGTCGCGTCCACGTACGCCGATCGCGGCACCAGGGCGACGAAGAATGCCTGATGGGCCATGGCGAACAGCACCGCTCCGAGGCCGGTGAGCAGTGCCACCAGGTAGAGCTGGGTGAGGGTGATCGCGTCGAACAGGTAGGCCACGGGCAGGCTGAGCAGCACCGCGGCGCGGACCAGGTCCGCGATGATCAGGAGTTGCCGCTTGTGGGTGCGCTGGTCCACCCACGCACCGAGGAACAGGCCCAGCAGGTTGGGCAGCCAGATCAGCGCGGTGAGGACGCTGACCTGCACGGGTGTCGCGGTGAGCAGGGAGACGGCGATCAGCGGCAGAGCCAGTTCGCTGACCCGGTCGCCGAACTGGGAGATCGTCTCGCCGGCCCAGAAGGTGCGGAACCGCCGGTCGCGGTGCAGGGCCGGCGGGGGCACGGTGCCGGTGGCGCTCACGGTGCCGGTCATGACGTGGCCGATTCGTCGTCGCCGGGCTCGGCCGAGGCTTCGTCTCCCGGTTCGGGCAGGAGGTAGCGCAGCATCCGGACGATCCGGGCGCCGTCCGGGGCCGACGCCTCCTTGCGCCGCACGTACGGGGCGATCAGCTCTTCGATCGACTCCTCCAGCTGCCGCAACTCGTCGGCGGTGGCCACGAACCGGGTGTCGGCCATGCCGGCCAGCGCGCGCCACTCGGGGTCCAGTCGGGGCTCCTCATGCAGCAGCCACTGCTGGGGTGCGTCGGCGTTGCGGGCGAACATCTCCGCGCGCAACTGCTGGACGGCGGACTGCCCCTCGGTGCCCTCGGGCGCGGTGAAACGGAAGCCTCGGGCGACGGCCTGCCACCAGCGTTCCCGCTTGCTGGTGGCGCCATCCCAGTCGTGGACCAGGCCGAACGTCGCGAGGTGCCGCAGGTGCCAGCTGACCACCGACGGTGTGGCGCCGACGTGCGGTGAGAGCCCGGTCGCCGTGGCCGGGCCGTGCCGCTGCAGGTGTTCGAGGATCGCCAGCCGGACGGGGTGGGCCAGCGCCCGCAGAGCCTGCGGCTCGGTGATCTCGAAATCCCCGTACGGATTCTTGAGAGACATGTTTCGAGAGTAGTCTCTCAGATCGGATCGGGACAACCCGCAGCCGCCGTGGCGGTGCCAGTTGCTCAGGCGACGCCCAGCCGCGCCAGCGGCTCGACCAACTCCCGCTCCTCGTAGCTGAGGTGCGACAGGAGGGCGTCGGTCAGCAGATCCACCGCGGCCCGCAGCTCGGCGATGCCGTCCGGAGACCCGACGTACGCGACCAGGGCCCGATCGACACCCTCCAGCACGTCGTGGATGGCGTGATGCTCCTGCTCCAGCCGGTCGACCACCGGGCGGAGTCGGGGGTCCCGCGCCCGCAACCGGGGGAAGAGCGACTGGTCCTCGATCGTGTGGTGGGTGGTGACGATGCGGCAGTACGACTCGCAGTAGACGCCGAGCGTCCAGCGGTTCTGCCGCATGGTCATCGTGTTGATGTGGGACCGGGCCGCGCCGGCGTCGATCTCGCCGGCCGCCACCTGCTCGATCAGGTCGTGAATCTGGGCCAGCTCGGCGCGCAGGCCGTCGTGGATCTGCACGAGGTGCGCGCCGGTGGCCTGCTCCTGTGGGGTGTAGGTGCGCTCCGGGTCGGGCGCGGGCCCGGTCGGCCGGGTCGACTCGTCCCACACCTGCCGCTCGCTTCGCCGTACGCCGTCGTCCGGCGTCGGCACCACGGCGAACGTGCCGCCGCTCGCGGTGGCGTGGCTGGACCGGGCCGGCGAGGCAACGACCCGCTCCGGCTCCGCCGGCGTCGGCTCCCCCGGCGTACGCTCCGGAGCCGCTCCGCTGTCACGTTCGGCCGCGACCAGCTCGCGGACGGCGGGGACCACCTCGCCGGCGAACCGGCGCAGATCGTCGGGGTCGTCGCTGGCGAGGATGAAGGTGCCGACGCCGTCCTCCAGTGCCAGCTCGGCCAACTCCTCGGCCCACTGCTCGGCGGGCCCGCTGAGCTGGCCGCGCCCGACGGCCGAGAACTCTCCGGCGATGTTGAGCAGCCGACGCACGTCCTGCGGAGACCGGCCGGCCTGCTGCGCGGCGTCGTCGATGATCGCGTTGCCCTTGCTCAGGTCACCGGGTTGAAGGTAGCCCAGCGTGGGCAGCCAACCGTCGGCCCGACGCCCGGTGAGCTGGAGCATCCGGGGCTTGTACGCGCCCAGCCAGATCGGCGCCGGGTGGGCCGGAGCGGGTCCCCGCTTGGCGCCGACGACCCGGTAGAACTCGCCGTCGACCCGCACTCCGCCGCGCGTCTCGACGTCCCAGAGCTGACGGATGATCTCGATGGCCTCCTCCAGCGCTCGCACACCCTGGCCGGGGGTCAGCCGCCGGCCGCCCATCGCCTCGATGGCGTCCCAGAACGCCCCGGCCCCGAGGCCGAGGCTGATCCGGCCATCGCTGAGCAGGTCCAGGCTGGCTACGCTGCGGGCGAGCACCGCCGGCGGGCGCAGTGGCAGGTTCGTCACGTTCGCCGCCAGGTGCACCCGGCTGGTGCGGGCCGCCACGAAGCTCAGCAGCGTCCAGGTGTCGAGGAACGCCTGCTGGTACGGGTGGTCCTGGAAGGTGACCAGGTCCAGCCCGACCTGCTCGGCCAGGACGGCGACGCCGACCGTGCGCTCCGGATTGCCAGCGCTGGGCGTGACGAAGGATCCGAAGACCAGGTCGTGGCCGTAGTCGCTCATCTGCGCGCCTCCCGATTCACCCGACGCGTCGGGCGATGCGTCGTCGCTTGACCTTATGCCACACAGAACTTCTTCTGCCAACAAGGTTCGACTTACTGCGGTATTGTCGGGGGATGACGGGTGCCAATCACCGGCCGGACCGGCCCGATCCGCTCGACGACGACCTGGGCTGGATGCTCGGGATCGTCTTCCGCGGCTACGTTCGCGCGACCGAGCACACGTTCACCGACTTCCCCGGTGGCCCGCGCGGCTACCAGCTGCTCACCGCGGCGATCAACGGGCCGGCCCGTAACCAGGGCGCCATCGCCGAGGAGATCGGCATCGACCGCACCGTCCTCACGTACCTGATCGATGACCTGGAGCGGCCCGGGTTCGTCGCCCGGCGCGCGGACCCGGCCGACCGGCGCAACCGGCTGGTCGAGGTCACCGACGCCGGTCGTGCCGCCTGGGAACAGCGGCGGTCGGCACTGCGGCAGGTCGAGTCGCATCTGCTGGGGGCGCTCACGCCGACCGAGTCGGCGACGCTGCGGGCACTGCTCCAGAAGGTCGCCTGCTCGGCCCAGGCGATCGACCCGCTGCGCGACCTCTGCGAGGTGGTGACACAGGTGCAGGCCGAGCCGGCGCCGGCGGCACGCCGGACGGGCGCCGCGGCGGTGCGCACCGGGCGAACCGCCACTCCCCCAGCCCGCCGCCGCAGCCCCGGCTGACCTGCGGATACGACCGGGCGGGCCCGCCCCGCACCATCCGACGTCGTCCGTCGAGCGGTGCCGGACAGGCCCGCGATGTCGCTACCGCGCTCGGTCAGCGCACGTGCACGAAGACCGGGTTCGAGTAGAACCACAGGTCGTCCCACGGGCTCTCCAGCCCGTCGGCGAGCGGTTCGGCCTCGTCGGTGCTGGTGCCACGCACCCGCGCGTAGGTGTCCGCCTCGACATTGCGCAGGGTGTGCCGGATGACGTAGCTGTCGCCGTGCCGACGCCAGTCCCGCGGGCCGAACCGGGCCGCCACAGTCGTGGTGGGGTTGGTGTCGGCGTCCAGGCTGGCGCTCGGGCCGGTGATCTGGCCGACGATCAGGTCGACCCGGCGGACCTCGGGCCGGTCGCCGTTCGCGTTCAGCCCACCCAGCGGACGGAACGTGATCTCGATCTCGACATCGGTACGGCTACGACGGCTCACGGTGATCGTCTCGCCCACCTCGGCGGTCCTGCCCTGGGAGGTGGCGGTGACGTCGAGGCTGCGGATCAGATCACCGGTGGTGACCCAGATCCGGCCGTTGCGCAGGCCGTCCATGATGTCGCCGTAGTCCTGGCGGGCGTGCACGTACGTCTTGCTGTACTCGCCCGGCCAGAAGTCGGAGCCGCCGCGGGTCCAGTGCACGTGCGAGTCCGAGGTCGCGGTGATCCACCAGCGCCGGCCCTCGCCGAGCAGTGAGTCCCACAGGCCGCCGACCCGGGCGGTCATCTGGTCGAAGCCGCCGTAGGTGGGGTGGTTGCCGTACCCGCCCCGCTTACCACCGTTGAGCGGGCCGGCCTGGTGGCCGGGCGCTCCCTCAAAGCCGATGTAGACGTCCGGCGCGGCGTTGTTGCCGTTGCGGAACTCGCGCGGGGTGTCCTGACCGTAGACGCCGAGACCGGGCGCCGAACGGGACGTGTGGTGGGCGATCACCAGCGGCTTGTGCGGCATGCCCCGGGCGACCTTGAGGAACTCCACCATCTTGGCCTCGGTGTCGCGGGCCGGGTCGGTGGGGAACGCGTCGTACTTGGCGAACCGGCTCTCCAGCTCGAAGAGCTGCTTCGCCTCGTCGTCGTGGCGCGGGATCATCAGCGTGTGGTGGTCCAGCGAGGGTGCGTCGAACTCCATGCCCCAGAACTGGAGCACCTCGGGGACCAGCTTGCGGGACCGCAGCAGGTCGGGGTAGGCCTGCTCGATGTTCACCTTCGAGTGGGTCGGTCCACCGTGGTCGGTGCACATCGCCCAGGTCAGGCCGAAGTTCTTCGCCATGATGGCGTTGGTGACGATCGGGTAGACCGCGTCCGCGCCCTTGTGGAAGACGATCGGGGACTTCGTGGTGTCGAACTCGCCGCTGTACTCGGAGTGGATGTGGTGGTCGCCCGCACGCCACGCCCGGTTCCGGGAGTCACCCCGGTCGGTCTTGTCGTCGTCACCCGGCCGGCGGTCCTCGTCGGCCCACGCCGCGCCGGCGCTGACCAGGGGGCTGGCCGCGGCCAGCGTCGCGCCGACGCCCGCGTACTTGACCAGCTTGCGCCGGGACAGCTGCGCGTGCTCGGTCTCTTCGGGATGCTTGTCTCTCACGTGAGAGCCTCTCCTCGATCAAGCGAATGCTCTTTCGATCAAGGAGCCTCGGAGAGGGCGGTGAACGGCCGCCGTACGCGACGGGTGCGCATGATGAACACCCGCCCCCGACCTGCGCGCAGCGCCGGGAGGGGCAGCACGGGGTGACCCCGCGACCGCGCGGAGTGTCCAGTCGGGACCGGTCACGGCCGGGCCGGGTCAGGGTGCCACGGACCGTGCGATGCCGCATCGACCCGGGTTCCTCACGACCGGTTGCCGGTCAGATCCGGGCGCGGGGCAGCCAGCCCAGGAATCGGAGCCGTACCCGAGGCAGCGGCAGCGTGGGCAGGTCCTCGGCGGCCGCGACGAGGCAGGATCCGAGATAGACCGCGAGGGAAGCGCGTGCTCCACCAAACTCGGCCAGCAGTTGGCTTTGCTTGGTGGCGCAGGGCCACTCGCGGCCGCATCCGGTGCAGGTCCAGCTCGGCGGGTTGGGCAGGTGCTCCGGCAGCTTGGCGCGGCGGTACCGACCGACGACGCTGTTGTCCGAGCGCACGTCGCGTCGCCATGACGCGGGACCGTCGTTGCGGTGGGGCGCCGGACGGGCGCCGGGTAGGTAACGCCCGACGGTGCCGAAGAGCACCCCGACCCGGATCAGCGCGTCCGGTCCGAGATGCTGGGTCAGTAACGCGGTCATCAGGTAGTGCCCCAGCAGGTCGAAGGCGTCCCGGTTCAGACCCAGGTCACGGCAGAGGTCGACGAAGTCCGGCGTGGCCAGCGGCACCCGGTCGTCGAGTGCCCGGCGAAGCACCGCACGCAGCCCACCCCCGAGCCGCTCCAGTGCGTCACCCTCGCCCAGACCCAGGCTGTCCTCGTCCGCAACCCGGGCCAGCGCCTCGCCGACGGCCAGCCGAACGACGCGGTCAGGATCAGTACTGTCCAACGGTTCCCCCCTCTGCGGGTCGGCCTACCGCCGGTGACCCGGTCATCCTCCGACGAATCATGAACAAGATTTCGCTGTCAGCCCCGAGGGTGGCTAGGACCGCAGACGCAGAACCATTCGCCGCGCTAGCCGGAAAACGAAGTCGAGCTGCCGACACATCACAGTGATTCGCAGGACGGCACCTCGGCGATTGTCGTATGGTGACATTCCCATCTACAGATATAGCGTTCCAGAGTCACGTAATGGTCAGACCAGATCCGACACCTCAACCGGTCGCTGCCGTCCGCTCGCGACGCTCCACCTCACCTCACCTCACCTCACCTCACCTCACCTCACCTCACCTCACCGCACCGCCGGCCAGCCACGTGCCGGGCCACCGCCGACCACCCCGGCATGTCCCGAACCTGCCGTCGGCACCCGTTCCAGCACCCGGCGGCACCTCCACCGGACGGAGACAGCGGATGACGTCATCGCCAGTGCAGACCCACCAGTTCGACAGTCGCGACCCGGCGGTAATCCAGGAATTCCTGTCCGCCACGTACGACCCGAAACTGCGCATTCAGAGCAGGAACCGATACCGGCTCACCCACCACCGCGTCGACACCGGTCCCTTCGCCATCGCGACCACCCGCCAGACCGGGCGCCTCGACATCGACGCCAGCACCCTCGGCGGGCTGGTCATCGGTCGCACCCGCACCGCGCACGTCAACCGGTCCTGTGCCGGATCGACCCACCGGTTCGGCCCCGGCGAGGTCTTCCTGGTCACCAGGCCGGATGAGCCGTGCACCGTCCGCTGGCATCCCGGTGAGGTGGAGCTCTGTGTACTGGACCTGTCGGTGCTGGCGCAGGTGGCCACCACCGCGCCGGCCCGCCGGCCCGGCCGGATCGAGTTCACCGAGCTGGGTGCCGCCGGCGCGGCCCTCGCCCGGCAGTGGCGCAACACCACCAGCTTCGTCCGCGACGTCGTCCTGAACAGCCCGGCCGCCGGGGCGCAATCGCTGGTGATCGGCAACGCCGCCCGGATGCTGGCCGCGGCGGCGCTCGCGGTCTTCCCGAACACCGCGTTCACCGAACCGACCGCCGCGGACCGGAGCGACGCCACAACCGCCACGCTACGACGGGCGATCGCGTTCCTGGAGGAGCACGCCGACCGGGACATCAACGCGGCCGACATCGCCGGCGCCGCCGGCGTCTCCCTCCGGGCGGTACAACTCGCCTTCCGCCGCCATCTCGGCACCACCCCCATGGCCTACCTGCGTCGGGTCCGGCTCGTCCGCGCACACCACGACCTGGTACGCGCCGACCCGCACCAGGAGACGGTCTCGGCGATCGCCAGTCGGTGGGGATTCGCCAGCCACAGCAGGTTCACCGCGCGGTACCACGCCAGCTTCGGTGTGCCGCCGCGCGAGACGCTGAACACCTGAGACAGGTCGCGGTCCGCTTTGACAAGGCGCTGCACGACGAGTTGATCGCGATGCTGGCGCGCGACCAGGCCGACCGCGAGGGCACGCCGCAGAGCGAGTCCGACCAGGCCCGTACCGCGCGATTGAAGGAGATCATCCGTAACCACGGCTGGCCGACCTTCGCCCTGGTGGGCGAGGACGGCGGCAACGCCGCCTGGGCGATCGCCCAGCACTCCGACCAGGATCCGACCTTCCAACAGGAGGCACTGGACCTGCTGCGGGCGGCGGTGGCCGACCGCCAGGCATCGCCGGGCAACCTTGCCTACCTGGAGGACCGGGTCGCGGTGGGCAAGGGCGAGCCCCAGGGGTACGACACGCAGATCCGCTGCGGACCGGACGGTCCTGTCCCGACGACTCCGATGAGGGACGAGCCGCAGGTCGAGCGGCGCCGGACCGAGGGCGGCCTGCCGACCCTGGCCGAGATGACCACGATCTGCGCGCAGGACGGCACCTAGCGCGGCGGCCTGCGCCCAGGACGGCACGTAGCGCGGCGTTGACCGACGGGTCGGCTGCTAGCCCCGGTCGCGTTCGCCGCTGTCGCGGG
Organism: Micromonospora sp. NPDC005171; assembly: GCF_040608575.1. Taxonomy (NCBI): domain Bacteria; kingdom Bacillati; phylum Actinomycetota; class Actinomycetes; order Micromonosporales; family Micromonosporaceae; genus Micromonospora; species Micromonospora sp. NPDC005171. The sequence goes on along the minus strand of NZ_JBEXIM010000025.1, from coordinate 37,110 downwards.
CGGTCTGCAGCTCGGGCACCGAGGCTTCCAGCAGGTCGGCGAGGCCGCGCAGTTGCTCGGCGACGCGGGCGCCCAGGGGGGTCAGCGAGTATTCGACCCGCGGCGGGATCGCGGTGAGCACCTCGCGGGTGAGCATTCCGTCGCGTTCGAGGGTCTGCAGGGTCTGGGAGAGCATCCGCTCGCTGACCCCGTCGATGCGCCGACGCAGCGCGTTGAACCGGTAGCGGCCCTCGCCGAGCGCCAACAGAGCCAGCGAGGCCCACTTCGAGGTGACGTCCTCGAAGGCCGCACGGGAGGTGCACCCCCGGGCGAAGACATCGCTGACGAATTCCTGGGTAGGCCCCGCCGGGTCCTGGGCCGGCATGTCGCTCACCTCACCAGCCTAGCCCACGCTACTTCTTGGTTAGTGCTGTAGATTCGTAAGTGCCTGCTGATCTGTCACTGCCTCCGGAGGTTCCCATGCCCACCTACGCCGTCACCGGCGCCACCGGCCGACTCGGCCGCCTGGTGATCGAGCAGCTGCGCGACAGCGGCGTACCCGCCGCCGAGATCGCCGCCATCGTCCGCAGCCCGGAGAAGGCCGCCGACCTGGCCGCGCGCGGGGTCGAGATCCGCAAGGCCAACTACGACGACCCGTCGACGCTGCCCGGGGCCGTGGCCGGCGTACGCCGGCTGCTGCTCATCTCCGGCGACACTCCCGGTCAGCGCGTCGCGCAGCACACCGCGGTCATCGACGCCGCCAAGCTCGCCGGGGTCGAGCGTCTCGTCTACACCAGCATCCTGAGGGCCGACACCACAGCGAACCCGCTCGCCCCGGAGCACAAGGCCACCGAGGAGGTCCTGGCCGCGTCCGGTCTGGCCTACACCGTGCTGCGCAACGGCTGGTACACCGAGAACTACACCGACCAGCTGCCGCAGTACCTCGGATCCGGCACGATCCTCGGCGCCACCGGCGGCAGCAAGATCTCCGCCGCACCCCGGGCCGACTACGCGGGCGCGGCCGTGGCCGCGCTGACCCGGGCGGAGGACGGCAACGCCGTCTACGAACTGGGCGGCACCGCATTCACCTTCGACGAGCTGGCCGAGGCCGTCACCGAGGTGACCGGCACCAGAGTCGTCCACCAGGACATGACCGCCGCCGAGCTGGCCTCGGCCCTGGAGAACGTCGGCCTGGACGCGGGCACCGCCGGTTTCGTCGCCGCGCTGGACCACTCGATCGCCAACGGCGAGCTGGCGACCGACAGCGACGACCTCAGCCGCCTGCTCGGGCGGCCGAGCACCCCGCTGCGCGACGCCATCCGGGCCGCGCGGGCCTGACCGGTTCAGCCCGAAGCGGGCGGCGGCACCCCGGCCGCCGCCGCCCGCCACGCGGGGAAGGCGGCCACGTACCCTCGACGACATGGCGCGGCATGTCGACGACCAGCCCTCCCCACACAGCGGACCGCCGCGTCGGCACCCGGCGCGGTCCGAACTGGACAGCCCGGCGTCGGGCCCGGTGAGCGGCGGCGACTTCGTCGTCCGCGCCGCCGTGCCGCAGGACGACCCCGAGCGGGTCTTCGACGTGCTGTGGCAGCTCGCGCCCGACGACGCACGGCCGGACGCCGGCCGGTTGGCGAGCGCCTGGCGTGACCTGCACGCGCAGGCTGGCCGCCGCCTCCTGCTGGCCGCCGCAGGGGACACCTTCGTCGGCACCCTCGACACCCTCGTCGCCCCCAACCTCACCCACGGCGCGCGACCGTACATGGTGGTGGAGAACGTGGTGGTCGTACCCGAATGGCGCCGTCGCGGGGTCGCCCGGGCGCTCATGCTGGCGGCGCTCGGCGACGCGACAGCGGCCGGCTGCTACAAGGTCCAACTGGTGTCGAACGCCGCGCGCACCGACGCCCACCGGTTCTACGCGTCAATCGGGTTCGCGCAGTCCGCTGTCGGCTACCGCCGATACCTCACCACCGCGCCGTGACACCGGCCGCTCCCAAGTCCCGGCCGGCTACTCGGCCTCGTCCTGCTCGTCGGTGAGCTCGGCCAGGGCGTCGGCCGCGTCCCGGTTCCCGCCGTCGGCGAGCCGGCGAAGTTCGCCGACGTCCGCCCGCTCCGTGGCCACCTCGACAAGCTGGTCAGCGGCGTCCCGGTCACCGTCCCTGGCACGTTGGCGCAGGTCGGCAAGATCAGGGTCGGACATCGCGCACCTCCCGCGGTTGGCGCGGGGTCGCCGGGTCCCGCTCACCATCGAGAACCTAGACCAGCGGGCGTCGCGGTGGGCGGAGGAACGGCGGACACCACCTGTCCGCCGAGGCGGTCAGCCCGCCTCCGTCGACTCCACGAGCAGCAGACCGGTCAGCAGACCGCGCAGGGTCCGCTCGACGAGATCCGCCCGGGGCGCCGGCCCGGAGGGCCGACTGAACGCCGCGACCAGGTGCGGGTACGCCGCGAGGTCCACTCCGGCGAAGCCGGACGCCCCGGCGGCGGACTCGCGGCGGGCGAAGAGGCTCACGACGCCGGTCATCATCGCGATGGCCTCGAACTTGGCGGCCGCCGGACAGTGCACGGGTTCCAGGATCCGGAGGCAGTTGTCGAACCAGGCCAGGCTCTGCGGGCCGATGCCGGAGGGTCGGTGGATCACGTCGAGCAGCCACGGGTGGGCGCCGAACAGCGCCAACTGGCGCCGCCCCAGCAGCACCATCGTCGCCAACCAGTCGCCAGCCACCTGCGGGTACGGGCGCAGCTCCCCCACCGCCCGGTCGGTCATCAGGTCCAGCAGGTCGTCGCGGGACGACAGGTAGCGGTAGAGGGATCCGGCGCCGGTGCCGAGCGCGGCGGCCACCGCGCGCATCGACACCGCGGCCAGCCCCTCGGTGTCGGCCAGGGCGATGGCAGCCACGACGATGCTGTCCCGACTGTGCGCCGGAGCGGGGCCGCGGCTGCCGCGTTCGGGTCTGCTCCAGATCGGCTGCCGGTCGGGGCCGCCGCTCGCGGCTGTGTCACTCACTGATCTACTGTAAACTGCAAACTTTGTTCGCAGTTGATGTCGGTGCCGAACCCGTGGACCGGACGTCGTCTCCGCCGGCGACACCGGGGCGGGCGAGTCGGCCCCGAACCGGCACGGTCGCCCAGCGTCGTTGATCTTGGATAGTCTGGTGGGCATGCCCGCACACCATCCGCACCGCCATGACGACGGCCGGAGGTGGGCCACCGCGGCGGCGCGCCTGATCGAGCCGGCCGACTGGTGAGTGACGCACCCGTGCCCGCCCCGCGCGGTGGTTCGTCCACGCCACCGCGGCACCGCCCAGGCTGGACCGACCGTTGCGACCGGCTCGCCCGGTCCCGCCCCTTCGAGATCGCCATCGTCGTGGTCATCCTCGCCAACGGCATCGTCCTCGGCCTGGAGACGTACGACGACCTGAGCCCGGCGGGCACCGCGCTGCACGGGCTGGAGCTGTTCTTCCGGGCCGTCTTCGTCGTCGAGATCGCCGTCCGGCTGGCCGCCTACGGCAGACGCCCACAGGACTTCTTCCGGCACGGCTGGAACGTCTTCGACTTCGTGGTGATCGCGGCGATCTTCATCCCGGGCCTGCACGGCGACCCGGCGCTGCTGCGGGTCGTGCGGGTCGCCCGCATGGTCCGCCTGGTGCGGTTCTCGCCGGGTCTGCGGACCATCGTGTCCGCGCTGTGGCGCAGTCTGCCCGGTGTCACCGGGTTCCTCGCCCTGGCCGTGGTGACGCTCTACGTGTACGGCATGGCCGGCTGGCTGATCTTCGGCGACAGGTATCCGGAGGAGTACGGCGACATCGGCCGGTCGCTGCTGACATTGTTCGTGCTGTTGTCGCTGGAGACGCTGCCGGACCTCATCGAGCAGGGCATGGCGATCTCACCATGGACGCTGCTCTACTACGTCAGCTACGTGGTCATCACCGTCAACCTGCTGCTCAACATCCTCATCGCGGTCATCGTGAACTCCATGGAGGAGGCCCGCCGGTTGGAGATGACCGAGCGGCTGGCCCCCGGGTACGACGAGGACGGCGACGGCGTGCCGGACGAGGTGGACCGGATCGCGCTCACCCAACGGTTGGACGACCTGCGGGCGGTCATCACCGAGTTGGAACGGGAACTGCGCATCGACCGGGACGACGGGCACGGCCGACCCCACCGGGACAACGCCCGCGCCGGACGGTGATCCGACGCTCGCGCTGCGTCTTCGGGTTCGGATAGTGTCGACGGCGGTCCCATCGGCCTCCCTGAAGGGGTAGCGGCATGACGACCAGTGTCGACAATGCCCAGACCGCCACCGATCCCACTGACACGCTCGGCACGGTGATCGACGAGGTGATCCGCCCGCAGGCGCCGATCGTCGACCGGGACAAGGCCTTCCCCCGTCCGGGCGTCGACGCTCTCGCCGCGGCCGGCCTGCTCGGCCTGGCCTCCTCGACCGAGGTCGGTGGCGCCGGCCACGGCATGCGGGCGGTCGCCGAGGTCATCGAGCGGCTGGCCGCCGAGTGCGGGTCCACGGCGATGGTGGTGCTCATGCACTACGCGGCGACCGCCGTCATCGAGGCGCACGGCCCGCGCGACGTCCGCGCGGCCATCGCCGCCGGGGATCACCTCACCACGTTGGCGTTCTCCGAGTACGGCTCGCGCAGCCACTTCTGGTCGCCGACCGGCACCGCGACAGCCGCCGACGGCGACACCGTCCGCCTCGACGCCCGCAAGAGCTGGGTCACCTCGGCCGGCGAGGCCAACAGCTACGTCTGGTCGAGCCTTCCGCTGACCCGCGACGCCGGCCCGATGACGCTGTGGCTGGTGCCGGCCGACAGCGCCGGCCTGCGCGTGACCGGCGACTTCGACGGGCTGGGCCTGCGCGGCAACGGCTCTCGCCCGATGACCGCCGACGGGCTCCGGGTTCCGTCGACGGCGCGGATGTCGGCCGACGGCGCCGGGCTCGACACCGCGCTCGGCGCGGTACTGCCCTGGTTCCTGGTGCTCAACGCCGCCTTCTGCCTCGGTCTCGCCGACAGCGCGGTGGCCGAGGCCAGCCGGCATCTCACCAGGACCACGCTCGCGCACACCGGCGCCGCCCTACGCGACGCGCCCGTCACCCGACGCGACCTCGCCCGGCTGATGATCCGTACCGACGCGCTGCGCGCCTTTTTGGGCGACACGCTCACCGCACTGGAGACCGGCCGCGACGACGCCATGCTGCGGGTGCTCCAGGTCAAGGCGCTCGCCGGCGAGACCGTCGCCGACGTGACCGATGGCGCGATGCAGCTCTGCGGCGGCAGCGCCTTCCGCAAGGAGCTGGGCCTTGAGCGCCGTTTCCGGGACGCCCGCGCGGCCCGGGTGATGGCACCGACGACCGACGCGCTGCACGATTTCGTCGGTCGGGTCGCCACCGGGCTGCCCCTGCTCGACGAGGCCAACCGCTGATGCCCGCGCCAACCGTTCTGCTGGGCGCGGTCGCGTACGACCCCAAGGTGGTGACCATCTGGGAGGGGTTCCGCACCTGGCTGCGCGGGCGCGGCCTGGACTTCGACTTCGTCCTCTACTCGCACTACGAACGACAGGTCGAGGACCTCGTCGCCGGGCGGATCGACGCGGCCTGGAACTCTCCCCTGGCCTGGCTACGGGCCGAGCGGCTGGCCGCCGCCAACGGCACGACCGTCCGCGCGCTCACCATGCGCGACACCGACCAGGACCTCAGCTCGGTCGTGGTGGTTCGCGCGGACTCGCCGGTGCGCCAGATCGCGGATCTCGCCGGACGGGTGGTCGCGGTGGGGGCGGTCGACAGTCCACAGGCGACGCTCATTCCGCTGGGTCACCTCGCGGCGGCCGGGGTCACTGTCGACGTTCGCCGCTTCGACGTGGGTGTCGGCCTGCACGGCGACCACATCGGCGGCGAACGGGACGCGGCCCGCGCCCTGGCGGCCGGGGAGGTCGACGCCGCCTGCATGATCGACGCCAACCATCTGGCGTTCGTCCAGGAGGGCACGTTACCGCCCGAGGGCACCCGCATCGTGGCGCAGACCGCCCGCTACGACCACTGCAACATGACGGTCCGCGCGCCGGAGTCGGACGGGGTCCGCCTGTTCGGCACGCTGCTGCTCGGCATGTCGTACGCCGATCCGCAGGTACGCCCGCTGCTCGACCTGGAGGGGCTGACGGCCTGGCGGGAAGGTCGCACCAGCGGCTATGACGCCCTCGCCGACGCTGTCCGCGTCAGCGGCTTCTACTCCCCCGACGGGCGGGTGACGGCCCCGGACTACCGGCCGTGAGCGCGACACCGGTCACCGAGGTCGACCTCGGCGACCTGGGTTTCGGCCGGGGCGCACACCTGCTCGTGCAACGCGCGCTGACCGGGCTGCCGCCCGGCGGCCGGTTGGCGGTCACCGGCCGCGACCCGGCGTTGCGCGTACACCTGCCCGCCTGGTGTCGTGGCCGGGGCCATCGGGTCGAGTGGCCGGATCGGGGCGACCAGAGCGACCTCGTCGCGGTGGTGGTCCGGGGTTCAGCGGACGACGACCGCTGGTTCGGCGCGGAACGGGCCGGGCCGGCCCTGCCGTCGGCGCTCAGCAGCCGTCCGCCGGCGCGGTGGGGGCTCGGCGCCCGGGGCGCGCTTTTCGAAGCGGGTGGGCCCGAGGCCCGCTTCGACCTGGACGACCGCGACCTGGTCTGGGCCGACATCGCTCCCCACCTGTACGCGCAGGCCGCCGCGCGACAGTGGGACCCGCAAACGGCGGTGCCGTGGGACGACCCGTTCGCGCTGCCGGCGGACGTCGAGGCCGCTGTGGTGCAGGTGATGACCTACCTGGTCGAGAACGAGCAGGCCGCTCTCGTCGTACCGGCCCGGTTCGTGGGGCGCATCCATCCGCACTTCCGGGAGGTGGTGCAGCTGCTGGCCGTGCAGATGGCCGATGAGGCCCGGCACATGGAGGTGTTCAGCCGGCGGGCGCTGCTGCGGGGCGCCGAGCTGGGCACGTCGTCCGCCGGCGGCCGGCAGTCGCTGTTCACGCTCGTCGCGGAGTCGGACTTCGCGTTGGCGTCGTTCCTGCTCTCCGTGCTCGGCGAAGGCAGCTTCGTCGACCTGCTCTCGTTCCTGCACGACAACGCCCCGGACCCGGTCACCCGCCGGATCTGTTGGCTCGCCAGGCAGGACGAGCGCCGGCACGTGGTGTTCGGCGTGGCACACCTGGAGCATCAGGCGCAGCTGGATCCGCTGCTACGGGACCGGCTGCGGGCGGCCATCCACCGCCGCCACGACGCGCTTGTCGACACCGCGGGCCTCAACGCGGACGTCTTCGACGCGCTTGTGGTGCTGGCGGCGGGTGGTTGGCATCCGGACGACGTGTCCGCCGGCTTCGACCGGGTGCGGGCTCTGCAACACGCGATGGATCAGGGCCGCCAGCGCCGCCTCGTCCGGCTGGGTTTCCGGCCGGACGAGGCGGCGGCGCTCTCCGCCCTGCACACCCGCAACTTCATGTAGGCGATCCCCGCGCGCGCGAAACGGTGTGCGTCGGGATTCCGCAGTACGGTGGAGCGGTCATGAACAGGGATTCCAGCGCGGTCCGCGAGGAGTTGCTGCGGCTGCGCGAGCAGACCGAGGCTCAGGCCACCGCCCTGGACGCCGACCTCCGGAGCCTCTTCGAGGCGTCCCGGTCGTCAAACGCCGATGACGAGCACGACCCCGAGGGCAGCACGATCGCCTTCGAACGCGCGCAGCTCAGCGCCGTCCTGGACGCCACCCGTCGACGCCTGGCCGAGCTGGACGTCGCGCTGCGACGGGTCGACGACGGCAGCTACGGAGTGTGCGAACGGTGCGCCCGTCCGATTCCCGCCGAGCGGCTGGTCGCCCGCCCGTCCGCGCGTACGTGTGTCGCCTGCGCCAGCCGACGGTGACGGCGCCCGTCGACAGCGAGGAAGGCGGGCACCACGTGGTCAGCTGGCGCAACAGCCTCCCGCGGGCACGGACGCGGGATCGAGGGCGAGGAGGCTGATCGGCGCGGACCGCAGCCCTCCGGAGATGCCGGTGGACAGTCCACGCCCCGTCGGTTCCGGCCCGCAGCAGTCGTCGCCGCTCGCCGAGTCGGCACGGTTGCTGTTGCACACGCCGGTTTCGGGCAGGTCGAGCTGGACGGCACGGGCGGCGGCCCAGTCGCCGGCCAGCGCGGCGACCACGGAGCGGACCTGCTCGTAGCCGGTGGCCATGAGGAACGTCGGCGCCCGACCGTAGGACTTCATGCCGACGGCGTAGTAGCCCTGCTCCGGGTGGGCGAGCACGTCCACGCCGTGCGGGGGCACGGTGCCGCAGGAGTGCTCGTTGGGGTCGATCAGCGGGGCCAGGGCGCGGGTGGCGCCCAGCACCGGGTCGAGGTCCAGCCGCAGCTCAGCGGCGATGGTGTGGTCGGGGCGGAAGCCGGTGGCAGCGACCACCCGGTCGACGGTGATCGACTCGGCGCTGCCGTCGCCGTGCCGTAGGACCACGCTCAGCCGGCCGTCGGTCGGGGTGAGCGCCTGCACGGAGAACCCGGTGAGCAGTCGGATCCGGCCGGCGTCGACGTGCGCACGCAGTCGTGCCCCGAGCGCGCCCCGCGCCGGGAGGGCGTCGGCGTCCCCGCCGCCGTAGGTGCGCGTTGGTGTGGCGGCCCGGATGGCCCAGGTCACAGCGGTGTCGGGCTCGGCAGTGGCCAGCTCAGCCAGGGACAGCAGGGTGTTCGCGGCCGAGTGGCCGGCGCCGACCACGAGGGTGTGCCGGCCGACGAACCGGCCCCGGTCGGCGCCGAGCACGTCCGGCAGCGCGTGTTCCAGGTGCGCCGCCGCGTCGGCCTCCCCTCGCGCGGGCAGGCCGGACGCGCCGAGGACGTTCGGCGTACGCCAGGTGCCGGAGGCGTCGATGACGGCGCGGGCGACCAGCTCGTCGCCGTCGGCGAGGCGGACCAGGAACGGCGCGGCGTCGCGCCCGGCGGTACGCAGCCGGTCCAGGCCGAGCCGGCTGATCGCCTCGACGCGTGCGCCGTACCGCAGGTGGGGCTTGAGTTGCGGCATCTGCGCGAGGGGTCGGAGGTAGTCGTCGACCAGTTCCGCGCCGGTCGGCAGCGCTTCCGGATCGGGGGCGACCCAACCGGCCTCGTCGAGGAGCCGGCGGGCGGCCGGGTCGATGTTGTACCGCCACGGCGAGAAGACGCGCACGTGCCCCCACTGGCGTACGGCGGCACCCGGGCTGTCGCCGGCTTCGAGGACGGTGAAGGGCAGCCCGCGCTCGTGCAGGTGCGCGGCGGCGGCGAGACCGGTGGGGCCGGCGCCGATGACGACGACGGGGAGTTCGTCCAGAGCGTTCATCAGTGGCTCCTCGGTGTGTTGGCCCGTTTCAGGGGTCATGGATCGTCAGGTGATGGTGGGGCTGCGACGTTCCAGCAGCACGACGTCGCGCCAGCGGTCATGGTGGCGACCGACCCGTTCGCGGACGCCGATGACCCGGAATCCGGCCCGCTGGTGCAGGGTGAGGCTGGCCGTGTTCTCCGGGAAGACTCCGGACTGGATGGTCCAGATGCCGGCGGCCTCGGTCGAGGCGATCAGCGCGGCCAGCAGCAGTCGGGCGATGCCACGGCCCTGGGCGGCCGGGTCGACGTAGACGGAGTGTTCGACCACTCCGGCGTAGACCGCGCGGGTCGAGGTTGGCGAGACGGCGATCCAGCCGAGGACCGTCCCGTTGCTGTCGACGGCCACGAAGCGGTGCGCGCTCAGGCGGGCGGTGTCGAACGCCGCCCAGGTCGGGGCGGTGATCTCGAAGCTGGCGTTGCCGGCGTCCAGACCGGCCTGGTAGATCGCCAGGACCCGGGCGGCGTCGGCGTCGGTCATGGGCCGCACGGTGATGTCGACCATCAGCAGGCTCCTTCCGGGCAGGCGACGACGCCTGTCTCGACGTCGGTCGAATCAGAGAGTTGCACGCTGATTAGATAGGTGTCAACCTAGAGGAATGTCGAATCAAGCGACCCAGGATGCGGTCTGCTGCCCACCGCTGGCCGAACGCCGCGTGCCGGCCGAGGCCGCCGCGGTGCTCGCACCCGCGTTCAAGGCCCTCGGCGATCCGGTGCGGCTGCAACTGCTGTCGATGATCGCCTCCGCCGAGAGCGGGGAGATCTGCGTCTGCGACCTGACCCCCGCGTTCGACCTGACCGGTCCGACCATCTCGCACCACCTCAGGACACTGCGCGAGGCGGGGCTGGTCGACGCCGAGCGCCGGGGCACCTGGGTCTACTACAGGGCACGGCCGGCCATCCTGGGCCAGCTCGCCGCACTGCTCGCCGTGGCACCGGCGACATGACGACGACCTTGCCGAGCGCCCCGGCCGAGAGCGCCGTCGTCGGCCGCCTCTCCCGACTCGACCAGTTCCTACCCGTCTGGATCGGGCTGGCGATGGCCGTCGGCCTGCTCCTCGGTCGCCTGATCCCCGGCCTGAACAGCGCCCTGGACGCGGTGCAGATCGGCGGGATCTCGATACCGATCGCGGCCGGTCTGCTGATCATGATGTACCCGGTGTTGGCGAAGGTCCGCTACGACCGGCTCGACACCGTCACCGGCGACCGGCGCCTGTTGATCTCCTCGCTGGTCCTCAACTGGCTCGTCGGCCCCGCGGTGATGTTCGCCCTGGCCTGGATCTTCCTGGCCGACCAGCCCGCGTACCGCACCGGGCTGATCATCGTCGGTCTGGCCCGCTGCATCGCCATGGTCATCATCTGGAACGACCTGGCCTGTGGTGACCGGGAGGCCGCCGCCGTCCTGGTCGCGCTGAACTCGGTCTTCCAGGTCGTCGCCTTCGGCCTGCTCGGCTGGTTCTACCTCTCCGTGCTCCCCCACTGGCTCGGGCTCTCCGGCGCCAAGTTGACGATTTCGGCCTGGGACATCGCCGGCAACGTGCTCATCTTCCTCGGCATCCCGCTGCTCGCCGGCTACCTCACCCGCCGCCTCGGCGAGCGCACCAGGGGCCGCGACTGGTACGAGGCCCGCTTCCTGCCCAGGATCGGCCCGGCCGCCCTCTACGGGCTCCTGTTCACGATCGTGATCCTGTTCGCCCTACAGGGAGACGCCGTCACCAGCCGACCCCTGGACGTCGTCCGCATCGCCCTGCCCCTGCTGGTGTACTTCGCGCTGATGTGGGCCGGCGCCTACGCCCTCGGCCGGGCCATCGGTCTCGGCTACGAGCGCACCACCACCCTCGCGTTCACCGCCGCCGGCAACAACTTCGAACTTGCCATCGCCGTGGCGATCGGCACCTTCGGAGTCGCCTCCGGCCAAGCCCTCGCCGGGGTCGTCGGCCCGTTGATCGAGGTGCCCGTCCTGGTCGGGCTCGTCTACGTCTCCCTGTGGGCGCGCCGCCGCTTCTTCACCACTCCTTGATTGAGAGGCACCACCGTGAGTGACAAGCCCAGCGTCCTGTTCGTCTGCGTCCACAACGCCGGCCGTTCCCAGATGGCCGCCGGCTGGCTGCGCCACCTCGCCGGCGACGCCGTCGAGGTCCGCTCGGCCGGCTCCGCGCCGGCCGAGACGGTCAACCCCGCCGCCGTGCAGGCCATGCGCGAGGTCGGCATCGACATCACCGACCAGACCCCCACACTTCTGGAGTACGCGACCGCGGAGTCCTCCGACGTCATCGTGACGATGGGCTGCGGCGACACCTGCCCGGTCTTCCCCGGCAAACGCTACGAGGACTGGCAGCTCGACGACCCGGCCGGCAAGGGCGTCGACGCCGTCCGCCCGATCCGCGACGAGATCCGGAGCCGGGTGGAGAAGCTCCTCACCGACCTGAACCGAAGCTGAACGCGCCGCCCTCTCGATCAGGTGATGAGAAGTAGCTGTCGGAGTCGGCCTTGAGCCACTTCTCATCACCTGATCATGGGCAACGCGTCGTGGGCCCAGGGCTAGAAGTCGTCGTCGAAGGCGACCGTGCCGGTCACCCCGACCTGGTACGCCGACACCCGCCGCTCGAAGAAGTTGGACAGCTCCTGCACGTCCTGCAACTCCATGAAGCCGAACGGGTTGCTCGACCCGTAGTGAGGCGCGATGCCGAGCTGGGCGAGGCGGCGGTCGGCGACGTGCTGGAGGTACTCCCGCATGTCGGCCAACGTCAGACCGGGCACGCCGTGGCCCACCAGGTCCTCGGCGAACTGCACCTCACACTCGACCGCCTCGATGAGCATCCGGCGGACCTGGTCGGCGAGGTCGTCGTCGAACAGGTCCGGTTCCTCGGCGCGGACGGTGTCGACGACGTCGAACGCGAACGCCATGTGCATCGACTCGTCGCGGAACACCCAGTTGGTGCCGGAGGCGAGGCCGTGCAGCAGGCCGCGGGAGCGCAGGAAATAGACGTACGCGAACGCGCCGTAGAAGAACAATCCCTCGATGCAGGCGGCGAAGCAGATCAGGTTGAGCAGGAACGTCCGCCGGTCCTCACGGGATCGCAGCTCCCGCAGGTCGTTGAGGGAGTCGATCCAGCGGAAGCAGAACTCGGCCTTGCGACGGATCGAGGGGATGTTCTCGATGGCGGCGAAGGCCTCGAAGCGCTCGGTCTCGTCGGGCACGTACGTGTCGAGCAGGTTGAGATAGAACTGGACGTGCACGGCCTCCTCGAACAGCTGCCGGGACAGGTAGAGGCGACCCTCGGGGCTGTTGACGTGCTGGTAGAGGTTGAGCACCAGGTTGTTGGCGACGATGGTGTCCCCGGTGGCGAAGAACGCGACCAGGCGGCTGACCAGGTGCCGTTCGGCCGGCGACAGCTTGTCCAGGTCGGCGAGGTCGGCGTGCAGGTCGACCTCCTCCACCGTCCAGGTGTTGCGGATGGCGTCGCGGAACCTGTCGAAGAAGTGCGGGTAGCGCATCGGGCGGAGGGTGAGGTCCATCCCGGGGTCGAGCAGCATGTGCGTGGTCCTCGTGTCGGCGGTGCTGAGATCGGTGGCGATGTCGGCGGCGGTCACTGGCAGGCCTCGCACGACTCGGGGTTCTCCAGCGAGCAGGCCAGCGCCTCCGCGTCGACAGCGACGGGTGCGACAGCGCTGACGGTGGCCTGCTGGATCCGCGTGGCGGGGCGCGAGCGCAGGTAGTAGGTGGTCTTCAGCCCGGCCTTCCAGGCGTACAGGTACATCGAGGAGAGCTTGCCGATTGTCGGTGCGGCCAGGAACAGGTTCAGCGACTGGGACTGGTCGATGAACGGGGCGCGGGCGGCGGCCAGGTCGATCAGCGCCCGCTGCGGCAGCTCCCAGGCGGTGCGGAACAACTCCCGTACGCCGGCCGGCAGCTCGGTGATGTCCTGCACCGACCCCTCCGCCCGCTTGATCGCCGACCGGATCCGCTCGGTCCACAGGCCACGGGCCTTCAGCTCGCGGACCAGCGCGGTGTTGACCTGGAGGAACTCCCCCGACAGGGTCTCGCGCTTGAACAGGTTGGACACCTGCGGCTCGATGCACTCGTAGCACCCGGCGATCGAGGCGATGGTCGCCGTCGGCGCGACCGCCACCAGCAGCGAGTTGCGCAGCCCGTACGCCTCGACCCGCTCGCGCAGCGCGTCCCACCGCGCGGCCTGCGTACCCTCGACGCCCCACAGGTCGGGTTGGAGCTGGCCCCGCGCGGCCCGGGTCTGCGGGTACGCCGGATGCGCGCCGAAGTCGCGCGCCAGGTCGGCGGAGGTCTCCAGCGCGGTCAGGTACAGCTCCTCGCTGATCCGGGTGGACAGCTCCCGCGCGGCCGGCGAGTCGAACGGCAGCCGCAGCGCGAAGAAGACGTCCTGCAGGCCCATCAGCCCGAGCCCGACGGGCCGCCAGCGGGGGTTGCTCGCCGCCGCCTGCGCGGTCGGGTAGTAGTTGATGTCGATCACCCGGTCGAGGAAGGTCACCGCGGTCCGCACCGTGGCGCGCAGCCGCTCCCAGTCGATGCCGCCGTCGCTGAGGTGTGCGGCGAGATTCACCGAGCCGAGGTTGCACACGGCGGTCTCGGTGTCGCTGGACACCTCGATGATCTCCGTGCACAGGTTGGACAGGTGCACCACGTTGCCCGGCTCGGCAGTCTGGTTGCAGAGCCGGTTCGCGGCGTCCTTGAAGGTCATCCAGCCGTTGCCGGTCTGGGCGAGGGTCCGCATCATCTTCCCGTACAGCTCCCGTGCCGGGACCTGCCGCACGTAGCGGCCCTGCGCCTCGGCCTGCCGGTACGCGGTGTCGAACCGCTCCCCCCACAGGTCGGGCAGCTCGGGCACCTCGTGCGGGTCGAACAGCGACCACGGCTCGTCGGCCTCGACCCGGCGCATGAACTCGTCCGGGATCCAGTTGGCCAGGTTGAGGTTGTGGGTGCGCCGCGCGTCCTCGCCGGTGTTGTCCCGCAGTTGCAGGAACTCCTCGATGTCCGGGTGCCACGGCTCCAGGTAGACGCAGGCCGCGCCCTTGCGCCGGCCACCCTGGTTGACGGCGGCGACGCTCGCGTCGAGAGTGCGCAGCCACGGCACGATCCCGTTGGACTGCCCGTTCGTGCCCCGGATCAGCGCGCCGCGGGAGCGGACCCGGGAGTACGCGATGCCGATACCACCGGCGAACTTGGACAGGTTGGCGACCTGGGCGTACCGCTGGTAGATCGAGTCCAGCTCGTCGCGCGGCGAGTCGACCAGATAGCAGGAGGACATCTGGGTGTGCCGGGTCCCAGAGTTGAACAAGGTCGGTGAGCTGGGCAGGTAGGCCAGGCTGGACATCAGCCGGTAGAAGTCGACCGCCTCGTCCGCCGTGCGGGACAGGCCGCAGGCCACCCGCAGCAGCCAGTACTGCGGGGTCTCCACCACCAGTCGGCTGGTGGGATGGCGCAGCAGGTAGCGGTCGTAGACGGTGCGCAGGCCGAAGTACTCGAACCGGCGGTCGCCGTTCGGGTCGATGGCGTGGTCGAGGGTCGCGGCGTGTGCGGCGACGAACGCGGCGGTGTCGTCACCGATCAGGCCCTCGGCGTGGCCGACCCGGATCGCCGCGCTGAACGAGGTGATGCCCTGTCGACGCACCTCCTTGTCGACGTAGCCGGCCAGCAGCCGCGCGGCGAGACGCGAGTACTGCGGCTCCTCACCGATCATCTCGGCGGCGGTCTGGATGGACAGCCGGTCCAGTTCGGCAGTGGTCGCGCCGTCGTAGAGGCCGCTGATGGTGCGGGTGGCCACCCGCATCGGGTCGACGTCGGTCAGGTCGTCGGCCCACCGCTCGACCGCCCGGACGATCTTGTTCACGTCGACGGGTTCGGTGCCGCCGTCGCGTTTGCGGACCTGCATCGGCGTGCGCCGCACTGTCGCGTCGCCGCTGGCCGGAACTACCTCGGTGACTGTCACCACTCGCTCCTCGGAGTTGAAGACCTGGTGGCCCCGGACGCGGGGAGACAGACACCGACGGACGCCACGCCAGCCCGGCGTGGGTCAGGTGGCGTCGGCCGTCCCACGCGGCCTCGGACCGCCGCCCACCCGGTGCGGGTACGCGGCGCGCTGGCAGGTCTTCGGACTCGCGGGCACGACCGGATTCGCCGGTCTCCTACTGGCCGTCGCTTCCCAGGCCGATGTGGTGGCCCAGTGCTGATGACGGCGGTCGTTCCCACTCACCGCTGCGGGACAGTCCCGGATTTCCACCGGGTTCCCTGTTGCCTCGACCGCCCCGGATGAGCGGCGAACCAGCTGCGTTCGACACCATATATAGGGACGCAGCCGTTGTCACACCCCACATGTCGGTCTCGGGCGTGTCGGCGGCCGCCCGGTGAGCACCGTCACCAACCTGGCCGACCGCGCCACGCCGACCGGCGGCAGGCAGCGGAGCCGCTGCCCTTCGATGCGGGTGTCGACAATCGACAAAGATTTGATGTATCGGGGCATCGGGTGCCGTGCGCCACGCCCATGTGCCGCCGTCAATGCCTTGAAGGGAGGGTGAACATCCAATCTCCGGGGCCCGTTCCCCTCACCACTCTCAGCCACCCACCGGCACGGCGGGCAGCAAGGCGGATCGTTCCGACCAACCAAACATCATATGTCTGCGGGTCTGCGGTGATCGACATCGTTGACGCGCCGGAGAAGTCCTCCGTATACTCCCAGTGATCATCTGATCTTTAGCCTAGCCGGGCGAGGAGCGCATGCCGCAGATCACTGCCGTCACCGTCGAAGACGTCCGCTTCCCCACCTCCCTGACCGCTGACGGCTCAGACGCCATGAACAAGGACGGCGACTATTCGGCGGCCTACGTCGTCCTGCACACCGACGGCGTCGACGGCGTGGGTGCGCCGCTCGCGGGGCACGGTCTGACCTTCACCATCGGTCGCGGCAACGACATCGTCGCGGCGGCGGCGGTCCACCAGGCGCAGCGTCTCGTGGGCCTGGACGTGGCGACGATGGCAGCGGACATGGGCGCGGTCTACCGCCTCCTCACCTCCGACTCGCAGCTGCGGTGGCTCGGCCCGGAGAAGGGCGTCGTCCACCTGTCCCTCGCCGCCGTGTTGAACGCGTCGTGGGACCTGGTCGCCCGGCTCGCCGACAAGCCGCTGTGGAGGCTGCTCGTCGACATGTCCCCCGAGCAACTCGTCGACATCGCGGACCTGCGCTACCTGTCCGACGCGCTGACCCGCGACGAGGCGCTGGCCATCCTGCGGGCCAAGGAGGGCACGAAGGCCGCCCGCCTCGCCGAGCTCGACCGGACCGGCTACCCCGCCTACACCACCTCGGCGGGTTGGCTCGGCTACGGCGACGACAAGCTGCGCCGGCTGTGCCAGGAGGCGGTGGACACCGGCTACGGGTACGTCAAGCTCAAGGTGGGCGCCAACCTCGACGACGACATCCGCCGGTGCGCGATCGCGCGGGAGATCCTCGGGCCGGATCGCAACCTGATGATCGACGCCAACCAGGTGTGGGACGTCGACCAGGCCATCGAGTGGGTCACCGCCCTCGCCCAGTTCAAGCCCCTGTGGATCGAGGAGCCGACCAGCCCCGACGACATCCTGGGCCACGCGGCCGTCCGCCGTGCCGTCGCTCCGATCGGCGTCGCCACCGGCGAGCACTGCCACAACCGGGTGATGTTCAAGCAGCTGTTCCAAGCCGAGGCCATCGACTTCTGCCAGCTGGACACCGGCAGGTTGGCCAGCATCAACGAGATCGTCGCCGTGCTGCTGCTCGCCGCGAAGTTCGACGTCCCGGTGTGCCCACACGCCGGCGGTGTGGGGCTCTGCGAGATGGTCCAACACGTGTCGGTGCTCGACTACGTCGCGATCTCGGGGGATCTCACCGACCGGGTCACCGAGTTCGTCGACCACCTGCACGAGCACTTCACCGACCCGTGCATCATCCGGGACACCGGTTCCGGCAGCGGATACGTCCTGCCCAGCCAGCCCGGCTACTCCACCCGGATGCGTACCGAGTCGGTCGCGCTCTACAGGTTTCCCGACGGCCACTACTGGGCGGCGACAGACCCGACTACCGTGTCATCTCCGGAGGCGGCGTACGTGATCGCGGGTGGGAAGGCCACCCCCGCCGGCCGCTAGGGGAGTCATGTCTCGCACTGACGAAGTGGTCAACGGCATCAAGCGGATGATCCTCGAAGGGCAGTTCAGGCCCGGGGACCGGTTGCCCATCGAGAAGGACCTCGCCGAGTCGCTCGGCGTCTCGCGGGGCTCGCTGCGCGAGGGGATGTCGGCGCTGTCGATCCTCGGCATCGTCAACATCCGCCAGGGCGACGGCACCTACGTCACCAACCTCGACGCCCCACAACTGCTGGCCCCGATGGGTTTCGTTGTGGACTTCCAGGGTCAGGGCGACCCGCGGCACATCCACACCGTCCGGCGACTGCTGGAGTGCGAGGCCGCCCGGCTGGCGGCGACCAGGATCACCGACGAGGCGCTGGCCCAGGCGGGAGACCTGCTCGAGGAGGCGGCCCGGATGGTCGGCCAGTCACCGCAGGACCACGAGCGGATCATGGAGATCGACATCGCCTTCCACCGGATCATCGCCGTGCACGCCGAGAATCCGGTGCTCGTCGGCCTGATCGAAGCCTTCGCCGGGCGCACCATCCGCGGCCGGCTGTGGCGCAGTCTGCACGAGGAGGGCGCGGACCTGCGGACCCATGACGAGCACGTGGCGATCCTGAAGGCCCTCGTGGCACGCGACCCGGAGCGGGCGCGAACCCGGATGGCCAACCACCTGATCGGCGTGGAGGAGTCGTTGCAGGGGTTACCCGACGACACTGACCCGAGCATCGAGACGGTCCGGCCGTGACCGCCGGCCCTTACGACTGCACGTCGAGCAGCCCCTCGTCGTACAACGCCGCCCAGAGCTGATCCGGGACGTCGACGTCGGATCGGCGCAGGGTCTCGGTCACCTGGGCCTCGTCCCGCATGCCGACCACCGTCGAGACCACGGCCGGGTGACGACTGACGAACGCCAACGCCGCCTGCGGCAGCGTGACCCCGTACGTCTGACAGACCCGCGCTATCCGGCGGGCCTGGTCGATCACCTCTGCCGGCGCCTGCCGGTAGTCGTAGACGGCGTCGGTCGCCGGCACGTCCCGGGCCAGCAGCCCCGAGTTGTAGACCCCGGCGACCACCACGCCGACGCGGCGGGCCTGCGCGACCGGCAGCAGGTCGGTCAACGCGCCCTGTTCCAGCAGGGTGTACCGGCCGGCGCACATCACCACGTCCACGTCGGTCTCCGCCACGAAGCGCGCCAGCATCGCGGACTGGTTCATCCCCGCACCGACGGCGCCGATCACGCCCTGCTCCCGCAGCTCCACCAACGCCGGGATCGCCTCGTGCGCGGCCTGCTCCCAGTGCTCGTCCGGGTCATGCAGATACACCACGTCGATCCGGTCCAGGCCGGTGCGCCGAAGGCTCGCCTCCAACGAACGGCGCACGCCGTCGCGGCTGAAGTCCCAGACCCGGCGATGGTCGGCGGGAACGTCGAACCCCTCCGGATCCCGCAGGTGTGCCGTCTCCGGCGACGGCACGAGCAGCCGACCAACCTTCGTCGACACCACGTACTCGCCGCGCGGGCGGGAGCGTAGCGCCGCACCCAGCCGCCGTTCGGACAGGCCCAGCCCGTAATGCGGCGCCGTGTCGAAGTATCGGATGCCACCTGCCCATGCGGTGTCCACGGCGGCGGCGAACTGCTCGTCGGACGTCGCCCGATAGAGATTGCCGCCCTGCGAGGCACCGAAGCCCAGTGGGCTCAGCCGCAGCGGCGACCGGACCGCGTTCGTGGTCGCCCAACGGGCGGGATCGGGCGCGCCCCGCTGGGCGACCGACGTCACCGCTCGTCCCGATCCGCGCTGCTGCTGCCGGTCACGCTGCTGCTGCCGGTCATCGCCGCGACCAGGTCGTCGGTGGTGACCTCGTCGGCGCGGAGTTGGGCCGCACGCCGACCGAGGCGCAGCACCTCGACCCGGTCGGCGATCTCGAGCACCTGCGGCATGTTGTGGCTCACCAGCACCACCGACATGCCGGCGTCGCGGGCACGCCGCACGACGTCGAGCACCCGCCCGGTCTGGACCACGCCCAGCGCAGCGGTGGGCTCATCGAGGATCACCACGTTCGTCGCCCAGATGATGGCACGGGCCACCGCGACGCACTGCCGCTGCCCACCGGAGAGCATCGCGATCGGGGTGGTGACCCGGGGGATCCGTACGCCCAGCTCATCGAGGGCGGCGGCGGCGCCGCTGCGCATGGCGCGCTTGTCCAACAGCCCGAGCCGGCCGAGCGGCCCGGACCGCAGGATCTCCCGGCCGAGATAGAGGTTGGCGGCCACGCTGAGGTCGTCGGCGACAGCGAGGTCCTGGTAGACGGTCTCCACCCCCGCCCGTCGGGCATCGACAGGAGTGGAAAACTGGACCGGACGGCCGTCGACCCGGATCTCGCCCTCGTCCGGCGGGTGCACACCCGACAGAGTCTTGATCAGGGTGCTCTTGCCGGCGCCGTTGTCGCCGATCAGCGCGACGACCTCACCCCGGCGGACGGTGAAATCCGCACCACGCAACGCCTCGACGTGCCCGAACCGCTTGACGATGCCGCGGGCTTCGAGGACCGGCGGTTCCGCGTCGGTGGGTCGCTGGTCGCTGTCGGCGGTGGCCGTGGGAATGCCCCCCATCACTGCACCGGCGGGTTGGCGCAGCTGGGCTCGAGCACCGCCCTGATCTCCGCCGAGTCGATGTTCTCCTTGGTGACGAACGTGACGCCGGTGTCGGCCGATGCCAGCGGAGCCTTGTCCCGGAGGTGCTTGACCATCTTGTCGACGCCGAAGTAGCCCATCTTGAACGGGTTCTGCACGACCAGCGCCGAGATCTGACCGTTGCGCACCCCGGCGATCTCGTCCGGGGCCGCGTCCCAGCCGATGATGACCACCTTGCCGGACTTGCCGGCCGCCTGGATGGCCTGCGCCGCGCCGAGCACGCTCGGTTCGTTGGCCGCGAAGACGCCGGCGAGTTTGGGGTTGGCGGTGAGGATGTTCTCGGTGACCCGGCGGGCCTCGTTGACGTCACTGCGGCTCGGCTGCTGCCCGACCAGCTTCAGGTTGGGGTACTGGGCGAGGCCGGCCTTGAAGCCGTCGACCCGCTCGGTGTTGGTCTGCGATCCGGGCTGGAACTCGACGAGCGCCACCTCGTGGTTGCCGGGGCCGAGTTCGGTGGCGAGCAGCTTCGCCGCCTCGGTTGCCGAGGCACGGTTGTCGGTGGCGAAGAGGGGCACCGTCGACGGCTGCGGGCTGGTGCCAGAGTCGATCATGGCGACCGGGATGTTGGCGCCGAGCGCCTTGTCGGTCGCCGGTGCGAGCGCGCTGGAGTCGGTCGCGGCGTAGACGATGCCGTCGACCTTCTTGGTGACGAAGTTCTGAATCAGGTTGACCTGGCCCTCGACGTCGGTCTCGGTGGTCACCCCGTCCCACTGGACGGTGACGTCCCCGGCGCGCTGGGCGGCGCACTCCGCGCCCGCCTTGACCGTGTTCCAGTAGTCGGCCCCGACCGCCTTGGGCACGACGGCGAGCTTCAACGGGCCGCTCGCGTCCTTGGTCGCGCCGTCGCCGCCGTCACGGACCTCGACCCCGCCGCAGGCGCTGAGCAGAGCGGTCGCCGCGGCCGCGGCCAGGATCGCCTGCGCGCGCACGAGTCGTCCTCGCGGCCGCCGGCTGGTGGTGGTGTGTGCCATGGTGTGTGTCCTTCCTCGTTCGGACTCTCGAAATGGCATGTCAACCCCGTGATTCCAGCCGCCGGCGGCGGTACTGGTCGAAGTAGACGGCGGCCCAGATGATCACGCCGACGATCACCTGCTGGTAGTGGATGCTGATGTCGAGCAGGACGGCGCCGTTGCGGACCAGGGCGATGAGGAACGCGCCGATGATGGTCCCGACGATCCGGCCCTGCCCGCCGAACAGGCTGGCACCGCCGATGACCGCGGCGGCGATGACGTCGAGCTCCAGCGAGATGCCGTAGTTGGGCTGGCCGGAGTTGACCCGGGACGCGGCGATCATGCCGCCCAACCCGACCAGCACGCCGGCCAGTACGTACACCCCGGTCAGGTGCCGCCCCACCCGGATGCCGGAGCGGCGGGCGGCCTCCAGATTGGAGCCCATCGCGTAGGTGTACTGACCGAAGCGGGTCTGGGAGAGCAGGAACGCGACCCCGACGGCGACCAGGACGGTGATCACCACGGCGAACGGAATGCCGAGGATCTGCCCGTTGCCGAGCAGTTGGAAGGATCGGGGCAGGCCGTAGACGCCGACCGCTCCGGTGATGATGAAGACCAGGCCGCGGCCCACCGACATCGTCCCCAGCGTCGCGATGAACGGCGGAATCCGGGCCACCGTCACCAGCAGCCCGTTCAACAGCCCGGCCAGCGCGCCGACGCCGATCGCGACCGCCGTCGCCGCCCAGACCGAGAAGCCGAGGTCGCGCACGACCATCGCGCCCAACACGCCGGCGAGTGCGGCCACCGACCCCACGGACAGGTCGATGCCCTTCGTGATGATGACCATCGTCTGGGCCGTGGCGATGATGGCGATCACCGCCGTCTGGGCCCCGATGTTGAAGAGGTTGTCGGCTGTCAGGAAGTAGGGACTCGCGAAGGTCAGGGCGATGAACAGGACGACCAACGCGGTGGCGGCGGTGAACTCGGAGACGGCATGGGAGATCCGTTCCCGGAACCAGTCGCTGAGTTCGCCGGGCTGCGTGCCGGCGGTTGCCTCGGCGCTACTCATCGTCGGACCTGACCTCCCCAAGCGCGGCGCCGACGTCCGACGGGGACCCGCCGACGAGCCGAACGCCTGTGAGCGACCAATCCCGCTCGGATGGCAGGGCGGTTAGACACCCACGCAGCCCTCGGAGATAGGTCTGATGTTTCCCACGATCAGGCGTTACCTTGCCACGCATTCACGTATGTTGCCAAGGTCTTTCGCGCATGTTTTGCCATCGTTACCTGCACCACCGAAGGCATACGTCCGACCAAACCGGCATCGGCTGCCGTCGCAAGCATGTTATCGATAACATGCTATGTCCCCAGCTCGGAACCCGCTGTCACGTCAGGACGGGGCCAGCCGATACACCCGGCCGGCGGTCCGGCGCCAGATCGCGGCCCGCTCGTCCTCGGACAGCGGATCCAGCAGGTCACCGAGGACCGAGACCCAGCGGGTGTACGAGGTGGCGAGCAGGCAGACCGGCCAGTCCGAGCCGAACATCAGCCGATCCGGCCCGAACACGTCGAGGGCGTGCTCGACAGCGGGCCGCAGGTCGGCCGCCGTCCAGGACCCACCGTCCACCTCGGTCACCAGGCCGGAGAGTTTCGCCGTCATGTTGGGCTCGGCAGCGAGCGCCCGCAGTTCGCGGCGCCAGTCACCGAGATCGGCGCGCCCGAGCGGGGGCTTGCCGAGGTGGTCGAGGACGAACCGCACCTGGGGCAGGTCACGGACGAGCCGGGTGGCCGCGGGCAACTGACGAGGACGCACCAAAAGGTCGAAGGCGAGGCCAGCGGCACCGACAGCGTCGATGCCCCGCCGCACCTCGGTGCGGTCGAGATAGGTCGGGTCGGGCTCGGACTGGACCAGGTGGCGGATCCCGACCAACCGTTCGCCACCCCGCGCCTTCCGTAGTCGCTCGAGGCGGCGACCGACATCGGCGGCGGTGAGGTCGACCCAGCCGACGACCCCGGCGACGAGTGGGTCGTCGGCCGCGATGCCGAGCAGTTCGGGCGTCTCGGACCGGACGGCGACGGACTGCACGACAACGGTCCGGGTGACACCGGCGGCGCGGGCCGCCGGGGCGAGCTCGACCGGCGTGAAGTCGTCGTCGATCGCGGCCATGGTGTCCGGATCGATCCAGGGCTGTGGGTGCCGCGCCCGGACCCAGAGGTGATGATGCGCGTCGACGATGCCCGGTCGTCGCGCGACCTCGCCCGTCGTCACCGGACCCGTCCTGGCGTGTATTCGTCCATCCCACACCCCGCCCTGCCACTGATCGAACCCCCCGGGTCGACCCGGGGCCACAGAGCCGATCTGGCAGGTTGACCATGTTAGCGGTAACAGACGGTTCATGAGTGGCGGAACGGCTTGCCGCAGTATCACCTTTTGGTCTGACGAATCTGCCCTGCAGCCTGAGGCCGGTCCGGCTCATTCACCGACCCGGTGGGGCCGGCGTTCGGAGGCACGGGTCCGGGTTGACCGCCTGAGTCGGCACCGATACCGTCGACCCACTATCTGCGGCGACGCGAGGGAAGCCGGTGTGAATCCGGCGCGGTCGCGCCACTGTGAGCGGTTCCCCCACCAACGGGGGGGCCGCGAGCCAGGACGCTCGGTCGTCCGCAGCCTTGCGATGGGGACGCGTCATCCCTGGGGAGGTTCGTGTATTCATGTCTAGCTCCGCTTCCAGCCAGCCGGTGGTGCACCCCGCTGGCAGTGCTCGTCTGCTGTGGACGGCTCTGGCGACAGTTGCAGTGCTCACCCTGCTGGCGTACCTCGTCGCCTTCGACCAGGGGGCGGTGTCGCGCAGTGGGACGTACCTGCACGAGCTGATGCACGACGGCCGGCACCTGCTGGGCGTCCCGTGCCACTGAACACCACCACCGCTCCCCCGTTCGTCGCCGTCCTCGTCCGCGGGCTGCTCGCCGGCCTGATCGCCGGCCTGCTCGCCGGGGCGTTCGCGTACGTCGTCGGCGAACCACACGTCGAGGCGGCCATCGCCATCGAGGAGGCGGCGACGCACGCCGAGCCCGCCGCTGGTGCGCACGATCACGAGGACGCAGTGGTCGGCCGGACGGGTCAGCGCGGCGGTCTGTTCCTGGCCACCGGCCTGTTCGGGGCGGCGATGGGTGGTCTGCTGGCCACGGCGTACGTCCTGCTGTCCCGTCGGCGGCGTGGCGACGACGACGGGCGGTCGGGCCTGCTGCTGGCCGGCGCGGCGCTGCTCGGCGCGGTGATCGTGCCGTTCCTCAAGTACCCGGCGAACCCGCCGGCGGTCGGCGACCCGGCCACCATCAACCAACGGACCGTCACCTACCTGTTGATGGTGGTGCTCGGGCTGGTGGCCGTGTGGGCCGGTTCGCTGGGCTACCGGTCGGTCGGCGCCCAGGCGCCGCCGTGGCTGCGCGCCGCCGCGGCCGTCGGCGGATTCCTGCTGGTCACGGCAGTGTCGTACGTGGTGATGCCATCCTTCCAGGAGGTTCCGGCGGATTTCCCCGCCACCCTGCTGTGGAACTTCCGACTGGCCTCGCTCGGCACCCAGGTGGTGCTCTGGACCGGCATCGGCCTGCTCTTCGCGGCCCTGATGCACCACGAGCGGCGTCGCCGGGCCGCCGCCGCGCTGCCGAGCACGTGACCGGCACCAGCCTCCGGCTGGTCGCCCACGGTCACACCGCAGCTCTGCGCCGGGCCTGCTTCGGCGGGACCGACGAGGGCCTGGACGAGGGTGGCCTGCGTGCCGCCCTCGCCCGGGCCCACGCGGATCCGGACCGGCGTGGGCACCTCGGCGTGAACGACACGTGCGTGTCCAGCCCTGCGGCGGCGGCCCGGCAGACCGCCGACGCCTTCGGCCTGCTGCCGACGATCGAGACGGCGTTGGCCGACTGTGACTACGGCGACTGGTCCGGACTGTCGCTGGCCGAGATCGGCGGCACGCACCCGCAGGCGCTGCGGGACTGGCTGTCCACACCGGACTCCGCGCCGCACGGCGGTGAGTCCGTCACGGCGGTGCGGGATCGGGTCGGTGGCTGGCTGGACGAGCAGCGCGGCGCCGGTCGACGCGTCATAGCGGTCACCCACCCGCTGGTGATCCGGGTCGCGGTCGTGCACGCCCTGGGTCTGCCGACGGCGACCTACCGGCAGTTGGACGTGGAGCCGTTGGCGATCGTCCGGCTCACCAGTCAGGGCACACGCTGGCAGCTCCGACTGGGCGCGTGGCGAGCAGGGTGAGCTGACGTCGACGACGCGGGCCGTGCCCACCAGCAGTGGACACGGCCCGCGCGGGTCGGTCGATCGGCCGCCTTCTCAGTGGTGCCGGTGCGGCAGGTGCAGCTCGACCGGCTCGGGCGGAAGGTCGTCGACACCTGCGGCGACCGCCTGTTCGTGGCGGCGACGCGCCGGGGGCAGGGCGAGTGCCGCGAGGACGGCCAGGACCGCGACGCCCGCGCACACCCAGAAGCCGGCGGTGAACGCCGCGTCGGTGGGCAGCCCCTGCGGGGTGCTGTTCGACGTGATGACTGCGGCCACGACGGCCGCGCCGATGCTGCTGCCGATGGTGCGAGCGATGGTGTTGACACCGCTCGCCTCGCCGGTCTGTCCGGCCGGGACGCTCTCGATGATGGCGTTGGACATCGCCGCGAACGCCAGGCCGATGCCGGCGCCGGTGAGCACCCCGGAGAGCAGCACCTGCCAGGTCGCGCCGTGCGCGAGCGCCGGTAGCGCGAATGCGACGACGACCGCGACAGTGCCGAGGAACATCGGGACCTTGGGACCGAAACGCCGATCCAGCAGACCGGCGAGGGGACCGAAGATCACCATCATCAGGACGGTGGGCAGCAGGAACAGGCCCGCCTGGGACACCGTCTTGCCGAACCCGTACCCGGTGGCGGCGGGAAGTTGAAGCAGGGTCGGTACCAGCACGAACGTCCCGAACATCGCGAAACCGAGGATCAGGGCGACGAGGTCGGTGGCCCAGACACCACGGATCCGCATCAGGCGCATGTCGATGAGCGGCTCGCGTACCCGAAGCTCGACCCGGACGAACACGATCATCGCGACCACGCCGAGGACGAACAGGCCGATGGTCTTCGGTTCGACCCAGCCCCAGCCCTGCCCCTTGCTCACGGCCAGCAGCAGGGAGACCAGCGACACCGACAGGATGGCCGCGCCGAGCATGTCGAGTCGCCCGGGCGTGCGGACCCGCGACTCGGGCATGCCGAAGATGGCTCCGAGCAGCGCGACGGCGACGAGGACAAGCGGCAGCCAGAACAGCCAGTGCCAGGACAGGTGCTCCACGATCGGGCCCGCGGCGACGATGCCGACACCGGCGCCGACCCCGAAGATCGCCGACAGCAGGCCGACGGTGACGCCGACCTTCTCCCGGGGCAGTTGGTCGCGGACGATGCCGATCGACAGCGGCAGGATCGCTCCGGCGGCTCCCTGCAGCGCCCGCGCCACGATCAGCACGGTCAGGTTGGGAGCCAGGGCGGCGAGCAGGGTGCCCGCGGCGAGGGCCGCGAGGACGCCGATGAGGACACGTCGCTTGCCGACCATGTCACCGAGACGTCCGAGGATGGGCGTCAGCACCGAGGCGGCCAACAGGTACGCCGTGAGCACCCAGCTGATGTCTCCGGTCGAGACGCCCAGGTCCCTTCCGATGGTCGACAGCGCGGGCGCCACCAGCGACTGCAGCACCGCGAACGCAAGGCCGCCCAGCGACAGGTACAGCACCAGGAGGGTGCTGTTGGCGCGCGGGGCGGCGCCGGACGTGGAGCCGAGGTGGGTCGACTCCTCGATGGTGTGGGTCATGAGATCCCCGAACTAGATGTAAACGTTTGCTGACTTAGCCAGTATGCGCAGCCGGGGAGCCATGTCAACAGTCGTTTACGTCACGTCCCCGGTTGCGCTGAAACTTGCCTCCGACAGAAAGTCAACATATGTTTACTTGACGCCGAGGCCGATGACCGCCGCAGAGCGAAGGAAGGACGCGTCGTGACAGCAGAACCGCCTGTCCCCGCGACCGGCAACACCACAGGCGAGCCGGTCCAGCGTCGCCGTCGGGACGCGACCGAGACCCGCCAACTCCTGCTCAACGCCGCTCGTCAGCGCTTCGCCCGGGACGGCTACGCGGCCACCACCGTCCGGGACATCGCCGACGACGCGGGCGTCAACGTGGCGCTCATCAGCCGCTACTTCACGTCGAAGGAGGGCCTGTTCGAGGCGTGCCTGCGCGCCGCAGGCGACGAACTGCGCCGAACGACAGGTCAGACGCCGGCCGACCGGGTGCCCGAGGCCATCGCCGGGCACATCGCCGACCTCGGCGCGGCGGGTTTGTCGAGCCAGCTCTCACTGCTGTTGCGATCATCCGGGGACGCGGGGGCCGACGAGATCCGGCGCGGCGTGCTGATTCGTTCCAGCGAACAACTGGCGGCGGCTCGCGGGTGGCGTCCCGGCGAACCGGGCAGCGAACAGCTCCTGCTCCGCGCCCAGATGGTCCTCGCCGCCGGCATCGGAGTCGCTGTGCTGCGATCGTCCATCCAGCTGGAACCGCTGAGTTCCGCCACCCAACAGGACCTGGTCGGGCCGCTGCGCGACCTGGTCGACGCGCTGCTGCCACCTCGCTGAGCCCGACCGGAAGCGCGACCCGGGACGGCCCGTTCAGCGCGTCGCCCACCATCGCCAGGGCGCCACGGCCGGGTCAGCCCGCGCGGGTGTGGACCAGTGCGGCGGCGCGACCCAGGGCGGACTTCTCGACGGCGGAGAGCGCGGGGTCGATCCGACGCCGGCCCACCGCACGCCGTAGCTGGCTGGCCCGGGGCAGCTCCGCGCGTCGCTGAAAGGCGTCAAGGCCCTCCCGGGCAGGACCGGCGAGCTGCGCGTCCGGGCTGACCGCCACCTCGGCGAGGATGAGAGCGGTCATGGCCACGTCCAGGTCGGCCGGCCCCTCGGCCGCATTGCGCCAATCGATCACCACCGGCCCGCGCGAGGTCACCATGACGTTTTGTGGGTGCAGGTCGAGGTGCAGGACCCGGTCCGCCGGGTCGGCGCCGACCCGGGCCGGCAGGGTGTGCAGGCGGTCGTGCAGGTCCACGAGCAGGTCGGCGGCCGCGCCGACGGCGGTGCGTCCAGCGAGCATCGACGCCAGGAGAGTCTCGCCGTCGAGCCGTTCGAGCACCAGGTCGGGCCCTTCGGCGTCGTACACCACGGGCACCGGGTAGCCGGCGGCCCCGACGTACGCCATCAACGCCGCCTCCGGCGCGCTGTCCCCGCCCTGGCGGTAGCGGCGCAGCACCCGCGACTCGTCGAGCACGTAGACATCTGCGTCGCGCCCCGAGGCGAGCAGCGCGTGATCGGCCATGGCAGACGACGCTAACAGCGGGTTGCGCGACAAACGCGTGGGGCGGGCCGTGATCACGGCCCGCCCCACGCGGCTGCGCTGTCCCCGGCGCGGTGCTAGCCGGTGACGGTGAACGGTCGGGACACCTTCGTCGCCGACGTGGCGCCGTTCACCGTGACGCTGGTCGCGCCCGCCTTCGCCGCACCCGGAACGCTGACCGTCGCGCCGGAGATGACGCCGTCAGCGTTCGCGCGCACGGTGCTGACCGCGAGGCCGGTCCCGAACGTGATCGTGACCGCCTCGTTCGGAGCGAACCCGGAACCGTCGAGCACGATCGACGTACCGCGCGGCCCCGAGGTGGTCAGCAGCGCCACCCGCGGCTCGTAGGTCCGCGCCTCCGGCTTCTCGGTCACCTGGACGGTGGCCGTGGCCGGCGTACGCGAGGACGCGCCCGTCGCGGTGACGGCGTACCGGCCGGGTTGCGCCTCGCCGGAGGTCGGCACCGAGGCGCGAACCGTTCCCGTCGCGGAGGCCGCGACCTTCATGGTCCGGCCCGGGTCGGTGCCGACGCTGAACGTCACCTGCTCGCCGGCGGCGAAGCCGCTGCCGTTGACGGTGATCGCGCCACCGGTGCTGACGGTGCCGGACGCGGACACCGCGATCGCCGGCTGCGACCCGCCCCGGGCCACGGTCACCGTGAAGGACCCGGTGCTGCTGGACAGGCTGTCCCACGCGGTGACGCGCACCGTGTAGCTGCCCTCCCGCGGATAGGTGTGCTGGCCGCTCATCGCGCCCGACGCACCGATCGTCACGTCGTCCGGAACCGTGCCGTCACCCCACTGGACCCGGGCCCGGTAGCCCGTCGTACCGGGAACGCCGCCGGTCACAGTGCCCAGGTTCGCCGCGAGGGCCTGCCCGGCGGTGGCCGTCTGGTCCTTCGGGGCGACGGTCGCCAGCGCCGGAGCGGGCGTGCCGTCGTTGGCCACGGCGAACACGTGGATCCGGCCCGCCGAGCGAGGGTCGCCGGTCTGCGTCGGCAGTGTCACCGACACCAGCGTCTTACCCGCCGGGATCTGGTACGGCGCGGTGGCGAACAGGAACGGCTGCGCGCCGTCGCGGCTGGTGCCCTGCAACCGGTACGCCGTCCGGGCCACGATGATGTTGCCGTAGGACGGGGTGCCGTTGGCGTTGCCGCCCAGCGTCCAGTCGCTCATCTGGATCGGGATGCTGGCCGTGCTGCCGTCACTGAACGTCGCCGTACCGGTGGTGCTCTGGTTGCCCTGCGTTCCGGCGCCGATGAACGAGATGCTCTTCGCGTCCTGCGGAAGGTCGAGGACGACAGTCGCCCCGTTACCTGTGGCGTTGTCCGGCTGCCCGGCCGGGATCACCGGCAGGGTGAACCGCAGCCCGGTCCCGGGAACCTGCTGCGCCTGGCCCTGAATGGCGCCACCCGCCGCCAGGGCGGCCCGCGAGTAAGCCCACGACTTGGCGTCGCAGTCCGCCGCCAGGACCCCTTCGTCGCCGACGCAGACAGTGTCGAACGCGGCGGTGAGGCCGGAGGCCGGGGCGTACGCCACCTCGACGCCGACCGTCGCGGAGCTCTGGCTTTCGCCGTCGGTCACCGTGACGTTCGCCTGGTGGTAGCCGGGCGTGGCGTAGGTGTGCGATCCACCGATGCGGTAGACGGCCCGCGAGCTCAACGTCACGGTGCCCGCGGTGACCGGCGTGCCGTCACCCCAGTCGACGGTGGCCTGGTAGCCGCTGGCGTCGCCGCCGGTGACGGTGGCCAGCGGCACCGAGACGGCTACGCCGGTGGTGGCGTGCACGCCGTCCGCGGCGGTGACCGCGATGTCGCCGCCCCCGAGGTCGAGGTCACCCCCGGCGAGCAGCTCGACCTCGGCGAGGTGTGTCTGGGCGGCGCCGACGGTCTTCGTGACGGCGAGGCGGAACTGCTGGAACCGTCCCGGCTTGTCGATCGAGTACGGCCGGGTCTGGTTGCGCCACGGGAACACCTGGCCGGTGCGCGAGTCCACAGTGGTCCAGGTAAGGCCGTCGTTGGAGCCCTGCAGGCGCCAGTCCGCCGGATCGCCCGCACCCGCCCCGGACGTGACGGTGTAGTACTTCGGCTTCTGCTTGCCACCGCGGAAGGCCCAGGTGATCTGCGGGGTCGCCGAGGTGAAGGTCAGCTGCGTGGTCGACGAGTCGTCGAACAGCTTCGCCGCGTCCTGACCGCCGGTCGCGGTAGCGGTGCCGAGACCGGGGCCGGTGACGTCCTGCAACGGCTTCGGCGCCTGGTCACCCTTGGTCAGCGACGGCGGGGCGTCGTTCTTGCCGCTGCCCCACGACGACGGCCGGGGGCCCATCTGGAAGTCGATGGTGCCGCCCTTGGCGAGCGTCGCCACGTCCAGTGACACGCCGCGCTGCTTCTTGCCGTTGACCTTCACGTCCTGCACGTACACGTTCGTCGCGCTGTTGTTCGGCGCGTTGACGACGATGTCGCCGCTGCTGCGGTGCACCGTCATCCTGGTGAACTGCGGCGAGCCGATCGCCCACTCGGACGACCCGGCCTGCAACGGGTAGATGCCCAGCGAGCTGAGGATGTACCAGGACGACATCTCGCCGTTGTCCTCGTCGCCCAGGTAGCCCTGGCCGATCTCACTGCCGACGTAGAGGCGGCGCAGGATCTCCCGTACCGTCTCCTGGGTCTTGGCGGGCGCCCCGGCGAAGTTGTACATGTACGGGATGTGGTGCGACGGCTGGTTGCTCATGCCGAGCTGGCCCATCCGCACCGCGCGCGCCTCGAGCATCTCGTGGATGACACCGCCGTATCCACCGGGGCGGTCGGCGTTCTCCGGGGTGGTGAAGAACGCGTCGAGCTTGTCCCGCAGCGCCTTCTGCCCGCCGTACAGGTTGGCCAGGCCCTGGCCGTCCTGCTGGGCGGTGAACGCGAAGTTCCACCCGTTGGTCTCGGTGTAGACGCCACCCCAGTCCAGCGGGTCACCGGCGAGGAAGTTGCCGGCGGCGTCGCGGCCCTGGAAGAGCTTCGTCTTCGGGTCGAAGAGGTGGACGTAGTTGCGGGCCCGCTCCAGGAAGTACCGCGACTCTTCAATGAGCCGGGCGCGCTCCGACTTCGGCGTGGCCGGGTCCTTGGCGAGCGCCGCACCCATGTTGCCGATGCCGTAGTCGTTGATGTAGCCCTCCAGCGCCCAGGACACCGACTCCCCCGTCGACGTCGGCGTGTACCCGAGGAACAGGGAGCTCTCGATGCCCTTGCGCCCCACCGCGCTGCGCCCGGACGCGACTGTCGCGTCCTTGACGGCCGCGTCGTACGCCGCGAGCGGGTCGGGCAGCTTCACCCCGGTGAGGTACGCCTGGGCCAGCGCCACGTTCGCGCTGGTGCCGGTCATCA
Source organism: Micromonospora sp. NPDC005171 (assembly GCF_040608575.1). Lineage (NCBI taxonomy): Bacteria > Bacillati > Actinomycetota > Actinomycetes > Micromonosporales > Micromonosporaceae > Micromonospora > Micromonospora sp. NPDC005171. The sequence continues at coordinate 5,190 of NZ_JBEXIM010000025.1, read as the reverse complement.
GGTCGGCGTAGCCCGGGGACGACCAGCGGGCGATCCAGCCGCCGTCGCGGTAGTGCTGGACGAACCCGTCGGAGATCTTGGCGGCGACGTCCGGGTACAGCAACGCGTAGGCGGGCCACACGGTGCGGTAGGTGTCCCAGAAGCCGTTGTTGACGTAGATCTGCCCGTCGACGACCTTCGCGCCGGTCCGGGTGGGGGTCGACGCGCCGGTCGGCGCCGAGACCGGGCTCGCGTACTGCCAGCGCGGCGCGGCGGCGGTGCCGGTGTTCTCCGACTGCGAGTTCGGGTAGAGGTTCAGCCGGTACAGGTTCGAGTACATGCTGATTAGCTGCGCCTCGGTGGCGCCGCGCAGCTCGACCCGGCCGAGCCGGTCCTTCCACGCGGCCGTGGCGTCGGCGTGGATCTGGTCGAAGCTCTTACCGGTGACCTCCAGGTCGAGGTTGCGGCGCGCCTGGTCGACGGAGAGGAACGACGTCGCGAGACGCATCGTCACCTCCCGCGACGCGGAGATGTCGAAGGTGGCCGAGGTCGCGGCGGACGCCGTCGGCGCCCGGCCGAAGGCACCGGCGACGAACATCCGGCTCCGACCTGCCGACAGGCCGCTTCCGTTGTCGACCCACCCGGTGAACGTGCCGTCCGTACCGATGGTGAACGTGCCGTTGTGGAAGACCAGGCTTCCGGTCGGCTGCCCGGTGGGGAAGGTGAACCGCATGATCCCGGCGTGGTCGGTGGGCGACATCTCCGCGATCAGGCCGTTCTGGAGCGTGACCCGGTAGAGGTCCGGCTGCGCCGTCTCGTCGTCGTGGCGGAAGGCGACGGCCCGGCTGGCCGGCTGGCCGGTGAGCGGCCCGCCACCGACGACCGGCATGACGGACATCTGGTTGCGGTCACCCATCCAGGGGCTGGGCTCGTGGGAGATCGCGAGGCCCTGCAGCATCGGCAGGTTGGCCTCGTTGTTGACCCGGTGGTACTCGTACTCCCAGGAGTCGGACGTCGCGTCGGTCACCGGGGTGAAGAAGTTGAACCCGTTCGGCACGGCGGTGATCGGCAGGTTGTTGCCGCGCGAGAAGCCGCCCGTCGAGTTGGTGCCCCGTCGGGTGTCGACGTAGTTGGTCAGCTTCGAGCCGTCGATCGACGCCGGCTCGGCCGTCAGCTCGATGTCGTCGAGCCAACCCTGGAACCGGGTCTCCGCGGTGGCCTGCGGATTGTCGTACGCGAGCAGGATGCGGTCGATCGTCTTGCCGCGCGCGACGGTGCCGAGGTCGGCCTGCACCAGGTTCCACTGGTCGGCGAAGAGCACCTTCGAGGCGCCCTGACCGGTGCCCGTGAGCGGGTAGCCGTGCTGGTCGGCGGGCGAGCGGCCACTCAGGTAGCTGCCGTCGGTGAAGTGCAGGTCGACGGCGGTGTAGGTGGACGGGTACCGGCCGTCCCCGTTGGTGAACTCGGGGAAGATCTTGTACGACAGCCGGGTCTTCGGTCCGACCGGTATGGCGACGTCGAAGAGCTTGTTCGTCGCGTACGCCCGGCCGTTGCCCTCGGCGCCGCCGGAGTAGCGCAGCGCGGCCAGTCCGGTGAACCCGACGTCCGGCTTCGTGGTGTAGCCGCCGTTCGGGCCGGCGGTCGCCGCGCTGACCATGGGGGTGGCTGGTGGGCGGACGTCCGAGCCGTCGCTGATGTTCCAGTCGGCGAGTTGCAGGAGCGAGTCGCCGGAGTTCGCTGTGACGTTGAGCCGGTAGAACGCGTAGGCGTTCGGGTTGGTGAAGCTGTACGTCCTGGTGGCGAAGCGCCCGCTGAACTTCTCGCCGGCGCGCTTGTCCAGGTCGGTCCAGGTGCTGCCGTCGTTCGACCCCTGGACGATGAAGTCCTTGGGATCCCGGTTCGGTGCGTCGTTGGCCGCGGTCAGCGAGTAGCGCAGCACCGTCGCCGGCTTGGCGAGATGGTAGGTCACCCAGCCGGTGGACGCGAACACGAGCCACTTTGTCGACGGGTCGTCGTCAGTGAGGTTCGCGGCGATCTCTCGCGGCGTGTTCTCGTCGCTCGCGGTCACGGCGCTGACCTGGCCGAGCAGGCTGCCGGGCAGGGTGGCGACCTTACCGCTGAGGTTGCCCTGGACCGGCTTGCCGTTCGGGCCGACCTCCACGGTGCTGGTGGCGGGCTGCGGGTCGGCGGACTCGAACGAGGAGGTGAAGTTGCCGGGCGTCGCCGGGCTGGGGGCGGCGTTCGCCAGGGGCGCGGCGACGAGCAGGCCCAGCGGTAGCAGGGCGGCTGTCGTCGCCGCGATCAGGCGGGGAGAGAGGGGACGCGCAAGGGGGGTATGCGACATGAGGGACGGAGCCTTTCGACTCGAACCGGGTCGAGTACGTCGAACGTCTGGGCAGAGTGGAGCGGGTGGCGGGTCAGGGCCCTGACATCGTTGTCATGAGAGGTCGTGAGCAACGAGGATCGGGACGGGTGGACTGCCGCTGATAGTTCCGGGCGCAGCACGGCCGTGTCAACGGGTTGATCGCTCCGAAACGGCCACCGCCCCCACCGGGCCCGGCGGCCGATGTGCCGGGCCTCGACTCCGTCCGGTGACGAATGCCGAGGCCCGGCCACGGATCAGCAGTAGAGGTTGGCTCCGGCGGACACGCCGAGGATGCCGACGAACTGCTGGTACCTGGTGACGCGACTCTGCACCTGGGCGGGGTTTCCGCCGTTGCACTCGATCGAGCCGTTGATGCTGCGGATCGTCTCACCGAACCCGGCCCCGTTGACCATCGCATTGTGGGCGGTCATGGTGCCCGGCCCGTTCTGCGTCATCCAGTACCAGATACCGGTCTTCCAGGCCACCGCGGCGTCCGTCTGCACCAGCCACGGGTTGGTCAGCAGTGGCAGGTTGAGGGCGTTACCGGCGGCGTTGTAGTTGAAGTTCCAACTGAGCTGGATCGGCCCCCGCCCGTAGTAGGCGGCCTGCCCGGCGGGGCAGCCGTACGGCTGGCCGGGGTCGCAGTAGTGCGGGTAGTTGGCGGTGTTCTGCTCGACGATGTGCACGAGCCCGCCGGTCTCGTGGTAGACGTTCGCCAGGAAGGCGGCGGCCTCCTGGCGCTGGACGGTGTCGCTGCCGCTACGCGCGAACGCTGGGTAGGCGCTGAGCGCGGCGACGAGTCCGGAGTACGTGTAGAACGAGTTGCGACCCGGGAACATCTGGTTGAACTGGGCCTCGGTGACCACGAAGCCGCCCGGGTTGGTGGGCGGCGGGGTGGTGGGGGGCTGGCCGCCACAGGTGTAGGGCTCCCAGTACCAGGTGCTGACGATCGGGTCGTACCCGGGATTGTCGTGCTCGGCGATGTAGTAGAGACCGTTGGTGTACCGCACGATCGCCCCGGTGGCGTACCAGGTCCCGGCGGTCCAGTTCGGGTAGGAGCAGGTCCCGCCGGTGGGCGGCGTGGTGCCCCCGCCGCACGCGCCGAGGTCCTCCCAGACGCCGGTCGTGCCCGGCGGCGCCTCGTTCTGGGTCCACCACTTCGCCCGGTAGTTGCGGCCGTTGTGGGAGACCTGGGCGTCTCCCCAGTAGACGGCCGAGGCCTGCCACGATGCTGAGCAGGCCGCCGCGGACGCGGCCGTGGCCGGAATGACAGCCGCCAGCCCGCCGGCGACGACCAGTGCCGCCAGCGCGACCAGCGCGCGCAGTCTCGTCATGTGATCACTCCCCTCCTGGGACCTCACTGGCCGAAACCCGAGCCGGATATCGACCGGAGTGACTGTAACATCTTCTGTTCACAACCTTTACTATTCCCGTCCGGCCAGCGCGACGGCGGCTCGGCGACGGGGTGTCGATAATTCCGGCGGCTTTCCGGATCATGTCGAGTGCTCGCGCATCGATCAACATGATCGAACGCCCTGGACGCGCCGTTCCGGCCACGGCGCGCCTGGCCAACCGCCGAACGGAGCCCTGTGTTGTTCCGAGAATGTTCCGGAACTTGTTGACGCGTTGGAATTCTCGCTGCAATACTCCGATCCATTGAGGTCAATGCGATCGGCTTCGTCGCGGTCTCGGCTCCACCTACCCACTCATCCACACCCGTCCGGACTGTGCCGCCCGCAACCCTGGGCACGTCCGGGCCCGCACGAAGGGGCACCAGATGAGCAGGCTCTTCCCCCGCACGGCCCTGTGGTCGAGGCGGTTGCGCGCGGCGCTCGCCGTCCTCGCCACCGCCGTCGCCATGTGCGGCGTCGTCCTCGCGGCCACCTCGACCCCGTCGAACGCCGCCACCTGCAACGGCTACGTCGGCCTCACCTTCGACGACGGTCCGACCGGCAGCACCAGCGAACTGCTGAACGTGCTGCGCAGCAACGGCGTACGCGCCACCATGTTCAACGTCGGCCAGAACGTCCAGAACAACCAGTCAGCCGCGCAGGCCCAGGTGGCCGCCGGCATGTGGGTCGGCAACCACAGCTGGAACCACGCCCACATGACCTCGATGAGCCAGGCCCAGATGCAGTCGGACCTGTCCCAGACCAGCTCGGCGATCCAGTCGGCGACCGGCAGCCGGCCGGTGCTGTTCCGACCGCCCTACGGCGAGACCAACTCCACGTTGCAGTCCGTCGCCTCGTCACTGGGCATGCGCCAGGTGATCTGGGACGTGGACTCCCAGGACTGGAACGGCGCCAGCGTCAGCCAGATCGTGGCCAACGCGAGCCGACTCCAAGCCGGTCAGGTCATCCTGATGCACGACGGGATCCAGAACACCCGCGACGCGATCCCCCAGATCATGGCCAACCTGACCAGCCGCAACCTCTGCCCCGGCATGATCTCGCCGTCCACCGGCCGCGCGGTCGCGCCCGACGGCACGACCCCGCCGCCCACCACCACCCCGCCGCCCGCCGGCGGCAGCTGCACCGCGACCGCCACCACCACCAACGTCTGGGGCGACCGGTACAACACGTCGGTGACGGTCAGCGGCACCAGCACGTGGACGGTGGTCGTGGCCATCACCTCGCCACAGCGGGTCTCCACCATCTGGAACGGCACCGCCACCTGGGACAGCAGCGGCACCGTCATGACCATGCGGTCCAACGGCAGCGGCAACACCTTCGGCTTCACCACGATGACCAACGGCAACAGCAGCGCCCGCCCGCAGATCCGTTCCTGCACCTCGGGTTGACATCGCCCAGGTTGAGTCGTGCGCGGTGGGTGCGCCCGGCACCCAC